>JBAQZI010000103.1:0-7694 GCA_049790835.1 Solirubrobacterales bacterium
ATGCTGGTCCTGCTCTGTGCCGGCGAGGCGGGGGGCGCCGCCGCGGTCCGGGCGGCAACGGCGGTCGAGCTGATCCACATGGCGACCCTGGTCCACGACGACGTGCTCGACGAGGCGCCGCTGCGGCGCGGCCTGCCGACCGTCGCCGCCAGCTCCGGCCGCGCCCGCGCCGTCGCCACCGGCGACCTGCTGCTCTCGCGGGCCTTCGCCCTGCTCGCCGACGCCGGCGACAGCCGCGCCGTCGCCCTGCTGGCCGAAGCGTCCGTGGCCCTCGCCCGGGGCGAGCTGGCGCAGCGCCACGACGCCTTCGACCTGGCGATCTCCGAAGAGCGCTACCTCGAGCGCTGCCGGCTGAAGACGGCGAAGCTGTTCGAGTGCGCCTGCCTGCTCGGCCACGACGACGAGCACCTGCGGGCGTTCGGCGCCGAGGTCGGCCTCGCCTTCCAGCTGCTCGACGACGTCCTCGACGTCGCCGGTCCGCCGGAGCGGACCGGCAAGGCGCGCGGCACCGACCTGCTCGACGGCACGGTCACGCTGCCGCTGATCGACGCCGCCAACGCCGATCCCGGCATCCGCGAGGTCGACCTGCACGGCCTCGACCCGGCCGCGGCGGAGCTGCTCTGTGACCGGATCGCCGCCAGCGGGGCGCTCGACCGGGTTCGGGCGCGGGCCCTGGAGATGGTGGCGACGGCGAAGCGGCAGCTCGATAGCGCCAGCTTCGCGCCGGAACAGCGGCAGCTGCTGGGCCTCGTCGCCGACGGCGTCGTCCAGCGCTACAGCTGATCGGGAGCGCTAGGCGAAGTCGTCGGCGCTGATCAGGTCGACGGCCAGCGCGGCGACGAAGGCATCGGCCATGTCGACCATGTTGGAGTGCTCCAGCGCTCTCAGCTCATCGGCGAGCTCGTGCGCGCCGAGGTCGAGCTGCTCGTCGAAATCGTCGATCTCACGCTCGCCGTGGACGCCCTGGCAGGACCACTCGCACTCCGGGCAGCGCCGCCAGACTCGCCAGTGGGCGCGGTCGCCCGCCTGCTCCCAGCAGGTCGGCTGCACCAGGCAGGAACCGCAGCGCGGGCAGATGTGCAGCTTCGTGGCCTGCTTGATCTGACGACTGGGCTCTGGCATCTGTCACCTATCGAACCCATAAACGGGGCACTTGATCCGCATTTTTTGAAAGATCCATGAGGAAACCCAACTACCGGGTATCCAATTAGGCCACTCGAGCTGGTCCGGCCGCCCTCCGACCCCGTTACCATGGGTTCAATGCCCGGAAACATCGGTCCCCTCGAGATCATCATCGTCCTCATCATCGCCCTGATCGTGTTCGGCCCGAAACGGCTGCCGGAGCTCGGCAGCAGCCTCGGCCGCGGCATCCGCGAGTTCCGCAACACGGTCACCGGCGACAAGTCCAACGACGACGACGAGCCCGAGGTCAAAGCGATCCGCGCCACCACGCCGCCGGCGACTCCCGTCGAGCAGCCGGCTGAGCCCGAGGTCGTTCACGACAAACGTAGCTGAGGCGCGGGATGCCCCGCCGCGTCAGGGCGGTCTCCCATGAGGACCGCCTCTCCCTGGTCGAGCACCTCGACGAGCTTCGCTTCCGGGTCATTGTCTGCATTGCCGTCGTCGGCGTCGCTCTGGCGCTCTGCTTCTGGCAGAACAACCTCTTGCTGGAGATCGCCAACGGACCGCTGCCGGACGGCAAGAAGCTGCTGACCTTCGGCGTTACCGAGCCCTTCACGACGACGGTGACGGTCGCCGCCTACGGCGCCCTGATCCTCTCGATGCCGTTCCTGCTCTACCAGGTATACGCCTACGTGCTGCCGGCCTTCAGCGAGCAGGAGCGCAGGACGGTGCTGCCGATCCTGCTCGTCTTCCCGGTCCTCTTCCTCGCCGGCCTCGCCTTCGCCTACTTCGCGGTGATGCCGGCCGCGGTCAACTTCCTCCTCAACTTCAACGAGAGCCAGTTCAACATCCAGGTCCGAGCCCGCGACTACTACAGCTTCTTCTCGATGACGATGCTCGCCGGCGGCCTGATCTTCCAGCTGCCGCTGGCGATTCTCGCGGTCACCCGGCTGGGCATCGTCAAGGTCGAGCAGCTGCGCTCCAACCGCCGCTACGCCTACCTGCTGATCGCCCTGCTCGCCGCGGCGCTGCCCGGAGTGGACCCGATCTCGATGCTGATCGAGATGGTTCCGCTGCTTGTTCTGTATGAGTTGAGTATCTTGCTCGCGCGGGCCTTTGGCCGGCCGGGAGAATCGGGCGAAGTGGCGGAGCCCTCTACTTAGGAGCGTCGAGAGAGCGATGGCGAAAAAAGACGGCGAGCGCAGGATGGTGTTCGACACCGGCGGACGACGCCGCGGCGTCGTCAAAGTCGTCTACGCGATTCTGGCCGTGCTGATGGGCCTGAGCCTGCTCCTGGTCGTCGGCCCCGCGCCGCTGCAGGAAATCTTCGGCATCGAGGACGAAGTCAGCCGCGCCGCCGACCAGTTCGAAGAGCAGGCGGAGAAGGCTGAAGCGAAACTGAACAGGAACCCGGAAGACGAGGACCTGCTGTTGAGCCTGACCCGGGCCCGCGTCAACGCCAGCAACTCGCTCGCCGAAGCCAACCCGGAAACCGGCGAAGTCGCCTACACCCCGGAGTCGATCCAGCAGCTGCAGGCGGCGAGCGAAGCCTGGTCGAAATACCTGAAGGCGAGCGACGAACCCAATCCCGGCGGCGCCCAAATCGCCGCCCAGGCGCTGTTCACCCTGGCCCAGTTCGCGCGCACCGGTCCCGAAGCCGAGCTCAACGTCCGCGCCGCGGCGAGGGCCCAGGAGGTCGTCGCCAAGGCCCGGCCCAGCCTTGGCAGCCTCAGCACGCTGGCCATCTACCGGCTCTACTCCTTCGATTACAAGGGCGCCGCCAAGACCCAGAAGCAAGCCGCGACCTACGCCAACACCAAATTCGAACGCGAAAACCTCGACAACGAACTCGAGCAGATCAGCAAACGCGCCAAGCAGTTCCAGAAACAGCTGGTCGACATCGAAAAAGAAGCCAGGAAAGCCCGCGAAAAAGGCGAAGCGCCCACCGCCAACCCGCTCGCCGAACAGAACCCGCTCGCCGCGCCGTAGGGGCCGCTCCCCGGGTCAGGGAGTCTCGCCCGGCGACCTGTTGAGGTGCCGGAGGAGCTCGTACAGTCGTTTTGGGTCGACGTCTTCGATCAGGCTTATCTCGCGGGCTTCGATGTCGGCAAAGACCTGAATGGGCCGGGATTGCTCGACGATCCCCAAAGCCCGGCGAAGCCCGATCGGCAGGCCTGCTTGGCCGTTGGGGCTGATCTTCGCGTTGCCGAAGTACTGAATGGGCACCCGTCCGCCGCTCTCTCTACCTTTTCTGTAGATCTACAAAGTCCACGGAATAAACTAGATCTAGCAGCAGCATAGGACCTGGTGACGCTCATGGTCAAACGCCTGCACTCAGCAATACCAGAAGCGCAACCACCGGGATCGCGCTCGAAAAGCGCGCCGGGCTTCCTTTCGCCGGCACGCGACCTCTGGCACAATCCGACCTCGCTCAGTTCAGAGCGCCGATTTTCGCGGCAGGGAGCGAGAATGGGAAGAAAGGATCAGCCATGTACATCCGAGGACTAAGAGATCGAATTCCGGCCAACGTGCGCGACCGCGCCGAGAAGGCCGGCTTTCGCGAACCGGACTGGTACGCCGGCCCTCTGGTCGATGAGAACGCGTCGGAGCTGGCCTTCGACAACTCCGATCCCCCCCTTGACGAGGCCACGCGAGACCTGGATCTTAAGCAGGAGCTCAGTGACGAGATGGAGAAAACGGCCGGCGTGCGTCAGATCAGGGCGGCCAAGCCCTCGTTGCTCAGCCGACTACGCCATCTGCTGAGCCGGCGGCTAGCTAGTCACCCAGATGCTCGCTGAGTCGATGGTCCAGGCGTCTTGCCTGGCGCCGTTGCAGCCAGACGTATAGAGCGACCGCCCAGCGCGGCAGCCGCTTGCTCTTGGCGATGAAGGCGCGGGTGACCGAGGTGCCGGCAGCTCCCGGTTGGACTTGAAGATCATGCACCCAGTTGATCCACGGCGAGGTCCTGAAGACCCTGTAGCGATGGGTCGTCGGTAGCGTCCTGGTTGCCTTCGAGCGCTGGCCGGAGGAGATCAGCGCCGGCTCGAGTTCGCCCGTGCAATGACTCATGACGGTCCCCGGGTCGGTCGCGAGCGGCAGCGAGTACTGGAAGCCCTCGTTGGCTCTCTCGTCCCAGACATTCCTGACCCAGCTCGCCGCCCGGTGGCTGACCGAGCGGCTGACGATCCAGCCGACGAGGAGAACGAGGAACGCCAGCCCTGCGATGACGAGCGGGGGTGTCAGCCACGACTCGATCGTGGCCGCCCGATCGTCCACTTCCTGCGCCTTGTCAGGCGTGACGCCGACGAGCGCCAGCCTGATCGCGGCGTAATAGGCGGCTCCACCGGCGCCCAGAAGGGCCCAACGGGGGATTGCCAGAAGATGGGCCGTCAGCGGATGCTGACCCGGCCGCCCGACGTAGGAGGCGATTACCGCCGGTAGGAGAAGCAGGAGGGCAGGTGCGCTGGTCGGATTCTCGGCGATCTCGTGGCTCCACTCCACGCAGGCGGCCAAGGCCATCAGGACGAGGAGTGAGGAGAGGGTCGCGCCGCCCAGGAACCCCTGGCCACTGACACGCAACCAGATGTCGGCTATCGCGCCCCCGGATCGGCTGGCATCGTCAACGTAGAGGTGCGCGCGCCGGGTCAACTCGTTGTCGACGTTCGGCTCAGGGTGCTCGTCATCCGCCAGCGCCGCTCGCGTCAGCCGCATCCCGCGCGGCGCCCTGACCTCGAGGTGGTAACGCTCACCCTCTATGAACGGGGAGACGATCCAGGTCTTGAACGGCGCCCAGCCAAAGCGAGCGAGAGGCTTCGGCTGGATGCCGAGGGGCTCGTCGTACGCCAGCTTCAGGATCCGGCGGTGCGCCGAGGATTCCTCATAGACGACCAGGACGACCGAGGACTCGGCCAGCGTCATCAGCCACCACCGCATGTCGTCGTCGCCCCAGAGCGCGGACATCGCTTCCTGGTCTTCTGGATTGTCGGAAGGCAGCGGCTGCTGCAGCCGATTGAGCCAGCGGTCCGCCTCGGCTCGGCTTCCCCGAGCCAGGGCGTTGAGCATCCGGGCAACCGCCGGCGACAGCGACACCCCGACTTTTCCCAGGCACTCGCTCCCGATGTGCTCCAGCATCGCTCCGGAGAGGATGGCGTTGTCGCCGCTGGTCATCAACGGCAGGGACCTTCCGCCCTCGTCCTTGAGGTCGAACCCCATCAGCCAGGCGGGTCGCTTCTCGAGGAAGAAGAGTGGGGCGGCTGCCATCTTGTCGCCGAAGATCGAGGTGACGAGCTTGGCCCATTCGGCGTACCGCGGGCAGTTACAGAGCGTGAAGTCGACGCTCAGCTGCCGCTTCAGCGCGCTCTCATCGATGATCGAGACCGCCTCCTTGCGCCGGTGGATCCAAGGGCCCGTGTCGTTGAGCAGGTCGGCGCACTGCACCGCCAGAAGCTCCAGGTCTTCCTGCTTTACGGGACCGGCGGTCAAGGGTCGGCAATGGTAAGGCCTGCGCAACCGGAAACCTCCGCCGTTCCCAGTGGGCCGCGAAGGACTCGAACCTTCAACCTTGAGCTTAAGAGGCTCCTGCTCTAACCAGTTGAGCTAGCGGCCCTGGAGTCGGCAAAGTATAGGAACCCGGTGGCTCGGCGTGGACCGCCGCCGAGCCGGGCTCAGAGTGACCGGCAGGCCTTTTCGACGCTGCCGTCGATGATGGTGCCGTCGGTGAAGCTGAAGCGGCCGTGGGTGCGGAGGATCCCGTCGGTGCAGTGGGCGGCGACGTAGCTGCGCTTCTGGCCGTCGACGCGGAAGCGGCGGCCGACCTTGACGTCGACGTGGGTGACGGCGCCGAGGCCGCCGGCGATCGGCGGCAGCGCCAGCGTGGCGCGGTAGCGGAATTCCCCCCGCCGGCGTTCGATCGGGACGACGATCGCGAAGGTCTGGGTGGCGGGAGCGCTGATCTGGGCGTGGAGGACAACCGTCGGGTCGCCCGCCTGGAACGGTCCGTTGAAGATGGTCAGGGGCGATCTTGCCGGCACCGTTCCACCGGGCAGGGCGATCAGCGCCTCGATCTTGCCGGTCCCGACGATCGCCCCGGGGCAGGTCCGGCGCGCCTGGTCCGGGTTGGCCGCGGCCACCCGCTCGGCCGGGCAGACCGGGAGGCCGCCGGGGGTGAGGCGTCCGTCGCGGTCGAAGTCGACGGTGACCGCTGCCAGCGCCACCGGCTTGCCGCCGCCTCTGGCGGCGATGTCGAAGCGGCCCTCGAAGTCGATCGGCGCGAAGACCTGGCGGGGCAGGGTGCGTGGCTGGAAGCCGCCGTCGGCGCGAAGGACGATGTTGTCGATGATCACCAGCGCCCCGCCGCCGGCGGCACTGGCTGCGAAGACCAGCGCCAGAGCGCAGCAGAGCGCGGCGGCCTTGATCAATCCGCGACGTGGCATGGCGAGGTCAGCGTGCCGGGGAAGAAGCTGCCGTCGGTGAAGGTCAGGGTGCCGTAGACCTGCAGGCGCCCCCCCGCGCAGCGGGCGTTCGCGTAGCCGACCGTCTTGCCGCCGCGCTTCCAGGTCTTGCCGACCGTCGCCTGCGCGAGCGTGGCGGCGCCATAGCCGGCGGCGATCTCCGGCATCTCGATCTTGACCCGGAAGCCATAGCGGCCCTGGTTGATCCGTTCGACCGAGAAGGGGGCGAGCAGCGTCTTTGGCGCCGGCACCGTCTCATGGCCGTGGGCGATCAGGCTTGGTCTGCCGCCCTCGGGCGGCGCGTTGAAGAAGGTCAATGGGGTGCTGATCTCGATCGGGGCCTGGCCGGGCAGCCGCACCTCCGCCTTGCCGACCCCTTCGCCGACGATCGCCCCCGGGCAGCGCTTCCGGGCCAGCGCGGTGGTGGTGTCGGCGAGCTTCGCCGGCGTGCAGGTGGGCAATCCCTTGGTATTGAGGAAGCCGTGCTCGTCGAAGAGGAAGATCAGCTGTTTCAGCGGCGGCGGCTGCGAGCCGTCCCTGGTCTTGATCCGGGTGACGCTGGTGATCTTGACCGGCGTACCGCCCCGGGCCGGCAGGGCGCGGGGGGAGATGCTCGCGGTGGCGCTGACCGCCATCCTGCCGATCTCGATCTTCAGCGCGTAGGCGCTGCTGCCGCAAACGAGCAGGGCGACGACGCCAACGGCAAGCAGCGCTTTGGGCAGCGATCTCCTCATCCCCTCGGTCAGGCTAGCGGCCAGTTGCCCTCGACAGTGCACCCCGTGGCAGAAATCGCCCGAAATCTCCCTTGATTTCGGCCGGCCGATATACGAACATATGTTCGTATGGAGATCGCTTGCGTCATGGATCGTCGCTTGTGGTCTTCTGCGCGCCCGGGCCTTTCCGGGGGGCTACGGCCCGGGCGCAATCCCCTTCCCGATCCGGTCGCCGCGGCGGAGGCGACCGAGGCGATGGTGCGGCGGTTGGAGGCGCTCGGCGCAGCGGTCGAGTCGGAGCGGGCGGGCGAGGCCTTCTTCGCGATCGATGGGCTGCGGGGAATCCATGGGGGGGACAGCGCCGGGGTTCTGGCGGCGGTGCGCGAGGCGCTCGACAGCGAGCGCGCCG
>JBAQZI010000104.1:0-3362 GCA_049790835.1 Solirubrobacterales bacterium
CGTCACGAGCGGGCTCGAGCGGCTGGGCGCCGCCGCCGGGCAGCTCGCCGGCGGCCTCGGCAGGCTCAGCGGCGGCGCCAACACCCTCTCGCGCAACCTCGCCCAGGGCTACGACGCCTCGCGCCCGCTGCAGGGCGGGCTGAGCCGGGCGAGCGTCCGGGTCTCCGCCTCCGCCTCGCGGCTCGCCGGCCAGGTCGGGGCGCTGCGCCGTTCCTCGCCGCGGCTCTTCGACTCCGGCTACTTCGTCCTCTCCGCCCTCGACGGGGCGCCGCCGGGCGAGCGCCGGCGCGTCGGCCAGGTCGTCGACCTCGACCGCGGCGGGCAGGCCGCGCAGATGCTCGTCATCCCCCGCTACACCTTCAACACCCCCGGCTCGGAGGCGCTCAACGAGCGGCTGCAGGACGACGCGGCGGCACTCGCCGCCTCCTCGGGCCTGCGGACCGGCGTTACCGGCGGGGCCGCGCAGCTCGCCGACTACGACGAGGCGATCTCCGCGCGCGTGCCGCTGGTCATCCTCGCGATCACCCTCGCCACCTTCCTCGTCCTCGTGCTGGTCCTGCGGGCGCTGCTGCTGGCGGCGCTCGCGGTCGCCCTCAACCTGCTCACTGTCGCCGTCGCCTTCGGCGTCCTCACCCTGCTCTTCGACGTTCCCGCCGGCTGGCCGCTGGGCGGGCACACCTACGTCGACGCGATCGGCGCCGCCGGCATCTTCGGGATCGTCTTCGGGCTCTCGATCGACTACGCGGTCTTCCTGCTGACGCGGATGCGTGAGCGCTACGAGGCGGGGGCCAGCAACGAGGAGGCGATCGCCTACGGGCTCGAGCGCACCGCCCGCGTCATCACCGGCGCCGCCGCGATCATGCTCGCCGTCTTCATCGCCTTCGCCGGGGCGCCGATCGCCACCGTCAGCCAGCTCGGTACCGGCCTCGCCGTCGCCGTCGTGCTCGACGCCACGGTGGTCCGCATCGTGCTGTTGCCGGCGCTGATGCTGCTGATAGGGGAGCGGGTGTGGTGGCTGCCGCGCGGCCTCGGGCGGGTCCTGCCCAGGCTGGGACTACATTCGCCCTAAGTGTGTGTTCCTAGGAAGGAACTGTGAGAAGGTGACTACGGGAGGCGTGATGAGGAGAGCACAAACACTGAGGTTCGCTTTGATCGGGGTCTGGGTGTGCCTGCTGACGGCGCCGATGCTCTTCGCTTCACCGGTGGGGGCGGCTGAAGCAGAAATGCCGCGCGAGGAATATGCCGCCAGGGCCGAGCCGATCTGCAAGGTCAACGTGCTCGCCAACAAACGGATCTTCAAGGGAGCGAAAGGCGAGGTGAAGGCGGGCAAGCTGAAGCGGGCCTCCACCCACTTCTTTCGCGCGGCGACCGCGTTCGGCAAGACGATCGTGCAGCTCGAAGCGGTACCCCGGCCCAGCGCCGACGAAGCGCGCCTGACCAAGTGGTTCGGCTTGCTTCGCGACGAGAAGAAGATCATCGAAAAAGTGGGCCGCGCGCTCGCCCACGGCGACAAGCACGAGGCGAGCTCCTACTCGGTCGACCTGAACCGAAACTCCAGCCTCGCCAACAATGCCGTGCTCGGCTTCGGATTCGACTACTGCCGGATCGACCCATCCAGGTTCGGCTGAGATGAGGGCGGCCGGGCTGCTGGCGGTGGCGACCGCGGCGCTGCTCCTCGTCGGGATTCCGGCCCGGGCGGAGCTCAACGGCGAAGGCGACCTTGTCGTCACCTTCAACAGCAGCCTCGAGCCGAGCGCGCTGCCGCGCCAGACGCCGGTGCCGGTGGCGGTGCGGGTGGCGGGGGACGTCGCGACCGCCGGCGACCCGAGCCTGCTGCCGCAGCTGCGGACGATCCGGATCGAGATCAACCGCCAGGGGCGCCTCTTCGACCGCGGCCTGCCGATCTGCAACGTCAGGGAGATCCAGCCGGCGACCGAACGGAACGCCCGCCGCGTCTGCGGCGAGTCGATCATCGGCAGCGGCAACGTCGCTTTGCAGGCCCGCATCCCCACTCAGCCGCTGTTCACGGTCAAGGCGAAGCTGCTGGCCTTCAAGGGGCCGCGCAAGGACGGACACAAGCTGATCCTGGCCCAGGCTTACGCGCGTAAGCCCCCCGGCGCTTTCGTTCTCACCTTCCGGCTCGACCGCCAGTCGGGCACCTTCGGCACGGTGATGACCACCACCCTGCCGGCCGCGGCCCAGCGCTGGGCCTACCTCACGCATTTCGACATCACCCTCCACCGCACCTACACCTACCGCGGTCAGTCCCGTTCCTACGTCTCCGCCGCCTGCACCGCGCCGGCGGGCTTCGACACCGCCCTCTTCCCGTTCGCCCGCGCCACCTATGACTTCGCGACCGGGCAGAGCCTGACGACGGCCGTGGCGCGATCGTGCCGGGTCGCGGACTAATCCTCGTCGCCGAGCCAGCGCAGCGCCTCCTCGGCGACGTCGCTCTTCATCTCCAGGTAGAGCCCGATCATCTCGGCCTTGCAGGTGCGGTTGCCGGCCATCCAGGCCTGGTGCATCAGGGTCCACATGCGGATCGTGCTCGGCAGGCTCAGATCGAGCAGGTCGGCGGAGGTTTCGAGCAGGCTCCTGAGATCCGTTTCGTAGCGCTCGAGGGCGATCGCGCGGATGTCCGGGTTCTTTTCGGCGACGTTGGCGTTCAGCTGGGCCTGGCCGGAGCGGATGCCTGCGAACCAGGCCAGGTCCAGGAGCTCGGCCAGCGTCTCGGCCTGCTCGTCCTCGAGCTCGAGGACCTCCTCGCTCTCTGCATGCAGGGGCTTGAGATCCCGCTCTTTCGCTACCACGAGGTCGTTGGCAAAGTCTTCGCTGTTAGGCGAGGACACGCGACCACTCTAGCAATCAAGAAATGTTCGGGTATCCCTTTATGTACCGCCGGGGGTTCCCGCCCTCGCCGGGGTCGACCAGAGTCAGAGACCGGCTGGGTGACGGGCGACAAAATCGGTTGGATCGACGCCGGACCGGTGCCAGCGCGGGCCGGAGGCGCCGGGCGGGGCGTCGCGGGTGTCGAAGCGCAGGCCGGCGACCACCATGTAGACGTGGTCGTCGTTGGCGTAGACGGTGATCCAGCGGCCGACTCCGCCCTCTCCCCAGGAGGCCAGCTGGCCGGAGACCATCGTCGTCTCGAGCAGGTCGGCGCCGTGGAGGGCGTAGCCGACCGCGCCCGAGCAGTCATAGCCGCGGGCGAGCCAGCTGACGTGGCCACCGCCCCATATATAGGGCCGCCCGTAGATCTGGTTGGCGGCGGCGATCGCCCGCTTCACCGCGGTCGGCGCGGTCGGCGGCGCGATCGCGCGGCCGACGACGAGGCTGGCGCCGCAGCTGGAGCTGGTCCGCTG
>JBAQZI010000105.1:0-2407 GCA_049790835.1 Solirubrobacterales bacterium
CTGCGGCGGCTGCGCCCCGACCTGCCGCGCGAGCTGACGGCGGAGATCGACGCTTGCCTCGCCGCCCGTCCCAACCACCGTCCCTCGCTGGAGCAGCTCGGCACCGCGATCGAGGACTCGCTCGACCTGCTCGCCGAGCAGACGGCAGCGCGCCACGGCCATCTCGGTGTCCGCCTCGCCGCCCTCGCCCTGGCCGCCGCCCTCGGCGCCTGGCTGGCGCTGGGCCAAGGCGCGCTTCTCTAGGATTTTCCGATCGGCGTTCTACGCAACCTCGAGTCCCGCATCGAAGGCCTCGTCGAGGGGGTCTTCAGCCGCGCCTTCAGCTCCGAGGTGCAGCCGGTCGAACTCGCGCGCAAGCTGGCGAAGGAAATGGACGCGCACAAGACGGCGTCGGTGGAACGCGTCTACGTGCCGAACGAGTACACGGTCTACCTCTCGACCAAAGACCGCTCCAAGCTCGAGGGCTATGAGCGCTCGCTGGAGCAGGAGCTCTCCGGCTACCTGTTGGAGCACGCGCGACGCCGCAGCTACGACCTGCTGACCCGGCCCGCGGTCGAGTTCGCCACCGATGAGCGCCTGCGCCTGGGCGAGTTCGGGATCCAGGCGCGCCTGGTCAAGCCGCCGGCGCATGAGGGCGAGGCCCCGAAGCAGGGCGAAGAGGGCCACACGATGGTCTACTCGGCCGTGCGCGAGCGCGACCGCAGCCGCCCGAAACGGCCCGAGGAGGCGGTCGGCGCCCTGGTCTCGACCCGCGCCGTCGTCTCGCTCGACGATCGCCGCTACGTGCTCGACGGGCCGCGGGCGACGATCGGGCGCTCGAAGGCGGTCGAGTGCGTGCTCTCCGATCCCAACGTCTCCCGACGCCACGCCGAGCTGCGCCGGGCCGAGTCCGGCGACTGGCAGATCGTCGACCTCGGCTCGACCAACGGGATCAAGGTCAACGGCCGCCGTGTCGCCTCGACCCGGCTCTCGCCGGGGGACCAGGTGACCGTCGGAACGACGACGTTCCGCTTCGACATCGAGCAGTGACGGCCGCTGGCCGTAATCTGCTGGGCGCGTGGCCTACGACCCCATATCCGTCGCCCTGAAGTTCGGCTTCCTCGCCGTCCTCTACCTGTTCCTGCTCGTGATCGCGCGCAGCGCGATGAAGGACCTGCGGCGGACCGCTTCGCCGGCTCCTGACGCGACCGGCTTCCACGCCGCCCCGGCCTACGCCGAGGCCCCGCGGGGACCGGACTCGTGGCTCGTCGTCGAGCGCGGCGGCGGCCTCGAAGTCGACCAGCGCTTCGACCTGATCGGCGGCCTCTCGATCGGCCGCTCGAAGGAGTGCGACGTGCAGATCGACGACCGTTACGCCTCCAGCCTCCACGCCCGCGTCTTCGAACGCGGCGGCCGTTGCTTCGTCGAGGACATGAGCTCGACCAACGGCACCCTGCTCAACGGCGCCACCCTGAAGGGAGAGGCGGAGCTGATCGACGGCGACACGGTGCAAATCGGCGACACGGTGTTCAGGCTCGAGGCGTCATGACCCTGCGGATCGACGACCAGGCCACTCGCACCGACACGGGGCGCCAGCGCAACGCCAACGAGGATTCGTTCTTCACCCGGGCGCTGCTGTTCGTCGTCGCCGACGGCATGGGCGGCGCCCAGGCCGGCGAGGTCGCCTCCAAGACCGCCGCCGAGTCGTTCGATCGCGAGCTGCCGGCGGGACCGCCCGAGCGGGTCCTGCGCGAGACGATCGAGCTGGCCAACCGGACGATTCACGAGCGCGCCGCCAGCGACCCCGACCTGGCCGGGATGGGGACGACGATCACCGCCGCGATCGTCGACCTCGAGGCCGAGGAGGTGGCGATCGGCCATGTCGGCGACAGCCGCGCCTACCGCCTGCGCGGCGGCAGGTTCGAGCGGCTGACCCGCGACCACTCGCTGGTCGAGGAGATGCGGCGCAAGGGGCAGCTGACCGACGCCCAGGCCGAGGACCACCCGCAGCGCTCGATCATCACCCGCGCCCTCGGTCCCGAACCGGAGGTCGAGGTCGACCTGCAGACCGTGCCCGCCCAGGCCGGCGACGTCTTCCTGATCTGCTCGGACGGCCTGACGACGATGCTCGGCGACGAGCAGATCGGCCGTCTGCTGACCCGGGCGACCTCGATGCAGTCGGCGGCCCGCGCCCTCGTCGACGAAGCCAACCGGGCTGGCGGGCGCGACAACATCACCGTCGCCGCCTTCCGCCTCGCCGATGCCGCCGCGCCGGTGAACGCCGCCGCTCCCCCTGCCGCCGCTGCCCCTGAGGGCGCGACCCTGGTCGGCTCCAGCGCCGAGGAGGCCGGCCTGACCGCGACCGAGGTCCGCCGCCGCGCCGCCGCCGAGGCGGCGAGGAAGCGCCGCGAGGAGCTCGACGCGAAGC
>JBAQZI010000106.1:0-5254 GCA_049790835.1 Solirubrobacterales bacterium
GGCGGCAGGGCTCCTTCGCGCTGCGGCTGCCCGGCGGGCGGGACTGGGTCGGCGTGCGGGCGAGCGTCAGCTCCGACCGCGGCATCGCGGGGGCGACCGTCGCGGCGACATTCGGGTAGCTGGGAGCGGGCGGGCTAGTCGCTGCGAACGTTGCTCACGGGGTTCGCCGGCGACGCCCAACTCCCGGAGGTGCGCCCCGGTCGCGGGCCGGGAGGGCAGGTCTCCCAGGCCAGGCGCACGCTAGGTGGCGAGCCGGACAGCCCCGCGCACGAAAACGCGGCCGGTAGTGACGCTCGTGGCCTGCCTTGCGCGTAGCCTTCGCGCTTAGAAGCTCGGTTGCGCCACCTTCGAGGCCGCTCCCCGCTTGGCTTCCGCGGGGACCGGTCTCTCCCGGTCGCAAGGCGAATCTAGCGCTGCTCAGGATGCTCGTCCAGGGCTGCACAGGCGACCTTCCCGCAAACTCCGTACAGAAGGCTGCCCGACCAGGGGAGTCGCGCGTCCGTGGGGCGAGGTACGGTCCTCGGCGCGATGAATGCGGGATTGGAGGCGTCCGCTCGCAGGGCGCGGCGCAACGTGGTCCTCACCGCTGCCATAGCGGGCCTCGGCGGCCTGCTCTTCGGCTACGACACCGGGATCATCGCCGGCGCCCTGCTGTTCATCAAGCAGGACTTCGACCTCGGCAGCCTCGCCCAGGGCGTCGTCGTCGCCGCGGTGCCGATCGGCGCCATCGCCGGCGCCGCGATTGCCGGGCCGGCGGCTGACACCTACGGGCGGCGGCTGATGATCCTGCTCGCGGCCGGGGTCTTCATCGTCGGCGCGCTGGCGAGCGCGGCGGCGCCCAACGTCGAGGTGCTGGTGATCGCCCGGGTCGTGATCGGCGTCGCGATCGGGCTCGCCTCGGCGGCGGCGCCCGTCTACATCTCCGAGGTGGCGCCGCCGGAGAGCCGCGGCCGCCTGGTCAGCTTCTTCCAGCTGGCGGTGACGATCGGCATCCTCGTCGCCTACCTGGTCGGGCTCGCCTTCGACCACAACGAGGGCTGGCGCTGGATGCTCGGGCTCGGTTGCGTGCCGGCGCTGGCACTGGCCTTCGGCATGCTGCGGATGCCGCAGAGCCCACGCTGGCTGGTCATGTCCGGCGACGACTTCGCGGCGCGGGCGACCCTGGCGAAGATCCGCGTCGACGACCCCGACACGATCGACCGGGAGCTGGAGGAGATCAAGGACAGCCTCGACGACAAGCCGGGCGCCTGGAGCGAGCTGCTGCAGCCGGTGGTCAAAGCTGCCCTGTTCGTCGGCGTCGGGCTGGCGATCCTGCAGCAGGTAACGGGGATCAACACGGTTATCTACTACGCCCCGACGATCGTCGAATTCACCGGCGTCGACTCCTCCGCCGGCTCGATCCTGGCCGCGGTCGGAGTGGGAGTCATCAACGTCGCGATGACCATGCTGGCGCTGCGCCTGCTCGACCGTGCCGGGCGGCGGACGCTGCTGATGATCGGCGTCTCCGGCATGTCGCTCTCGCTCTTCGCCCTCGGAGCCGCCTTCGTCGGCGGCGGTGGCAGCACCCTCGCCTCGGTCGTGGCGATCATCAGCCTGATGACCTACGTCGCCTCCTTCGCGATCAGCCTCGGGCCGATCTTCTGGCTGCTCAACGCCGAGATCTACCCGCTGGCGGTGCGCAGCAAGGCGGCTGGCCTGGGGACGATGGCGAACTGGACCTTCAACTTCATCGTCTCCCTCACCTTCCTGCTGCTGATCGACGCCGCCGGGCGCTCCGGCGCCTTCTGGATCTACGGCGGCACCGGCATCCTCACCCTCTGGTTCTGCTGGAAGTTCGTCCCCGAGACGAAGGGCAAGCGGCTCGAGGACATCCAGGCCTACTTCCAGGACCGGGTCAGCCGGCGCGGCTGACCTCCGCGGCCGGAGGCGGCTAAGTACCCTGCACCGATGCGGATCGACGAGATCATCGCCGCGCGACGGCCGACCTTCTCGGTCGAGTTCTTCCCGCCGAAGACGGCGGAGGCGACCGAGCAGCTCTACGCGACGGCGCGCGAGCTCGGCCATCTCGAGCTCGACTTCGCCTCGGTCACCTACGGGGCCGGCGGCTCCACCCGCGACGGCACGGTTGAGATCACGACGGCGCTGAAGGACGACGTCGGCCTGGAGACGATGGCCCACCTCAGCTGCGTCGGCGAGACCTCCGAGGGGCTGGCGACGACGCTGGACCGGATCGCGGCGGCCGGGATCGAGAACGTCTTCGCGCTGCGCGGGGACCCGCCGCGGGGCGAAGAGGACTTCGTCCAGCCCGAAGGCGGCCTTGGCAGCGCCGCCGAGCTCGCCGCCTTCATCTCGGCCGGCTGGGACTTCGCGATCGGCGGCGCCTGCTTCCCCGAGGTCCACCCGGAGGCGCCCGATCTCGAGACCGACCTCTCCTACCTGAAGACGAAGGTCGATTCCGGTGCCGGCTTCCTGATCACCCAGCTCTTCTTCGACAACCAGGTCTACTTCGACTTCGTGCGGGCGGCGCGGGCGCGCGGGATCGAGGTGCCGATCCTGGCTGGGGTGATCCCGGTCGCCAGCTTCGCCCAGACGAAGCGGATCTGCGACCTCTGCGATGCCTCGATCCCGGCGCCGCTGGAAGCGGCCTTCGAGGCGGCGGGAGGAGACCCGGAGCGGGAGTTCGAGCTGGGCGTCGCCTTCGCCGCCCAGCAGTGCGCCGAGCTGCTGATCGCCGGCGCTCCCGGCATCCATTTCTACGCCCTCAACAAAGCGGCGGCGACGCGGGCAGTGCTCGGTTCGCTGCGGGCATCGAGGCCGTGGGAGCGCGTGCGCGGCGACGCGGCGACGCTGACCGGCAATGCCGACTAGGATTTCGACCAATGTCAGGACGAAGCGAGCGAGAGAAGCGGCGGCAGGAGCGCCTCGAGGCCGAACAGGCCGATGCCGGCTCCAACCGCAACCGCATGATCGTCGGCTACGCGATCGCCTCGACCGCGGTGCTGGCGATCGTGGCGGTCGTCTTCCTCCTCGCCAGCGGCGGCGACGACAGTGCTGCCGAGGGCGACTCCCACATCAACCTCAACGCCGAAATCGGCTCAACCAACGGGGTCGAGCCGGACAATCGCGCCGGGACGGAGCCAGCGGCGGCGGCGGCGACGGACCTGGCCGCGGCCGCCAAGCGGGCGGGCTGCGACCTGCGCCAGGAACTGCCGAACGAGGGAGCGCAGCACATTCCCAAAGACTCGGACACGCCCGAATACGAAACCAACCCGCCCACCTCCGGGCCCCACGTCGAACCGCCTTACCAGCAGGCGGATGGGGCCTACGCGGAGATGCCGGCGGAAATCGACATCGTCCACTCGCTCGAGCACGGCCGGCTGGAGATCCAGTACTCGCCGGACCTGCCCGAGAAAGATCAGCTGGCGTTGAAGGGGCTCTACGACACGATGTACGGGGCGACGCTGCTCTTCCCCAACGACGAGATGCCCTACGAGGTGGCGGCGACGACCTGGACCAACCTGCTCGGCTGCCCCGAGTACAGAGGGGCGGCGACGCTGGATGCGGTCCGCGCCTTCGGCGCCGAGACCTGGGGCAAATACGGCGGCGAGCCGGTCGAGGCGTTCACGTTCACCGGGCCGACGCCGGTCGATCCGTCTAGCTAGGAGCGCGACGCGCGGTAGGCGGGGAAGTAGCCGCCGGCATCGCGACCGGCGGCGAGGCGCTCGTAGGCGGCCCGGTCGCAGACGATCTCGGAGGTGCGCCAGGTCTCCTGGCGGTTGCCGAAGCCGCGCTTGAATTCCTCGAGGGCGTCGTTGGCGCTGATGCCGCCGCCGAGGTTGAGCGGGAGGGAGAGCTCGGCGGAGTGCTCGATCAAGCCGGTGACGATGTTCTTCATCGGCGAGTCGCGGAGGTGGGAATCGGCGCTGCCGGAGAGGTAGTAGTGAAGGTAGCCGTCGCTGACCACGGCAATCGAGGCAGCGGCGAGCTCGCCGCCCGGGGCGGTCGCGAGGACGAGCCAGGTGCGGCCGGCTTCGAGCACGCGATCGAAGTAGGCGGCCGGGAAGAAGTAGTGGCCGGCGGCGCCGGCGCGGCGCATCGTCTGCTCGTAGACGGCGAGGAAGCCGGCGCGCTGGGTGGGCGTGGTCTCCGAGCCGGGGACAAGCGCCAGCTCGTATCCCGCCTCGAGGTTCTTGCGGACCTGGCGGCGGTCGCTGGGGCGGCTCTTCGGCGGCAGTGCCGGATCGGCGATCTGGACGACGTTGCGCTCGGTGGAGCCACCAAGCGCCGGCACGCCCAGCCTATGGCGGATGAAGAGGCTGACGAGGCCGGTGGGCCCGAAGTCGATTGCCCCGGGATCCGCCACAAACCCGTCAGGCGCGCTGAGCCCCGGATACCCATACGGCGAGACCCCGTCGAACTCCGGGTCGATGGGCCGATTTGTCGCCTCTGCCTCGACACTTCGGCCCATCGGCGGGGGGATCTCGCGGACGACGAGGGGGGCGAGGAGCTCGGCGGCGCCGGACCTGATTCGCAGCGTGTGGGTGACGGACTCGGCGTCGAGGAAGGGGCGGGAGCGGAAGAACTCGGTTGCCGCCGCGGCCTCACCACGGTCTTCGATCAACGCGGCGGTCGCGGCCGGGGCGCTCACTCGAGGAGGTCCGCGGCGGCGGCCCTGAACTCGTCGGGGAGCACGCCCCAAACCTCACAGTCGTCGGCGGGCGCGTCCTCGCGGGCAAGGTGGGCACGCATCGTCCCCTCGTGCACCCAGCCGAGACTGGTGACCGTCTTCTTGGCGATCTCGTTGCGGGCGGGGATGCGACCGTAGACACGGTGGGCGCCGTACTCGTCGAAGGCCTTGGCGATCGTCAGCGCCTCGGCGCGGCGGCCGACGCCCTTGCCGCGCACGTCGTCGCCGATCAGCGCCCCCAGCTCCGGCGCGGTCTGGCGGAAGAGGCCGTAGAGGGCGGTGAACCCCACTGGCTCGTCGTAGCCCTCGACGACGATCGCGAACTTGCGGTCCTCGCCGCGGTCGTCCATCGCCCGCCGGGCCCAGGCCTCGGCCTGCTCGAGCGAGAAGCTGTCGCGCTGCTCCATCAACGACGCCGTCGCCGCCGGGTTGTTGAACCAGCGGTGCACGGCGGGCGCATCCCCTTGCTCGAACCGCCGCAAGCTGACATCAGGCCTCTCACTCACCCCGCGAACCCTAACCGAGGGCCGATGGGCCGATATGTCGAGCCTGAGGCGACATATCGGC
>JBAQZI010000107.1:0-4842 GCA_049790835.1 Solirubrobacterales bacterium
GCCCTGCTGGGCGCCGGCTGCGGCGGCGGCTCCGGGGACGACGACGGCAAGCTCGCCGTCGTCGCGACCACCACCCAGATCGCAGACTTCGCCCGCGAGATCGGCGGCGAAGCGGTAGCGGTGAACCAGCTGCTGCAGCCCAACAGCGACCCGCACGACTACGAGCCTCGCCCCGACGACGTGCGGACCGTGGCCGACGCCAAGCTCGTGTACGCCAGCGGCGACGGCCTCGACGACTGGGCCGAGGAGATCGTCTCCGACAGCGGCGCCGACGCGGAGATCGTCGACCTCGGCGCGGTCGCCCCGATCCGCCTGCCCGGCGAGGGCGAGGAGGAGCACGGTCACGAGGACGAGCACGCCGCCGAGGAGCATCACCACGACGCCAAATACGACCCGCACTGGTGGCACGACCCGCGCAACGCCGAGGCCGCGGTGCGCGAGATCGAGCGCTCGCTGGTGGCGGCCGATCCCTCGAGCAAGGCCGAGTTCCGGCGCAACGCCGACGCCTACGTCGCGCGGCTGCGGGCGCTCGACGCCGGGACCGCCAGCTGCATCGACTCTGTCCCCGCCGCCGAGCGCAAGCTGATCACCGACCACGATGCCTTCAACTACTTCGCCGCGCGCTACGGGATCGAGGTCGTCGGCGCGGTGATCCCCTCGCAGACCACCCAGGCCCAGCCCTCGGCGAAGGAGCTGAGCGAGCTGGCCGACACGATCGAGGCCGAGGAAGTGAAGGCGGTCTTCCCCGAGAGCTCGCTCAGCCCCGGAGTGGCCGAGGCGATCGCCAACCAGACCGGCGCCACCGCCGATTACACGCTGTACGGCGACACGCTCGGCCCCGCGGGCTCAGACGGCGCCACCTACCTCGAGATGGAGCGGGCAAACGCGGACGCCGTGGTCCGTGGCTTCACCGACGGGCAGCGCGGATGCCGGCTGACTCCCTGATCGAGGCGACCGGCCTCGCCGCCGGCTACGACGGCAAGCCCGCGATCTCCGCGGTCGGCTTCTCCCTGCGAGCGGGGGAGAGGATGGCGCTGCTGGGGCCGAACGGGGGCGGCAAGACGACCTTGCTGCGGGCGCTGCTCGGCGAGCTGACCCCGCTCGCCGGCGAGCTTCGGGTCGCGGTTCGCTGTGCCACGGTCCCCCAGACCGAGCGCTCCCAGCTCGATTACCCGGTCTCCGCCCTGGACGTGGCGACGATGGGAGCGCTCTCGCGCCTGCCCTGGTGGCGGCGCCCCGGCCGTCGCGATCGCGACGTCGCCCTGGAAGCGCTGGATCAGGTTGGGCTCGCCGACCTCGCTCGCGAGACCTTCGGCAAGCTCTCCGGTGGCCAGCGCCAGCGGGTCCTGATCGCCCGCAGCCTCGTCCAGAAGGCCGAGGTGCTGCTCCTCGACGAGCCCTTCTCGGGCCTCGACCGGCTCAGCGCCGAGAGCCTCGAAACCCTGATCGCCTCGCTGGCCGCGGCGGGACGCGGCGTGATCGTCGCCACCCACGACCTCGAGCAGGCGCGGCGCTGGGACACGGTGCTCTGCCTCAACCGCACCCAGATCGCGGTTGGGGCCCCCGAGGACGTGCTCGATCTCGAGGTGCTGGAGCAGACCTACGGTGGCGCCATCGTCGAGCTGCCGGGAACCGGCGGCAAGGCGATCCTGCCGCCCCATCATCACCACCACTGAGATGCTCGAGCCATTCCAAGACGAGTTCATGCGGCGCGCGATCGCCGAGATGACCCTGATCGGGATAGCCGGCGGAGCGCTGGGCTGCTGGGTCGTGCTCTACCGCCTCTCCTATGCGGCCGAGTCGCTGGCCCACTCGATCTTCCCGGGCCTCGTCCTGGCGACCCTCGCCGGGGTCCCCCTGCTGCTTGGCGCCGCGCCGGCGATCCTCGTCGCCGCGCTGGCGATCGTCCTGATCGCGCGGGTGCCGGGGGTGAGTCGCGAGGTCGCGGTGGCGGTCGTCGTCACCACGCTTTTCGGCCTCGGCGTCCTGCTGGCGCTCTCGCCCGACTCGCCGCCCGGCCTCCAGGAGCTCCTCTTCGGAGACATCCTCGGCCCCTCCGACGGCGACCTGATCGCGGCGGCGGCGCTGGCGGTCGCGGTGGCGATCGGCCTCTGGCTGGTCCACGCCCGCCTGCTCGCCGGAGGCTTCGACCGCGCCGCCGCGCGCTCCCTCGGCGCCTCGCCTGCCGTCACCGAAGCGGTCCTGATGATCCTGCTGGCCGCCGCCATCGTCGTCGCGGTCCAGGGGCTCGGCAACCTGCTCGTCGTCGCCGTCTTCGTCGGCCCGGCGGCGGCGGCGCGCCAGCTGACCGAGCGAATCGGGCCGATGATCGCGCTCGCGCTGGCGATCGCGGTGCTCTCCGGCCTCGCCGGCCTCTACTGCTCCTATTACCTGGGAACCGCCGGCGGCGCCTCGGTCGCGCTCGCGATCCTCGCCGCCTACCTGCTGTCCCTTCCCGCGGGCCGATTGCTCGCCTGGATTGCCCCTCGGGGACACAGGCCGCAGGCTACGATCGTCTAGATGCCGACCGCCACCGACACGGGCTGGGCCGAGCACGCGCTGGCCACCCTGCAGGCCGCCGGCTGCCGTCGCGGCGGCGCCCGCACCGCCGTGGTCGGGGCCCTCGCCCGCCACGACTGCGCGGTGACCGCCCTCGAGCTCGACGACGAGCTGCGCCGCCGCAAGCCGCCGGTCGGCAGGGCCAGCATCTACCGGGCTCTCGACCAGTTCGAGGAGCTCGGCCTGGTCCTGCGGATCGAGATGACGCGCGGGACCGCGGCCTACGAGCGGGTCGAACCCAACGGTCACCATCACCACCATGCGATCTGCCGCAACTGCGGCAGGATGGAGACCTTCGAGGACCGCGACCTGGAGCGGGTTATCGGCCGGGTCTCGGAGGGCATGTCGTTCGACATCTCAGAGCACGACGTCGTCCTGCGCGGCCTCTGCCAGCGCTGCTCAGCCTGAGGTCGCGGTCCCGCGCAACGCCCCCGCGGCGTCTAGGCAGCCGCGACCGTCGCTGCCCGCAGGCGCTCCAGTGCCTGCGCCTGGGCCGCGGCGAGCGGCGTCACTCCCTTGCGGTCGGCCGCCCCGAGGATTCCACGCAGCGTCGGGCCGATCTGATCGACGAGGCGCAGGACCACCTCGGCGTCGAGATCGCGCAGCTCCGCGTAGACGTTGATCAGGCCGCCGGCGTTGGCGATGAAGTCCGGTGCGAAGAGGATCCCGCGCTGCGCCAGAGCTGCCGCCAGCCGCTCGTCGGCGAGCACGTTGTTGGCGGATCCGCAGACGATCTGACAGCGAAGCCGGGCGATCGTGGCCGCGTCGATCGCGCCGCCGAGAGCGCAGGGGGCGAGCACGTCGCAATCGGCGACGATCGCCTGCTCCGGATCGACCCAGGCGACGCCGAGCTCCTCCGCGAGCGGCCTGCGCGTCGGATCGATGTCGGAGATCGCGAGCTCGGCGCCGGCACTGGAGAGCATCCGCGCGAGCCGGCTGCCGACGCTGCCGACGCCGACCACGCAGATCCGGACGCCTGACACCGACGCATCGCCGAAACGCTGTTCGAGGCAGGCGCCGATTGCCGCGCGGACACCCCGTGCGGTCAGCGGGCTGGGATCGCCGCGGCCGCCGCGCTCTGCCGGTAGGCCGACCACGTGGGCGGTCCGCTCGGCGATCGCGACCATGTCGGCGGCGCCGGTGCCGACGTCCTCGGCGGTCACGTAGCGCCCCTCGAGCGACTCGACCGCGTCGCCGAAGTCGAGCAGCATCCGCCGCCGCGCCTCGCCGCCGGGCCGCTGGCGCGTCGGGGCGCAGATCACGCCCTTGCCGCCCCCGAGGTCGAGCCCGGCGGCGGCGGCCTTGTAGGTCATTGCCCGCGCCAGCCGCAGGGCGTCGGCGACTCCATCCGCGGCGGAGTCGTAATGCCACATCCGCACCCCGCCGAGGGCCGGGCCGAGGGCGGTGGAATGAACGGCGATCGCGATCGTGGCGCCGCTGCGGAGACCGGAGACGACCCGCAGATCCTCATGGCCGCGGGCCAGCTCCGTGAGCCGCGCGGCGGAGACCGGTCCGGTCAGCGAGCGCGTCACTCGGACCCCGCTTGCTCGAGCGCCGCCTTGATCCCGGCGAGGAAGCGGGCCGCCTCGGCGCCGTCGAGCGCCCGGTGGTCCCAGGACATGCAGAGGTAGGAGATCGGGCGGACCGCGATCGCGTCGTCTCCGTCGCCCTCGACGACGACCGCGCGCTTGACGATCGCCTCCAGGTCGAGGATCGCGACCTGGGGCTGGTTGATGATCGGCGTCGCCAGCACCGCCCCGAACTGGCCCGGGTTGGTGATCGTGAACGTCCCCCCCTGAACCTCGTCGGGATGCAGCCGCTTCTCCCGCGCGCGGGTCGCCAGGTCGCCGATCGCGGCGGCCAGCCCCTCGAGGCTGAGCCGCTGCGCCTGCCGGATCACGGGCACGATCAGGCCGCTCTCGAGCGCGACGGCGATCCCGAGGTTGACGTCGTCGTGGTAGACGATCTCCTCGCCGTCGATCGAGGCGTTGAGGATCGGGTGCCGCTCCAGGGCCGCGACGGTCGCTCGGGCGACGAAGGCGAGGTAGGTGAGGTTGACGCCGCGGCGATCCATCGCCTCGCGCAGCTCCTGGCGCCGGCGGGCGACGCCCGAGAAGTCGACCTCGACGATCGTCGTGCAGTGCGCCGAGCCGCGGCGGCTGTCGAGCATGTGCCGGGCGATCTGGGCCCGCATCGGCGACATCGGCTCGCGCCGGGTGGGGCCGGTCAGCTCCTCGGCCGCGGCGGCCGGCCGCGGCTCGGGCCGGTAAGGAGACTCCGTGC
>JBAQZI010000108.1:0-2801 GCA_049790835.1 Solirubrobacterales bacterium
GGCTTCGTCGCCTACCTCAGCGCCGTCGCCGAGGCCGGCGTCGAGCCGGCCGGCGGCGAGGAGCCGCCGTCCCCCGCCTCGGTGCACGGGATGGCGATGGACGCGGTCAAGGGGATCGGCTTCGACCACGTCTTCGTGCTCGGGCTCGAGAACGACGCTGACTGGAGCCGGATCGGCTGGCCGGCACGGACCGGACTGGTCCTCTCCCGGCTCGAGCGCGGCGAGGAAGGGGAGGCGCGGCCGTCCCCCTTCTATGAGGAGGCGCTGACGGCGACAGGGGCTGTCGAGGAGGAGCACGGCGAGGAGCTCTTCGGGCCCGCCGAGGGCCTGCACGCCACCTATCGGACCCTGCGCGAGCAGGTGCTGGAGGCCTCCTGGCGCGCCGGCCGCGAGCTCTCCGAGCCGCGCCTGGACACCGCGATCGACGTCAACCGGGCGATCGCCCGCTACCTCGAGCTGCTGAAGCTGGCGGCGCTGGCGCAGCGCCCCGGCGACGAGCCGACGGCGGAGGCGATCGAGGCGGTCAACGGCCTCCTGCGCCAGGTGGCGACTCCGGAGCAGCAGGCCGAGCTCGACGCCTCCTCGCTCGACTCCTACCTGCTCGAGGCCGAAGGCGAGCAGGGTCGCCGGCGCGAGCTGATCGCGGCCCGCGAGGAGCCCTCGCTGGAGGCCTTCCTGCCGCGCCGCGGTGACGGCATGCTCAGCCTCTCGGCCTCCGACCTCAGCCTCTACCTGACCTGCCCGCTCAAGTACAAGTTCGGCCGCGTCTTCGGGATCCCGCAGGAGCCGACGATCAACCAGCGCTTCGGGATCCTCATCCACAACGTCCTCGAGCGCTTCCACAAAGAGCCGCCGGAGAGCGACGAGGACGGACTGGGGTTGCTGACCCACCTCTTCGAGACCGGCTGGCGGCGCACCGGCTTCGGCGCCACCGACGACGAGCTGCAGTTCCGCGACCGCGCCCGCGAGGCGCTGCGGCTCTACTGGGAGCGCGAGCGGGTCGCCGAGGGGGAGCCGGTCTGGCTGGAGAGGAAGTTCGACTTCAAGGTGGGCGAGCACCACGTCCGCGGCCGCGTCGACCGGGTCGACCGCCTGCCCGACGGCGACTACGAGCTGATCGACTACAAGACCGGCGAGCGCCGCACCGAGGCCGAGCTGGAGAGCGACCTGCAGCTGGCGCTCTACCGGCTCGCCGCCCGCGAGGCTTGGGAAATCGAGGCCAGCACCGGCAGCTACTACTACGTGCTCGACGCCGACAAGGTGGCGGCCCCGACCAAGCCCGACGACGCCGAGCGGGTCGAGCGCACGGTGCTGCAGGTCGGCGAGGGCATCCTCAGCCAGGACTTCGAGCCGCGCCCCTCACCCACCGTTTGCGGCTGGTGCGACTACCGCCTGATCTGCCCGGCGGCGGAGTCCTAGAGGACGCGAAAACCAAGCAGATCAAGGACGAGGGAGGGAGTGTGCTCTGCACATGACCGACCGAGGACGCCGAGATGCGCCGGTTTGCAGCGTCCTCTACTGGCCGTCGCCGCGCTGGCGCAGGAAGCGCTGGAACTCGCGGGCGATCGTGTCGGCCGAGGGCAGGTCCTCGCCCTCCTCGGTCAGCAGGTCGACCTGTTCGGCCTCGATCCGCGAGACCAGTTCCTCGATCTCCGGGTTGGCGGCGATGGCGCGGCCGATCTGCTCCTCGTAGTCGCTCGTTTCCTCCTCCAGCTCGGAGGCCTCGACGGCGATCCCGGTCAGTCCCTCGAGCCGGCGCAGCAGCGCCAGCGCCGCCTTCGGGTTGGGAACGGCGGCGACGTAGTGGGGCACCGCCGCCCAGAGCGAGGCGGAGCTGATCCCGGCCTGGTGGCAGAGATCGTGGACGATGCCGACGATGCCGGTCGGGCCCTCGTAATTCGAGCGCTCGAGTTCGAGCTCGTCGACCAGTCCCTGCTCGGAGGCGAGCCCGGTGATCGGCACCGGCAGGGTGTGGGAGACCTCGGCGATCAGCGCTCCGAGGGTGATCACCAGCTCGACCCCGAGCGCGTCGGCGGCGGTGGCGATCGTCTCCGAGAAGGTGCGCCAGCGCAGGTTCGGCTCGGTCCCGTCGAGCAGGACCAGGTCGCGGTCGGCAGTGGGGACGCGGACCGCGATCAGGTTGTTCTCCGGCCACTCGATCCGGCGGCTCTGGCCTTCGGCCATGATGATCGTCGGTCGCGTCGACTGGAAGTCGAAGTAGTCCTCGGGGTCGACCTTGGCGATCAGCTCGGAGTCGAACGAGGAGGCGACTGCGCCGAGTGCGGTCGACGCCGCCGCGGCGGCGTCGTTCCAGCCCCGGAAGGCACAGACCAGCACGGGAGATCTCAGATGCGGCAGGTCGCCTTCCCAGGTGAGCGAATCCACGCTTTGAGCGTAGACGATGGAGCTAACCGCTCAGTAGGGATGCGGACGCTAGGCGGACCGCGGGGGCTGCTGCTCGTGCCAGCGCCGGTCCTGCTCCAGCTGCCCCGCCGCCGCCAGCAGCAGCGCCTCGCTTGCGGTGGGCGCGACGAGCTGGGCGCCGATCGGCAGGCCGGCGGCGGTGAAGCCGGCGGGGACGCTGATCGCCGGCCAGCCGACCACGTTCCAGGGCCAGGCGAAGGGGCAGGCGGCGCTGGCGGCGCTGCTCGTCGCCCAGTAGCCGCGGCCCTTGAAGTGGTCGATGCGGGGCGGCGGCAACGCCGTGGTCGGCGTCAGAACGAGGTCGACGTCGTCGAAGATCGCGCCCATGCGGCGGCGGAACGGCTGCTCGGCGGCGCGGGCGGCGCGCAGCGGGGCGC
>JBAQZI010000109.1:0-12031 GCA_049790835.1 Solirubrobacterales bacterium
CTCCCCCACCTACCCAAAGAACGCCTCCGCCTCCGCGTACAACGACTCCGGCACCGTCTTCAGCTCCGCCGTCGCCTCGGTCAGCCGCACCAGCTGAATCTCGGTCCCGCGCAGCGCCGTCATCGTCCCCCACTTGCCGGCGTCGGCGGCGTCGATCGCGTGCAGGCCGAAGCGGGTCGCCAGGACCCGGTCGAAGGCGGTCGGGGTGCCACCGCGCTGGACGTGGCCGAGTACCGTCGCCCGCGTCTCTTTGCCGGTACGGCGCTCGATCTCGCCCTCCAGCCAGTGCCCGACGCCGCCGAGGCGGACGTGCCCGAAGGCGTCGAGCTTGTCCTCTTCGGCGCTCGGGACCCCGCCCGCGGGTTCCGCCCCCTCGGCGACGACGATGATCGGCGCGAAGCGACTGGCGAAGCGCTGGCCGACCAGGTCGCAGACCTGCTCGACGTCGAACTGGCGCTCGGGGATGAGGATGATGTTGGCGCCGCCCGCCAAGCCGGCGTGAAAGGCGATCCAACCGGCGTGGCGGCCCATCACCTCGACGATCAGCACCCGGTGGTGGCTGTCGGCGGTCGTGTGCAGGCGGTCGATCGCCTCCATCGCGATGTTGATCGCGGTGTCGAAGCCGAAGGTGTAGTCGGTGGCGCCGAGATCGTTGTCGATCGTCTTCGGGACGCCGATCACGGGCAGCCCGTGCTCCTCGTGCAGGCGCGAGGCCGCGCCCAGGGTGTCCTCGCCGCCGATCGCGATCAGCCCTTCGACGCCAGCCGCCTCCAGGTTCTCCGCGATCCGCGCCGGGCCGCCGTCGTCGGCGAAGGGGTTGGTCCGCGAGGAGCCGAGGATGGTGCCGCCGCGGGGCAGGATCCCGCGCACGTCGGGCACACCGAGCGGGCGGCTGTCGGCCTCCAGCGGGCCGCGCCAGCCATCGCGGTAGCCGACGAACTCGTGCCCGTAGCCGCCGACGCCCTTGCGGACGACCGCCCGAATCACCGCATTGAGGCCGGGGCAGTCGCCGCCGCCGGTTAGCACTCCGATCCGCATCGGCTCACTTTAAGCACTGGCACGCCCCTGGCGCGAAGCGGTGGCGAAGCGGTAGGTTCGGTTTGACCCTGAGGAGGAGAGATGAACGATTCACCCGACTTCGAGGCAGTAACCAAGGTCCAGCAGCAGGTCTGGTCGAAGGGCGACTTCGCGATGGTCGCCAGCATCGTCTACAACGCCAGCGAGAACCTTGCCGAGGCGCTCGAGATCGTCCCCGACGAGCGGGTCCTGGACGTCGCCTGCGGCAGCGGCAATGGCGCCATCTCCGCCGCCCGCCGAACTTGGGGCGGGACCGTCGGCGCCGACTACGTCCCGGCGCTGCTCGAGCGCGGCCGCGAGCGTGCGGCGGCCGAGCGGCTGGAGATCGAGTTCGTCGAGGCCGACGCCCAGGACCTGCCCTTCGAGGACGCCAGCTTCGACGTCGCGATGTCGATCTTCGGGGCGATGTTCGCCCCCGACCAGGAGAAAGCGGCGGCGGAGCTGCTGCGCGTGGTCAAACCCGGCGGCCGGATCGGGATGGGCAACTGGTGCCCGGACGGCGACGTCGGCAGGATGTTCGAAACGATCAGCCGGCACGCCCCGCCGCCCCCCGGCCTCGACTCGCCGCTGCGCTGGGGCACCGAGGAGCGCCTGCGCCAGCTGTTCGGCGACGGCATCGCCGACCTGCGGGTGGAGCGTCGCGTCTCGCGTCAGCCGTTCCGCTCGGCCGACCACTACATCGAGTTCTTCCGCACCTACTTCGGCCCGACCCAGATGGCCTACGAACGGGTCGGCCCCGAGGGCGAGCAGGCCCTGACCGAGGACCTGCGTGCCTTCCTCGAAAGCGCGAACACGGCCGGCGAGCGGGCGCTGGTGCTGGAGGCGGACTATCTAGAGGTGATCGCTACCCGCGCCTGAACGGGTGCGGCGTGCCTAGGAGGGTCTCCTAGGGCTTCGGCTGCAGGACTCTGAGCACGGCACCGATCAACAGCACCGTGAAGAAGACCATGCCGGCGACCGGGCCACCCTGCCCGAAGGCGTAGGAGACCGTCATCGCGGCGAGAGCCAGAAATAGCGTTACGACCATGCCCATTGCGGCCGAGAGCTTAGCGACTAGTCGCTCATCGGGCGAGGGCGACGCGCGTCTCGCTGAGGAACTCTGCCACGGCGTCGGCCGCGCCCTGCGCTGAGCCGGCCTCGCCGGTGGCCCGAACCAGGCGGCTGCCGACGATGACCCCGTCGGCGATCCGCCCCACCTCGGCCGCCTGCGCCGCGGTGCCGATGCCGAAGCCGACGGCGACCGGAATCTCCGAGTCCCCCTTGGTCGCCGCGACCAGATCGGCCAGGGCCGCCGGAATCTCAGCCCGCTCCCCGGTCGTCCCCACGGTCGAGACCACGTAGACGAACCCACGGGCGACCGCACAGATCCGCGCCCGCCGCTCCGCCGACGTGGTCGGCGCCACCAACGGCACCAACGCCAGCCCAACCGCGGCAAAGTCCTCCCGCACGTCCTCCGCCTCCCCCAACGGCAGATCCGGAACGATCACCCCGGCGGCCCCGGCGGCAACCGCAAGCCGAGCGAACTCCCCCGCCCCGCCATGGGCCAGAACCATGTTCGAGTAGGCCATCAACACCACCGGTATCCGCTCCGAGACCGACCGACAGACCTCCAACGCCGTCGCAAAAGTCGCCCCCGCCTCCAACGCCGCCGTCGCCGCCGCATGAATCGTCGGCCCATCCGCCAGCGGATCGGAGAAAGGAACCCCCAGCTCGATCAAATCCGCCCCGGAATCGACGTAAGCAGCAGCCACCGCCAACCCGGTCTCCCGATCCGGATACCCAGCCATCATGTAAGGCATCAACGCCGCCCTGTCCTCCTCACGGGCAGCCTCGAACGCGCCAGCGATCCGTTCCTCGCCAGTCAGCTGCTCTGCGCTGGGAGCCGGGGAGACACTCCCCGGAGCCTCCCCGCTGTTGCTCCGGGGAGTGTCTCCCCGGCTCCCTTCCGCAAGCCCCTCCCCGCTGTTGCTCGGCAGAGTCACTCCCCGACTCCCCTCTCGACCTGCTCCACGTACTCAGCCATGTCCTTATCGCCCCGCCCGCTGAGGCACAGAACATCGAATCCGCGCTCGCCCGGGTTCTCCAGCAACCAAGCAATCGCGTGCGAGGACTCAAGCGCCGGAATGATCCCCTCCAGCCGCGCCAGCTCCCCGAACGCCGCCAGCGCCTGCTTATCGGTGATCGCCACGTAGCTGGCCCGCCCGGTGTCGCGCAGGTGCGCGTGCTCGGGACCGACCCCCGGATAGTCGAGCCCGGCCGAGACCGAGTGCGCCTCGAGGATCTGCCCCTCCTCGTCGGCGATCACGGAGGAGAGCGAGCCGTGCAGGACGCCGGTGCTGCCGGCGCCGAGCGAGGCGCCGTGGCGGAAGCTGTCGAGACCCTCGCCGGCGGCCTCAACGCCGATCAGAGCCACCTCGGCATCGTCGAGGAAGGGGCTGAAGATGCCGATCGCGTTGGAGCCGCCGCCGACGCAGGCGATCACCCGCGTGGGCAGCGCCCCCTCGACCGCCAGCGCCTGCTCGCGCGCCTCTTCGCCGATCACCCGTTGCAGGTCGCGGACCAGGGCGGGGTACGGCGCGGGGCCGACGGCGGAGCCGATCACGTAGTGGGTCGTCTCGACGTTGGCGACCCAGTCCCGGATCGCGGCGCTGACCGCCTCCTTGAGGGTGCGGGCTCCGGCCTCGACCGGCGCCACCTCGGCCCCGAGCAGCTGCATCCGCTCGACGTTGGGCGCCTGGCGGCGGATGTCCTCGCTGCCCATGTAGACGACGCACTCGAGCCCGAGCAGGGCGCAGGCGGTCGCGGTGGCGACGCCGTGCTGGCCGGCACCGGTCTCGGCGATCACCCGCGGCTTGCCCATCCGCGCCGCCAGCAGCGCCTGCCCGACCGCGTTGTTGATCTTGTGGGCGCCGGTGTGGGCCAGGTCCTCGCGCTTCAGGTAGACCTTGGAGCCGACCTTCTCGGAGAGTCGTTCGGCCAGGTAGAGCGGCGTCGGGCGGCCGATGAAGTCGCGGCGCAGCAGTTCCAGGCGGGCCATGAACTCAGCGTCCTCGCGCGCCTCGCCCCAGGCGGCGGTCAGCTCGTCCAGTGCCGCGATCAGCGTCTCCGGCACGTAGCGCCCCCCGTAGGGGCCGAACCGCTCCTCGACCGTGCTCATGGGCTGGCGATGCCGGCCGGCTGGGCGGCCTCGAAGAAGGCGGCCATCGCCGCATGGTCCTTACGCCCCGGCTCGACCTCGACCCCGCTGGCGACGTCGACGGCGAAGGGCTGCGCGATCGCGATCGCCGCGGCGACGTTGTCCGGTCGCAGGCCGCCGGCGAGCATGTCCGGGATGTCGGAGCGGTGGCCGCGCAGCAGATCCCAGTCGAAGCTCTCCCCGCTGCCGCCCCAGAGGCCTTTTCCGCGCTTGTCGAAGAGGTGGAAGTCGGTGCGGAAAGCCTCGGCCGCGTGGATATCGGCGGCGCTGGCGACGTGGATCGCCTTGATCACCTTGACGCCGCTGCGCCGCGCCACCTCGGCGCAGAACTGGGCGCCCTCCGCCCCGTTCAGCTGCACCATCGTCAGTGCCGCGTTCTCGACCGCCTTGTCGACTTCCTCCAGGGTGGGGTTGACGAAGACGCCGACGACCTCGCACTTGCGCCGGAAAGCGGCCCCAACCTCGGCCGCGACGTCGGGCTCCACGCACCTGGGGCTCTTGTCGTAGTGGATCAACCCCACCGCCCAAGCGCCCAGCCGCACCGCCTCGGCGGCGTCGTCCAGATTGGTGATTCCGCAGAACTTGACTCGCATTCCCCCAGACTACGCGAGCCGCTATTCGGCGCCCTGGGATTCCCCTGCGGACGAATCGGGTCGCTCGCCGAGCGTCACGGTCACGGTCTTGGTCGACCCGTCGCGCAGGATCGTCAACTCGAGCTCGTCGCCCGGCTGCGCTTCGTTGATGGTCTCGATCAGATCGTCCATCTCCGCCAGCTTCTCGCCGTTCATCCTTGTGATCACGTCGCCGCCGAGGCGCACTTCCGCCCCGTCGATCGTCGCCGAGGTGTTGCCGCCCTCGATGCCGGCCTCGTCGGCCGGTCCGCCCTCGACGACGGACTGGACGATCACGCCTTCGGAGACGGGCAGGTTGATCGCCTTGGCGAGATCGGGGGTGATCGTGCCACCCTGGATGCCGATGAAGGCATGGTCGACCTCACCGGTCGTTTCGAGCTGGTGGAGCTCGTCCCGGACCGTGTCGATCGGGACCGCGAAGCCGATGCCGACGTTGCCGCCGCCACCGCCGCCGGTGGCGATCTGGGAGTTGATGCCGATCACTTCGCCGCTGGCGTTGATCAGCGGGCCGCCCGAGTTGCCGGGGTTGATCGCGGCGTCGGTCTGGATCACGTTGGTGATCGAGTAGCCGTTGGGAGCTTCGATCTGGCGCTGCAGGGCGGAGACGATGCCACTGGTCACGGTGCGGTCGAGCCCGAAGGGGTTGCCGATCGCGACCACCGGGTCGCCGACTTCCATCTTCGCCGAGCTGCCGAGGGCGAGCGGGTGCAGATCGCCCGCCGGCGCTTCGACGTCGAGCAGGGCGACGTCGGTTGCCGGATCGGTGCCGACCACCTTCGCCGGATAGGCCTTGTCGGAGTCGCCCAGTTTGACCTGGATCTCGTCGGCGCCTTCGACCACGTGGCTGTTGGTCAGCAGGTGGCCCTCGGCGTCGATCAGGAACCCGGAGCCGGTCGCGGTGCCGCCGCCTTCGGATTCGGGTTCGCCGAAGGGCGAGAAGGCCTGCGCTTCCTGAGTCGGGACTTCGGCTTGGATGAAAGCGACGCCGTCGCCGGCCTGGCGGTAGATCTGGTTGACGACGTTGGTGTCGCCGTCGCCACTCGACTTGTCGACGACCGGCGCCGCCAGCGGCGCGGCGACGGTGGTCGTCGAGCCGCCCTCGGACTGGATCCAACCGGCCGCGATCGCGATCCAGCCGAAGGCGGCGACGATTACCCCACCCAAGACGGCGGAGGCGAGTGGCGTGCGGAGGACCCGTCGTACCTTGGTCATCAGGGCAATGATCGCCGCTGCCGCTGATCGCTCTCTAAATGCTCTTGAAAGATTGTCTAAATTCGCCGGCCCTGCGGCGGCGAAGCTAGAAGAGGTGCTCGCGGGTGCCTTCGTCGGCCCCGGTCAGCTCGCGCGTCTTCGCCTCGGGGTCGGCGGCGGCCATCAGGGCACCGCCGATCAGGACGGCGTCGACGCCCACCCGCTCCAGCTCCGCCAGCTCGGCTCGGCCGGAGATGCCGCTCTCGGCGACCACCGTCTTGCCGGCCGGCACGTCGGGCATCAGCTCGAAGGTCGTCGCTAGATCCACGTTTCCCTGGTCGAGGTTGCGGTTGTTGATCCCGATCACCTCGGCGTCGGCCTCCAGCGCCCGCTCCAGCTCGGCCTCGTCATGGACCTCGACCAGGCAGTCGAGGTCGAGAGCGCGCGCCTCGTCATAAAGGGCGCGCAGCTCGTCGTCCTCCAAGGCACGGACGATCAGCAGCACCGCGTCGGCGCCGTTGACCGCCGCCTCATAGAGCTGGTAGCGGTCGACGATGAAGTCCTTGCGGATGATCGGCAGGCCGCAGGCGGCCCGGGCGGCGCGCAGATCCTCGAGCGAGCCGCCGAAGTGGGGCTCGTCGGTCAGCACCGAGAGCGCCGCCGCGCCGCCGCGCTCGTAGGCGGCGACCTGCTCCGGCACGGTGGCGGTGGCGGAGATCTCACCGGCGCTGGGAGAGCGGCGCTTGAACTCGGCGATCAGCGAGAGGCCGGGGCGCACCAGCGCCTCGTTGAAGGGGCGATCCTCGCCGCGGCCCGAAAGCCGCGACTCGAGGTCGGCCTGCGGAAGCTCGCGGCGACGCGCGTCGACTCCCTCTCTGGCCCCAGCGATGAGCTGCTCGATCATTCCCACTTGACTGTCAGAGCCTAGTCCCCGGGGGCGTGCGTCGCCGCGACCAGCCGCTCCAGCACTCTTCCTGCCGCACCCGAATCGATCGCCTCGGCGGCCCTGGCGACACCCTCGCCGAGATCGGCGGCGAGTCCGCCGACGTAGATCGCGGCGGCGGCGTTGAGCACGGTGAGGTCGCGGCGGGGACCGGGCTCGCCGGCCAGGACCCCGCGGACCGCTGCCGCGTTCTCCTCCGGGGTCCCCCCCGCCACCGCCTCCAGCGGTGCCGGCGCGATCCCGAACTGGCCCGGCTCGACGAACCACTCGGCGGTGCCGCCGTCGGCGACCTCGATCACCCGCGTGCGCGAGGAGATCGAGAGCTCGTCGAGACCGTCCTCGGCGCTGACTACCAGCGCCCGCACGCTGCCGAGGCCGACCAGCGCCTCCGCGATCGTCTCCTGGTAGTGGCGGTCGGCGACGCCGAGCAGCTGCCGGTTGGCGCCGGCGGGGTTGGTCAGCGGGCCGAGGAAGTTGAAAGCCGTGCGCACGCCCAGCGCCTTGCGGGCGGGGATGACGTGGGCCATCGCCGCGTGGTGGCGGGGAGCGAACATGAAGCCGAAGCCGACCTCGTCGATGCAGCGGCCGACGTCCTCGGGCTCGAGCTCGATGTCGACCCCGAGCGCCTCCAGCAGATCGGCGGAGCCGCACTTGCTGGTGTTGGAGCGGTTGCCGTGCTTGGCGACCGCGCAGCCGGCCCCGGCCGCGACCAGGGCGGCCGTGGTGGAGACGTTGAAGGTCGAGGGCCCACCGCCGGTTCCGGCCGTGTCGACCAGGTCTGCGCGGCCGCTCGAGACCGGCGCCGCCAGCGAGCGCATCGTCCGCGCCAGGCCGACCAGCTCGGGGACGGTCTCGCCCTTCGCCCGCAGGGCGATCAGGAAAGCGCCGGTCTGGACCGGGTCGGCCCGTCCCTCCATGATCTCCGCCAGCACCGCCGAGGCGTGGTCGGCGGTGAGGTGGTCGCCGGCGCAGACCGCGTCGATCGCCCGGCTGACGACGTCGTTAGGCATCCGACCTCCTTGCGGCAGAGGTTTGGGTCGCTATCCGGACCAAAGCTCTACCGCAACCCGAGGAAGTTGGCGAGCAGGTGCTTGCCCTGGGGCGTGAGCACGCTCTCGGGGTGGAACTGGACCCCCTCGGCCGGCAGCTCGCGGTGGCGGGCGGCCATCACCACGTCGCCCAACGAGGCGCTCAGCTCCAGCTCGTCGGGAAGATCGGGGTCGGCCACAAGCGAGTGGTAGCGGCCGGCGACCAGCGGGGTCGGGAGCCCGGCGAAGATCGTCCTGCCGTCGTGCTCGATCTCGGCGTCCTTGCCATGGACCGGCTCGCCCTGCACCACCTTGCCGCCGAAGGCCTCGACCATCGCCTGGTGCCCGAGGCAGACGCCGAGCACGGGGGTGCCCGCCTCGGCGAAAGCGCGGATCGCCGCGCCCGAGATCCCCGCCTCGGCCGGCGTGCAGGGGCCCGGCGAGACGACCAGCCGCTCGGCGCCGCGCTCGAGCAGCTCACCGACCTCAGCCTTGTCGTTGCGGACCACTTCCACCTCGGACCCGAGCTCGCCCAGGTACTGGACGAGGTTGTAGGTGAAGGAGTCGTAGTTGTCGATCACCAGCACGCGCATCAGGCCCAGTCCGGCTGCTCGCAGGCGACCTCGACGGCACGGAAGACCGCTTTCGCCTTGTTGACCGACTCGACGTACTCATAGGAGGGCTTGGCGTCGGCGACGGTGCCGCCGCCGGCTTGGACGTGCAGCTGCCCGTCCTTGACGACGACGGTGCGGATGTGGATCGCCGTGTCGAGATCGCCATCCCAGGAGAGGTAGCCGATCGCGCCGCCGTAGGAGCAGCGCTTGACCTTCTCCAGCTCGTCGATGATCTGCATCGCCCGTACCTTCGGCGCCCCCGAGAGCGTTCCCGCCGGCAGCGCCGAGCGCAGCACGTCCATCGCGCTGACGCCCTCGCGCAGGGTGCCTGAGACCTGGCTGACGATGTGGAGGACGTGGGAATAGGTCTCGACCACCATCAGCTCGTCGACCGAGACCGAGCCGTACTCGCAGACGCGGCCGAGGTCGTTGCGGCCGAGGTCGACCAGCATCACGTGCTCGGCCCGCTCCTTGGGGTCGTTGATCAGGCGCTCGGCGAAGCGCCGGTCCTCGTCCTCGCTGCGCCCGCGCGGCGAGGTGCCGGCGATCGGCCGCGTCTCCACCCGTCTGCCGCTGACCTTGACCAGCGGCTCCGGCGAGGCACCGGCGATCTGGAAGTCGCCGAACTCGAGGAAGTACATGTAGGGCGAGGGGTTGACCGCGCGCAGGCCGCGGTAGACCGAGAAGGCCTCGACCGGGGCGGGAGCGGAGAAGCGCTGGGAGGGCACGACCTGGAAGGCGTCGCCGGCGTGGACGTACTCGACGATCCGCTCGACCGCCGCTTCGAACTCCTCGCGCTCCATGTTGGAGACGAACTCGGGCGGCTCGGAGACGGAGGGGGCGGCCGGGGCAGGGACGGCGCCGCGCAGGCGCTCGCGCATCTCCGCGATTGTCGCCGCGGCGCGCTCGTAGGCGGCGTCGATGCCGCCCTCGGAATCGACGAAGGCGCAGGCGAGGATCGTCAGCTCATGGCGGAGGTGGTCGAAGACCACCATCGCGTCGGTGATCATCAGCGCCATGTCGGGCAGCCCGAGCGGGTCGGGGTTGGGCTCGCCGAGCGGCTCGACGGTGCGGACCAGGTCGTAGCCGAAGAAACCGACGGCGCCACCGGCGAACGGCGGCAGGCCCTCTACCGGAGCGGGCTGGAAATCGGCGAGGCGGGCGGCGACGGCGGCGTAGGGGTCCGGGGCCGACCCGGTACGACTCGGCCCCGCGCCGGTGGCCGCCTCCTCACCGCTCCACTCGGAGAGAGTGCCGTCGCTCCAGCGCAGGATCGCGCGCGGACGCAGGCCGACGAAGGAGTAGCGGCCGACCTGGCCCTGCTCGGCCGACTCGAGCAGGAAGGCGGGGGCGCCGTCGGGCTCGCCGGCGCGCAGCTTGAGGAAGGCGGAGACCGGCGTCTCGCAGTCGTCGACGAGGCGGACCCGGACCGGCACCACGTTGCCCTCGCGGGCCAGCTCCCGCGCCCTCCCCAGGCTCGGCTCGAGCCGCAGGTCGGAATCAGCTACTACGGTCATTCAGCACTTCCATCACCGCCGACTGGGGGACGCCGCGCGAGACCAGCAGCACGCTGAGGTGGTACAGCAGGTCCGCCGCCTCTTCGGCGACGCGCTCGTTGGACTCTTCGCGGGCGGCGCGGATGACCTCCTCCGCCTCCTCCTCGACCTTCTCCCCGATCAGAGTGCGGTCATCGAGAAGCTTGACGGTGTAGCTGCCGTCGGGGCGCTCGACGGCGCGACTGCGCAGCGTCCGTTCCAGCGCGGGCAGCGCTTCGTAGACGACCGGGAAGGGCTCGCCCGGGGCCGGCGGCGCGTCCTTGCGGGCCGAGGCCGAGCCCAGCACCTCGCGGTAGAAGCAGCTGCGCTGGCCGGTGTGGCAGGCGGGGCCGGCCGGGTCGACCATCGCCACCAGGGCGTCGCCGTCGCAGTCGTAGCGGAGCTGGCGCAGGTGCATGAAGCTGCCTGAGCTTTCGCCTTTTTTCCAGAGCTCGTCACGGGAGCGGCTGTGGAAGTGCAGGTCGCCGGTCTCCAGCGTCATTTCCAGCGACTCCGCGCTGACGTAGGCCAGCATCAGCACCTCGCCGGTGGTCCAGTCCTGGACGACGCAGGGGGCCAGCCCGCGCTGATCGAATTCGATTTCACCGAACATCGGTCCATCGTAGTGACCGGCCGGCTACTCGATCCCCAGCCGGTCCAGCAGGTCCTCGTCGCGGCGCCAGTGGCGACGCACCCGGACGCTGAGGTCGAGGTGGACCCGAGCTTCGAGCTCGTCCTCGAGCGAGCGCCTCGCGGCGGTGCCGATCTCGCCGATCTTGGCGCCCCCCTTGCCGATCAGGATGCCCTTCTGGGACTCCGTCTCCGCCCAGATCTCCGCCTGCACGGTGACCAGCCCGTCCTCGCGCCGCGTCACCTCCTTGACCGCGACCTCGACCGAGTGGGGAATCTCCTGCCGGGTGCGATTCAGCACCTGCTCGCGGATCAGCTCCGCCAGCAGCAGCTCGCTCGACTGGTCGCTGTGGTCCTCGGGCGGGTACATGTACGGGCCCTCCGGCATCAACTCGCCGAGGCGCTCGACCAGCACGTCGAGGCCCTCCTCCGTGCGGGCGCTGATCGGGAAGACCTCGTCGACTCCCTCCATCTCGGCGGCCGCCGCCAGGACCGGGACCAGCTCGTTGGGGCCGAGCCGGTCGGCCTTGTTGACGGCGCAGATCACCGGCAGCTTGGCGCCCGCCTCGAGCAGGGTGCGGACGATGAAGCGGTCGCCGGGGCCGACTCCCTCCTCGCCGTTGATCACGACCAGGGCGACGTCGGACTCGGCCAGCTCGCGCTCGACCCGGTGCTGCATGCGCTCGGTGAGGATGTCGCGCGGCCGCTGCACCCCCGGGAGGTCGACGAGGACCAGCTGTCGCCCCGCCTCGACGTCGGTGGCGACGCCGCGGATCGCCCGCCGGGTCGTCTGCGGCCGCACCGAGACGATCACCACGTGGGAGCCGACGATCGCGTTGACCAGGGTCGACTTGCCGACGTTGGGACGCCCGGCGAGCCCGATGAAGCCGGAGCTGGTCATCGCAGCGCCGCCAGGATCCGCTCCTGCTCGGCGAGCATCTCGCCGTCGTCGCTCTCGTGGTCGCGGCCGCAGAGGTGGAGGACGCCGTGGACCGCGGCCTCGGTCACGTCGGAGCAATGCTCGGGGCAGATCGCGACGTCGCCGAGCTCGCGGGGGCCGGCCGTCGGGCCGGCGCCGTCGAGCGGGAAGGCGAGCACGTCGGTGGGCGCGTCCCTGCCGCGGTGATCGCGGTTGAGCTCCCGGATCCGCCCGGCATCGACCAGCTCGACCGCGAGGTGGCCGTC
>JBAQZI010000110.1:0-24634 GCA_049790835.1 Solirubrobacterales bacterium
CCGTCACCGGTGCCGCCGTCCAGGGCCGCTGGTCACTGACCGAGCCGCTCTTCGCCAACGCCCCCGGCCCCGGCGCCCGCCTGCGCGCCCAGGCCGAGCTGATGCTCGAGCGCTACGGCATCGTCACCCGCGAGACCGTGCTCGCCGAGGGCGTGCCCGGCGGCTTCGCCACCCTCTATGCCGAGCTCGGCAACCTCGAGCTGCTCGGCACCGCCCGCCGCGGCTACTTCGTCGAGGGCCTCGGCGGCGCCCAGTTCGCCCTGCCCGGCGCGGTCGAGCGCCTGCGCTCGCTGCCCGAAGCCGACGGCTCCTACCTGCTGCTCGCCGCCACCGACCCGGCCAACCCCTACGGCGCCTCGCTGCCCTGGCCGAAGCTGGAGGGAGGCCGCCGCCCCGGCCGCACCCCGGGCGCCCACCTGCTGCTGCGCGACGGCGAGCCGGTCGTCTTCCTCGAGCGCGGCGGCCGCGGCCTCTTACGACTGATACGGATGGAGGGAGGCGAGCTGGAAGCGGCGATGCAGGCCCTCGCCGACGCCGTCGCCGCCGGCCAGCTGAAGAAGCTGGCGGTCGAGAAGCTCGACGGTGAGGCCGTGATCGGCTCCGGCCACGAGGAGGCGCTGATCGGCGCCGGCTTCAGCCGCGGCCCGCGCAAACTCACCGCCAGCGCCTAAGCCCCCGGGGGGGCCGATGGGCCGATATGTCGAGCCAGGGACGACTTTTCGGCCCGTCGGCCTCCAGGGCCGCGATAATCCCCCCATGGAGGAGGTGGAGACCAGCGCCGGGCTGCTGAAGAGCGTGCCGCTCTTCGCCGACCTCGAGGAGGCCGAGCTGGAGCGCTTCTCGCGCGTCGCCGTGCCCCGCTCCTTTCCCGCCGGCACCCGCGTCTTCCACGAGGGCGACCGCTCCGACGCCTGTTACATCGTCCGCGAGGGCAGCTTCCGGGTCACCCGCGAGCACTCCGACGGCCGGGCGATAACGCTGGCCACGCTCGGCCCCGGCGAGGTCTTCGGCGAGCTGGCGATGCTCGACGGCGACACCCGCTCGGCCAGCGCCGAGGCGCTCAGCGACGGCGAGCTGCTGGCGCTGCCGGCCAACGACGTCAGGGGACTGCTGGCCCGTCACCCGGAGATCTCGGTGAAGCTGGTCGCTGCCTTGGTCCGCCGCCTGCGCGCCGCCAACGAGCGGATCTCGCGCCAGTCCTTCCAGACCGTGCCGAGCCGGGTCGCCGGCGTCCTCTCCCAGCTGGTCTCGGAAACGCCCCGCAGCGGCGAAAACGGCGAGGTGACGATCCGCATGAACCAGGCTGACCTGGCGCAGCTCGCCGGTACCTCGCGCGAGAGCGTCAGCCGCTTCCTCGCCGACCTCGAGCGCGCCGGCGTCGTCCGCTCCGGCCGCGGCCGCGTGACTGTGCTCGATCCGGCCAAGCTGCACAACTACATCTTCTGACGATGGCCGACTTCGCTGCCCTCCGCGCGAGGATGGTGGAGCGGCAGCTGCGCCGCCGCGGCATATCCGACGAGCGGGTGCTGGCGGCGATGGCGGAGGCGCCGCGAGAGGCCTTCGTGCCGGCGCGCCTTCGCCACCGCGCCTACGCCGACTCGGCCCTGCCGATCGATGACGCCCAGACGATCTCCCAGCCCTGGATCGTCGCCGCGATCTGCCAGGGGCTGGAGCTGAGTGGCGGCGAGCGCGTGCTGGAGGTCGGTACCGGCTCCGGCTATTCGGCCTGCGTGCTCTCGCTGCTGGCGGCGGAGGTGATCAGCATCGAGCGCCATGAGACGCTCGCCCTGCAAGCACGCGAAGCACTCGCTTCACTCGCCATCACCAATGTCGACCTGCGGATCGGCGACGGCAGCCGCGGCGTCCCCGAGCTGGCCCCATTCGACGCGATCGCCGTCCACGCCACCGCCCCGGCGCCGCCACCGGCGCTGGTCGCCCAACTGGCCGAGGGCGGCCGCCTGGTCGTCCCGATCGCCGCCGGCGAGGAATCCGACCTCCTCACCCTCCTACGCCGCCGCGGCGACGAGACCGAGAGCGAGACCTTGGCCCCCTGCCGCTTCGTCCCCCTCGTAGGCGAACAAGGCTTCTAACCACCGGCCGATGGGCCGATTTGTCGAGTCAGGAACGACTTATCGGCCCGTCGGCCGCGGTTCAGCAGCCGGAGGTGGGGTCGTTGCCGTCCTTGACGACTTCGTCGTTGCCACCGCCGCAGACGATGGCCTTGTCGTGCTGGCCGTCGGCGGCGTCGATGAAGTCGTTGCCGCCCTTGGCGATGAAGGTGTCGGCGCCGAGGTGACCGAGCATGCTGTTCTCGTTGTTGTCCCCAGTCATCACGTCAGGCCCGTCGGATCCCTCGAGGCTCTCGTTGTTGGCGAGGATCTGATCGAGGCTGCCGCAGCCCGCCGGGCCGCCGGTGCCGCCGAGGGTCATCCGCAGCGCGGCGGTGGAGCGGGCGTAGGAGACGGTGTCTTCGCCGGCGCCGCCGTCGAAGCGGTGCCCCTGGCAGACCTCGACCGAGGAGACCAGCAGGTCCTCGCCGACGCCGCCATCGAGCTGGTCGCCGCCGGGGTCGGCGTAGAGGACGTCGTTGCCGCCTTCGCCGTGGAGGACGTCGTTGCCGTTGTCGGGGCCGTTGTAGTTCTCGCCCGCTTCCAGCACATCGTCCTCGGGACCGCCGAAGAGGGTGTCGGCGCCGGCGTTGCCGTTGACCCGCACCTTGGCGCTGGCGGGCACGCTGGGGTCGATGACGATGTTGTCGCCGCCGGCGTTGCCGGTGACGACGACCAGCGCCGCTGCACCCGGGCAGCTGACGGCGGTGGCGTTGCTGGTGACGCTGACACAGCCTTCGCCGGGGAATATTCCGGCGGCGTTGGAGATCACCCAGCCCTGGGCGGTCTGGGAGATGCGGAGGTCGTCGGCGTCGGGACCGCCCTGGACGACGAGGCTGGAGCCGTCGAGGCCCTGGTTGAGGATCGCGTGGGCGAGGCCCGGGGGCGGCCCGATTTCCGGGCCGCAGGAGCTCTCGACCGAGAAGCCGTTGCAGTCGTCGCTGCCGGGCCCGCCGTAGGCGACGCCACCGCCACCGCCGCTGTCGAGGGTGTCGTTGCCGACGCCGCCGTCGAGCCGGTTGGGGCTGCCATCGCCGAGGATCGTGTCGCCCTGCGGCGAGCCGACCGCGTCCTCGAAGCCGCTGAGATCGTCGTGGCCGTCGCCTTTCGCCTTGCCGCTGCCGAGGTCGACGATGACGCCGCTGCGAGTGGCGCTGGCATAGGAGACGATGTCGTTGCCGCCACCGCCGCCGGAAAGGGTGTCGGTGCCGGAGTCGCCGCGGACGACGTCGCCATCGCCGTCGCCACCGTCGGCATCGTCGATGCCAGCGCCGCCGATGACCGTGTCGGAGTCGCCGCCACCGTCGAGGTCGGTGTCATCCCCGGCGCCGCCTTCGATCGTGTCGTTGCCTGCGCCGCCGTCGATCTTGTCGTTGCCCTTGTCGCCGAGCAGCTTGTCGTCACCACCGCCACCGCCGAGATCGTCGCTGCCCTGGGCACCGTCGGCATAGTCGTTGCCGGCGCCGCCGTCGAGCTTGTCCGGGCCCTTGGCGCCGAGCAGCGAGTCGTCGCCGGGGCCGCCGTCGAGCTTGTCGGCGCCTTTGAAGCCGGCCAGCTGGTCGTCGCCGGCGCCGCCGTCAAGCATGTCGGACCCGGTTTCGCCGAAGAGGTTGTCGTTGCCGTCGTCGCCGTAGAGGGCGTCGAAGCCGCGGCCGGCGCGGATCGTGTCGTTGCCGGGGCCGCCGCAGATGGTGTCGTTGCCGTTGTGGCCGCCGCTGATGACGTCGTTGCCGCCACCGCCGTCGATTACGTCGCTGGCGCCTTTGCCGACGATCCTGTCGTCGCCGGCGGTGCCCATGATCGTCACGTGCTTACCGGCGCAGCTCTTCGCCGCCGCCTGGCCGGCGAGCGGCGCGAGCAGCAGGCCACAAGCGCAGATCAGGGCCGCAAGGAAAGGGTGCGTTTTGGTGCGTGAAAGCGCCATGGGTCTTCCATCGGCTGGCCGGCGGAAAACTGGAATTCGGGTTGGACGGATGTCCGGACGGGACAGGGACAAGCCGTTAACCCGAATGCTGCGTCCCCATCACTCCAGATACCCAATGCGGTCGGCTGCCCGGGCAGCGGCGGCGCGGGGAGCGGGTCAGATACGCTCGCGACGCGAATGAGGGGCGGCACCTACGTACTCAACTTCTACTCGGCGGTCTTCGTCGACCAGCTGAAGCGGGGCCGCAAGACGGCGACGGTTCGGCTCGGCGACAAGAGCGGCAAGTACGAGCGCGGCCAGGTCGTCTGGGTCACGGTGGGCTTCCGCCACAGCCCCCGCGAGAAAATCTTCACGGCGGTGATCGACGACGTCGAGGTCAAGAAGCTCAAGGACCTCTCCCGTCGCGACATCGAGCACGACAACCCCGAGTTCCGCCGACTCGAGGACGAGCGCAAGTTCCTCGAGCAGATCTACAGCCGGCCGATCCTGGAAGACGACGCCGTCACCGTGATCCGCTTCTCGCAGATCACCGAGTCGCCGAAGTCGCACCTGGGCAACGGGGAGACGCCGCACCACAACTAGCGGCGGCGCGCCGATGGCCGAGTACGCCTTCCTCACCACCTGGCTGCTGGAGTCGCCGCGGCAGCCGGTCTGGGAAGCGCTGCACGACCAGGAGAGCTGGCCGAGCTGGTGGCGTGGAGTCGAGGAGGCCGTGGAGCTGAGTCGGCCGCCCGGCGGCGACGACGTCGGCACCGTGGCGCGGATGGTCTGGAAGAGCCTGCTGCCTTACCGGGTCGTATTCGAGGTGACGATGACCCGGGTCGAGCATCCCAGCCTGCTGGAGGGGCACGCGGTCGGCGAGCTCGAAGGCGTAGGCCGCTGGCGCCTCTACGAGCAGGACGGCGTCACCGCTGTGCTCTATGAGTGGAACGTAAGGACCACGAAGGCGTGGATGAACCTGATGGCGCCGTTGCTGAGGCCGGCCTTCGAGTGGAACCACGACTGGGTGATGGCCCGCGGCGGCGAGGGAATCGCCCAGCTCCTCGGCTGCAGGTTGCTGGCAACGGACTGACTCGGCTATCTTTCCTTTTGTTGGCACTCGCATGACCAGAGTGCCAAGCCCCAGACGAGGCCAACTTGGCTTTGGAATGGGATTTCTCGACTTTGACAGCAAAACACGCACCGATAACGGAGGTACACGGATGAAGCTGAAGCCCCTCGGGGACCGGCTGATCGTCAAGCCAGTCGAGGAGGAGGAGACGACCGCCAGCGGCATCGTCCTCCCCGACACGGCCAAAGAGAAGCCGCAGAAGGGCAAGGTCGTCGCGGTTGGCGACGGCGCCATCAACGAGGACGGCAGCCGCCGCCCGCTCGACATCTCGGAGGGCGACGAAGTCCTCTACTCCAAATACGGAGGCACCGAGGTAACCGTCGAGGGGGACGACCTGCTCGTCCTACGCGAGTCGGACGTGCTGGCGAAGCTCAGCTAGCTCCCCGTCCATCGGACTTAGAAGAACCAAGGAGGACTGAATACACATGGCTCATAAGGAGCTGAAGTACGCAGAGGAGGCGAGGGGGGCGCTGCAGGCCGGCGTCGACGCCGTCGCCAACGCAGTCAAAGTCACCCTCGGCCCCAAAGGCCGTTACGTCGTGCTCGACAAAAAGTTCGGGGCGCCGACGATCACCAATGACGGAGTCACCATCGCCCGCGAGGTCGAGGTCGAGGACGTCTTCGAGAACCAGGGCGCCCAGCTCGTCCGCGAGGTCGCCACGGCGACCAACGACGTCGCCGGAGACGGCACCACGACGGCGACCCTGCTGGCCCAGATCATCGTCCGCCAGGGGCTGAAGAACGTGGCCGCCGGCGCCAATCCGCTGGCCCTGCGCCGCGGCATCGAGAAGGCCGTCGACGAGGTCGTCGACAACCTCCGCGACAAGCAGTCCAAAGAGGTGGCGGGCAAGGACCAGATCGCCCGCGTGGCGGCCATCTCCGCCGCCGACGACGAGATCGGCAACGTCATCGCCGACGCGATCGAGAAGGTCGGCAAAGACGGCGTCGTCAACGTCGAGGAGGGTCAGACCTTCGGCATGGAGTTGGAGTTCACCGAGGGAATGCAGTTCGACAAGGGCTACATCTCGCCCTACATGGTCACCGACCAGGACCGCATGGAGGCTGTGCTGGAGGAACCGTACATCCTCATCGCCAACCAGAAAATCGGCTCCGTGCGGGACATCCTGCCGGTGCTGGAGCAGGTCATGCAGGGCGGCAAGCCGTTGCTGATCGTGGCCGAGGACGTCGAGGGCGAGTGCCTGGCGACCCTGGTCGTGAACAAGCTGCGGGGCACCTTCACCGGTGTCGCCGTCAAAGCCCCCGGCTTCGGCGACCGCCGCAAGCGCATGCTCGAGGACATCGCCGTCCTCAGCGGTGGCGAGGTCATCACCGAGGAGATGGGCCTCAAACTCGAGAACACCCAGCTCGACCAGCTCGGTAAAGCCCGCCGCGTGGTCGTCTCCAAGGACACGACCACGATCATCGACGGCGCCGGTGGCGCCGACGACATCAAAGGCCGGATCAAGCAGATCAAACAGGAGATCGAGAACACCGACTCCGACTTCGATCGCGAGAAGCTCCAGGAGCGCCTCGCCAAGCTCGCCGGAGGTGTCGCCGTGGTCAAGGTCGGCGCCGCCACCGAGACCGAGATGAAGGAGAAGAAGCACCGCGTCGAGGACGCGCTGCAGGCGACCCGAGCCGCCCTCGAGGAGGGCGTCGTCCCGGGTGGTGGCGTTGCTCTGCTGAACGCCCAGTCCGGCCTCGACCCCGACGGCCTGGTCGACGACCCGGACGAGCGCACCGGCGCCCGGATCATCCACCGCTCGCTCGAGGAGCCGGTCCGTCAGATCGCCGAGAACTCCGGCCTGGAGGGCTCGGTCGTCGTCAACGCCGTCCGCGACCTCAAGCCGGGCGAAGGCCTGAACGCGGCCAACGGCGAGTACGGCAACCTGATCGAGGCCGGCGTCATCGACCCGACCATGGTCACCCGCTCGGCGCTGCAGAATGCCGCGTCGATCGCCAAGAACATCCTCGTCACCGAGGCGATCATCGCCGAGCCGCCGGAGGAAGGCGGCGCCGGTGGCGGCATGCCCGGCGGCGGCATGCCGGACATGGGCGGCATGATGTAACGACCCCCCGCCGATGGGCCGATTTGTCGAGTCAAAGACGACATTTAGGCCCGCCGATTGGGAGTTTGGCTTTGGAGGCCCCGGGAGACCGGGGCCTCCCGCTTTTCTGGGAGTGGGCTTGTCTGATCCGTGAGCCTTTGAGAGCGAAATATGCACTCGGTGCGCACCACCTGAGCGTCGTCACCAGCGACGCTCCCCAAATGCCGCCGCCGCACCCCACCAAACAGCCCGCCGATGGGCCGATAAGTCGAGCCAGGGCCGACAAATCGGCCCATCGGCCCCGCAATCGCGCGGGCTGGGACCGTGAGATTGCCGGCATTGCGAATAGGCAGCATGGGCTTATCTCGCTCGAACAGCTCGAAGGTCTGGGGGTGGACAGGAAGACCGCTCATGCTCGGGTCGACGCAGGGCGACTGCACCGCGTGCATTGCGGGGTGTACTCGGTCGGTCATGCGCCGCTGACCAAGGAGGCCCGGTATTTGGCGGCGGTGTTGGCTTGTGGGCCGGATGCGGTGCTCTCGCATCGAGCGGCAGCAGATCTCTTGGGGATCAGGGAGAACCGGCGTGCTCGAATTGACGTCACGGCACCCGGTCGGCGCGGGCGTGCTCCGCGCGGGATCGACGCGCACCGTGACGGGTCGCTCGCCGCCGCCGATCGGATGGTCATCGACGACATTCCCTGTACGAGCGTGGCCCGCATGCTGCTGGATTTCGCCGGAGTGGAACCGGTTCGGGAGCTGCGCAAGGCGGTGAGAGAGGCAGAGGTGAAGCGGATCCTCGACAAGGGCGCTGTCCGCGAGTTGATCAAGCGCAGCAGAGGACGCCGGGGTGTTGCCCGGCTACGAATGGTGCTCGACGAAATCCACCCGGAGACGAGGCGTACCCGCAGCTATATGGAGAGTCTCTTCCTGGAGATGTGCACCCGGGCCGAGTTGCCGAGGCCGGAGGTGAACGTGTCTTTGCGAATTGGCAATGACACCTTCGAGCCCGACTTCCTCTGGCGGGACGCTGGGCTGATCGTCGAGGCCGACAGCCGTCAGTTCCACGACACCGACCTGGCCTTCCTCGACGACCGCCGCCGCGAACAGCGCCTGCAGCTCGCCGGCTGGCGCGTCTCCCATTGCACCTGGTGGGAGATCAAGCACGAATCCCGCCGACTCGCGGAGACGACCCGCGGCCTCCTCGCCCTGGGATAAAACGCGGTCGGTGGGCCGATGTGTCGACCCTGGCTCGACAAATCGGCCCGTCGGCCCCCGGTTAAGGCGTGACGGGGGCTGGTTCGGGCGCTGGCGCCGGGACGGGCACCGGCGCTGGTTTCGCCTTCGTTTTCTTCGGCTTCGGCGGTAGCGGTGGGAAGAGGGCGGCGTTGTAGTCGGCGTACTGGAGGAAGTTGGCGCGGCGGATCTTCAGGCGCAGGGTGTTGGCGGTGCGCGGATAGAGGTTGAGGTCGTACTGGTTGCCGGGGCCGAAGCCGGTGTAGTAGGTGAGCATCCGCACCCGCGGGCGCTTGACCACCCAGGCGATCAGCTGTTTGACGAAGCGCGGTTCGTCTTCAGCGTGGACCGCCCACTCGTTGATCGCGATCGGCTTGCCCTTCCACTGCTTGCCCGCGTAGAAGCGGTTGAGGTCCTTCCAGACGGGATATTGGGAGTAGAAGTCGGTGCCGGCCCAGTCGACCCAGCGCCTGCCGGGCCAGTAGTTGCCGGGGAAGTTCCCTTTTACCCGCGGCGAGCCGCCGGGCAGGGGGCTCCAGATCATGCTCACCGGGGCCAGCGGCAGGCTTTCGGGGTTCGGGCCTTTGGTCCGGTTCAGCGGCGGCAGCCCGATTTCGGCCAGGGTCAGGTTGATCCCTTCCAGGGTCTGGCCACCGCGCACGATCGCGGCGATGCGGCGGAAGGCCTGCTTGTACCAGCCGGTCGTGTGTTCGCCGCCTTTCTGACTGCCGTCGCAGTTGACCGCCGACCAGGCGTTGAGGCAGCGGTTCGGCTCCCCGAGCGGCCGGATGTAGGCCGGCAGGCCGCGCGAGGCGAAGAAGTCGTTGAGCTGCAGCAGGTAGTCGTCGCCCGCCCCGAGGGCGATCTGCGCCGGCGTAATCAGCTCCGCCAGGGTCTGGTCGTCGGCGGTCGAGATCGCCAGGACCGGCCGCGTCGCGGTTTCGCGCCAGCGTTCGTAGGCCGCGTTGAGGCTGTTGCCCCAGGGATGGAAGGTCTGCAGCAGCGCCGGGTGCTTGCCGGTCAGCGCCGCGAATTCGTTGAACTCGGTGGTCGTGCCGCGGTCGCTGACGCCGAGGAAGACGTTCGGCTTCGGCGGCGCCAGGGTCAGCGCCGAGGCCTGGCCCGCCAGCAGCGCGGCGCCGACGGCGCTCAGCGCCAGAGCTCTATTGAGGACCTTCCAGGACATCGCTCATCCTTCGCGGCTCGACTCCGAGCGCCTGCACGTCCGCGGTGCCGCGCTCGCTGACCATGGAGACCTCCATCAACTCGGCCTCCTCCCAGGTTGCAAACACGGCCTCGCCGAAAACGGAGCGGAGGGCGATCAGACCAGAGCGGACCAGCGGCAGCGGCACGTGCACCAGCGGCCGCGGCCGGCCGGCGATGCGGCTGACCAGGTCCGACATCTGGTCGTAGCTGAGCGTCTCCGGCCCGGCCAGCTCGTAGCGTGCCCGCGCCTCGTCGGACAGGGCGGCGACGACGCAGCGGGCCACGTCCTCGGCCCAGATCGGCTGGAACCGCCCCCGCCCGTCGCCGGAGACCGGCAGCACCGGCAGGAAGGAGAAGCGCCGCAGCAGCGTGATCCAGGGGTCGCTGTGGTCGTAGACGATCGAGGGGGCGAAGACGGTCGTCGCCAGCGGCGAGGAGGCGACGGCCTGCTCGGCCAGCCACTTCGCCCGGAAGAAGCGCGTGCGCTGCGCCGCGTAGGCATCGAGGGCGCTGAAGAAATGGAAGCGCTCGACGCCGCTGCGCTCCGCCGCCCGCAGCAGCCGCACCGTCGCCAGCCCGTTCAGCTCCTCGATCCGCTTCGGCGGCTGGTCGCGGATCGTCGCCGCCAGGTGGATCACCGTGTCGACCCCGCGCAGCGCCTGCCGCACCAGGTAGGGGTCCGACATCTCGCCGAGGTCGCCGAGGGCGATCTGCACGTCGACCCGCCGCGCCCCCAGTCGCCGCGGCTCGCGGACCAGGCAGCGCACGTCCTCGCCGCTCTCCAGCAGCAGCGGCAGCAGCCGCGATCCGATGCTTCCAGTGGCCCCCGTCAGCAGCAGCATGAGCCGCCGATGCTAGTGGTGCCGCTTTTTCGGCTTCGGTCCGAGGGTCAGCGCGACGACCCCGCCGGCGGCACGCGACCCCGCCGGCGGGGCGGAGGACTTGACCACCGGCAGGGACGGCCTCTGCCCTTTCCTCGCCTTCGGCTTGCTCACTTTGCCGACGCGACAGCCGGCGGCGACCAGGGCCAGCTTCGCCTTTCCAAGCGTCTTGCCGGCGAGCCTCGGGACGGCACACCCGGGCTGAGGGACCGGTGGCGCTGGGGGCCGCGGTTCGTCGGGAATGATCACGATCACCGAGCTGAACCCCGGTTCCATGGGCGTCGTCGACGCCGTGGTGTTCGTGTAGGAGATCGGTGCCGAGCAGGGCGAGGTGTTCTCCGCGGCGTCGGTCGCCGTGGCCGAGAATTGGCGGGTCGAGCTGGCCGGGACGGTGACGGCGAGCCCGAGCAATTCGAGTTGCTCGGCCGTTCCTCCCACTCGAGGCGCTCCGCCGCAGGCCGGTCCTTCGAAGATGCTGACGCTCGTGCCCGGTTCGGCTAAGCCGAAGATCCTCGGGTGGCTCTCCGCAGCGGGTGAGGGCGGATCGGTCGCGGTCAGCAACGGCGCCTCCGGCGGCTCGCTGTCGACCATCCCCGCTTCGAGCGCGTCCATCGCCTGGGGGATGTCCAGTCGCCCTCCACTCGTGGTGACCCCGGCCAGCGCCGGATCCGGATCGACTCCGGCCAGCAGCGCGTCCTTCACCTCGGTCACGGTGGCGGCCGGCTCCAGCGAGAACAGGAGCCCGGCCGCCCCGCTTACGTGCGGGGCCGCCATCGACGTCCCCTGCAGGAACTCGTAGCCGCTGGCCTGCCCGACCGGCTCGGGACAGTACAGGTCGATGTCGTCGAGCCAGACGCCGTTGTCCGCGCTCGGAGCGCCGCCGGCCGTGTAACGGAAGCGCAGGGAGACATCGCCCCCGTCGGCGAGGCGATCGTCGAGCGCGACCGGGAAACGCCCAGACCCCGAACTGCCGACCGTCACCGTGCCGACCGGGAAGCCGTCGAGGAGGATGTCGTAGCTGTAGGTGCCGCCGCCCAGCGAGAGGGCGCGGGACTGTTCGAGCGTGCAGGATTCGAAGCCGGCCGGCAGCGGCACGGCTGCCGAGGTCGACGCCCGGGTCGAGCCGGCCTCAGGAGCGGCTCCCGGGGAATCCGACATCCCAAAAGAACTGAGCGGCGCCTCGTTCGTGCGTGCGAATCCGCCCTCGGCCCCCGTCGCGAACCACTTCGAGCCGAAGTCCTCCGCCTCGAAGCTCTCGTCGACCAGCCTCCGCAGCAGGTAGGTGCTGAGGATCTCGGTACCGGGAGCGCCCAGGTCCACGGAGCTGGAGCCCCAGTTGGAGAATCCGGCCAGCTCGTCGGCCTGGTCGGTGGCGGCGACGCAAATCACGTTGTCGACCGCGCTTTTGCCTTCGGCAACTGGGTCGTAGTTGCAGGGATAGTGGGGTTCGACGTCGTTGTCTTCGCCGTCGTTCCCGGCGGAGATCACGAACAGCGTCTGCGGATTGGCGGCGATCGCATCGCCCACCATCGCGCTGTTGAAGGTGCTGGTGAGCGAGATGTTCGCCACGCGAGCGCCGTTCGCGCCCGCGTATTCGATCGCTTCGACCTGCGATGAGAACCAGCACAGGCTTTCTTCTTGCAGGTCGAACCGCGAGCACACCCGCAGCGGCACGATGCGCGCGTCCTGGGCCACGCCGGTGATCCCGATGCCGTTGTTCCCCTGGGCTCCGATCGTGCCGGCGGTGTGGACTCCGTGTCCGCCGGAAATCAGATCGTCGTCGGTCGGGTCCTGGTCGGGGACCGGCGCTTCGCCGTCGGCGCCGACGAAGTCGTAGCCATGGACGTCGTCCACATATCCGTTGGCATCGTCATCGATTGCGTTGCCGGCGACCTCATCTGGATTCGTCCAGACGACCCCTGCGAGGTCGGGGTGCTCGAAGCGATAGCCGGAGTCGATGTCGGCGATCACCGTCGTCGGGCCGCCGACCGAGCGGCTCCAGGCATCGACCGCGTTGACGTCAGCGCCGGCGAGGGCGCCGACGAAGCCACCGACGTCGGTCCCAAGGTTGCGCAGCCCCCAGAGCTCGCCGAGAAGGGGGTCGTCGGGAATCGCGGCGGGCGTGCTGTAGCCGTCGCGTTCGGCTACGGCAACCGCGGGATCGGCTTCCAGCTCGCGAACCGCGCTGGCCGCCGTCTGGCCCGGCTCGACCTCGACCAACTGGAACCTGCGGCTGCCGAGATCGCGGCCGAAGGCGACGCCCGCGTCCTCGCGAGCGCCGACGCGCGCCCGGCGGGAGGCCGCGGGCGCCCACTCGACGATCACGCGAACGGTCGAGAAGGCGGTCCGCTGCGTGGTCGGCGCCCCCTTCGGCAGCGCCGGTCGCTCCTCCAGGGCGGAAGCGGCGGGCGCCGCCAGCAGCAGGGCCAGTGCCGCAATTGCGATCGGGAGGAGAGGACGAGACAAGGCAGTGAACGATATATATCGGGGTTGGCCTTGCTCTAATCAGAGATCTTGAACACCAGCTTCCGCCTGCTGGGCGCCAGTCTGGTCCGCAATCCGTAAAATGTGCGCAGCGCTTGGCCGGGGTCCCCGGCGGGCACCCGGAAACCAGACTTAGGAGAAGCATTCGAATGACCTACGTCATCGCCGAGCCATGCATAGGCCAGAAGGACAACTCGTGTGTCGAGGTGTGTCCCGTCGACTGCATCCACCCGACGCCGGACGAGCCTGACTACGACTCGGTCGAGATGCTCTACATCGACCCGGACGAGTGCATCGACTGCGACGCCTGCGTCGAGGCCTGCCCGGTCGACGCTTGCTTCGCCGAGGACCAGCTTCCCGCCGAGTGGGCCAAATACGCGGAGATCAACGCGAGCTACTACAAGAGCAAAGCCGCCTAGCTCGCGTCTCCGTCAGCTTCGAAAGGGCCGCCTCCGAGCGGCTCTTTTTCATGGCCACGCGCCGCTTACTGGACGACGGGCAGCGGGATGCCGCCGACCGGCGGCGCTTCGGCGGCGTTGGGAACCGCCTGCAGCACCGGCAGGTCCTGCGGCGTCATCGCGACGATGCCCCGGGCCGCCTGGCGGATCGCCTGCGAGGCGGGAGCGTCGGGCTCCGCGGTGACCAGTGGCGTGCCGGAGTCGGCGTGCTCGCGCAGCGGCTCCGATAGCGGCACCTTGCCCAGCAGCGGCACGTCGAGCTCGTCGGCCAGTTCCTGGCCGCCGCCCTCTCCGAAGATCGTGAAGCGCTCGCCGTCGGGGGTGGTGAAGCCGGACATGTTCTCGATCACGCCGAGGATCTCGAGGTCGAATTTGGTCGCCATCTGGGCGCCGCGGCGGGCGACCGACTGGGCGGCGGGCTGCGGCGTGGTGACGACGACGAACTTGGCCTGGGGAAGCAGCTGGGCGAGCGTCATCGAGACGTCGCCGGTCCCCGGCGGAAGGTCCAGCAGCAGGTACTCCAGCTCGTCCCAGGCGACGTCCTCGAGGAACTGCTGGATCGCCTTGTGCAGCATCGGGCCGCGCCAGACGACCGCCGCGTTCTCCTCGACGAAGAAGCCGATCGACATCACCTTGACGCCGCTGGGCGAGTCGAGCGGCAGGATCTTGCGCTCGCCGTTGACATCGGGCTTGGCGTTGACGCCGAGCATGCGCGGGATCGAGTAGCCGTAGACGTCGCAGTCGAGGGCGCCGGCGGGGTGGCCTTCGGCGGTCAGCATCGCGGCCAGGTTGGCGGTCATCGTCGACTTGCCGACGCCGCCCTTGCCGGAGGAGACGCAGATCACGTTCTTGACCTTGGCCAGCGCGCCCTGCGGCAGCTTGCCGCGGCCCAGTGACTTCTGCAGGTCGCCTTTCTCCTCGTCGGAGAGGACGTCGAAGCCGACGCCGACGCCGGTCACGCCCTCCAGTACGGAGACCTCTCTGGCGACCGCCTGTTCGAAGTGGGAGCGGATCGGGCAGCCGGCGGTGGTGAGGGAGACGACCACCTCGACGCGGCCGCTCTCCTGAACGTCGATCGAGCGCACCATGCCGAGCTCGACGATGTTCTTGCGCAGCTCGGGGTCGATGACCGCGCGCAGCTGGTCAGTGATCTGATCTTTGGTTGGGAGCGCCATGGCAGCCATTCTCGCAAAGGCGCGCGCCCGGCAGTCCCCATCCATCCCCGGGGGGGAGAGATTCATGCGGCCCAGCCCTTGGCGCCCCCATACGCAAACGAGCGAACGGGGGATGGATGGCGGGCACGCGAGGTGGATTGGCGCGGATCGTGGCGATGGGGATCTGGTTGGCGGTGGCGCTGCTGCTCCTGCTCGCCACCGAGGCACGTGCGGGCAAGTACGCCGTCGCCCAGTGCGGCTGGTACCTCGGCGCCGACGCGAACTGGGCCGACACCACCGGCGGCGCCAAGTTCCGCCCAGACGCCTGGTGCGTGCCGCCGGCCGGCGCCGACCCGTTCGCCGGCGCCCACATGAAGAGCCTGACCCGCAACGGGCAGGGCACCGTCTCCGGCACCCGCTTCGCCCGCTGGCGCTGGGACGCCCCGGCCGGCACCGGCATCACCCAGGTGCGCGGGACCTGGTGGCACGCCCTGCACGACGGGATCGAGCAGCGCCTGGGGGTCGATCCCGGCAACGGTGGCTTCGAGCCCTTCGCCGCGGCGGGCGGCACCGATGTCACCCCACGCGAGTTCGTCGCCGGCTTCGCCGCACCGAAGGCCGCCTTCGAAGACAGGCTGCTCTGTGCCAAGGCCGAGAGCAAGTGGTGCTCGCTGGACGCCCCTTCCTGGTCGGGCTTACGGGCGCTGACGATCACCGTCCAGGACGACGCTGGCCTCTACGCCTCGATCGCCGGTGAGATCGGGCTTGGCGGTTGGCGTCGTGGCGCTCAGGGCGCCGACTTTTTCGGCGGCGACACGGCCGGCGCCGGCATACGCTTCGGCGAGACGACTTTCGACGGTGCCAGGGTCAACCTCACCGAGTATCCGTGCGCCATCGCCTGGATCGGCAGTGAGCTGCGAGCGACCCGGATGCAGCCCTGTCCGCCCACCGGCTCCGGCCACATCGCGATCGACACCACCCGCTTCAGCGACGGCGTCCACCAGCTGCGCCACTGTGCGACCGACTTCGCCGGCAACGTCGGCTGCAGCCCCAGCTGGCCGATCTATATCGACAACAACCCACCGGCCCACCCGCGCGCCCTGACGCTGGCCGGCGGCGAAGCTTGGCGGCGCGTCGACGACTTCGACCTCTCCTGGGTCAATCCCGACCAGGGCCCGGCCAGCCCGATCGCCGGCGCCTACTGGCGGATCACCGGCCCCGCCGGTTACGACAGCGGCGTCAAGCTCGTCGCCGGCGTCAACATCACCGCGATCCCCGACCGCTTCGTGCCCGCTCCCGGCCTCTATGCCTTCCACCTCTGGTTGGGGGACGAAGCGGGCAACGCCGCCTCCTCCTCCGCGATCGAAATGCCGCTGCGCTTCGACGACGTTCCGCCCGGGGTCGCCTTCGCGCCCGGTGACCCCCTCGCCATCCCCGAGCAGATCTCCGCCACCGTCACGGACGCGCACTCGCACCCGGCCTCGGGTGCGATCTCCTACCGGCGTCTCAACGCCGAGAGCTGGACCGACCTGCCGACCAAGCTGCAGGCCGACCCCGCCGGGGCCGGCAAGTCAACGCTCCTCGCCCGCACGCCCGACCTCGCTCCGGGCACTTACGTCTTCCGCGCCGACGCCCGCGACGGCGCCGGCAACTCGGCCTCGACGACGCTCCGCGCCGACGGCACCCAGATGGCGATCCGCAAGACCCCGCCGCCGGTGGCGCCGAAGCTGGCCGTGCCGCCGCGGGCGAAGACGCGACTCTTCGCCCGCCTGCGCGGGGGTCGCGGTCGCGGCGAGGCGCTGACGGTTCCGTTCGCCGCCAGCGCCCTGGTCAGCGGCCGCCTCACTCGGGCCGACGGCGCCGGCGTCGCCGGGCGCGAGCTGCGGGTCCTCTCCCGCCCCTCCCACGGCCTCGCCCCCGCCGCGAGCGCCACGGTCGTGACTGGCGATGAGGGTGGGTTCGAGCTCCGGCTCGGACCGGGACCGTCGCGCCGCGTCGCCGTCTCCTTCCGGGGCGACAGCGGCCTGGAGCCGGCACGCCGGCCTTCGCTCGAGCTGCGCGTCCGCTCCGGCATCTCCCTGGAGGCGGCGCCGCGGCAGCTGAAGACCGGTCAGGCGGTGCGGCTCAGCGGCCGGGTCCGCGGTCGTGGCGCGCCGCTGCCCCGGCGCGGCAAGCTGGTCGCGATCCAGTACCTGGAGGCCGCCACCAAACGCTGGCGCCCGGTCCTGGTCACGCGCAGCGACCACAACGGTCGCTTCCGCGCCCACTACCGCTTCCGCTACGTCGACGGCACCGCCTCGATCCGCCTGCGGGCGACTGCCCTGGCGGAGGAGCGCTGGCCCTACGCGCCGGGGTCCTCGCGCCCGGTAACCGTCCGGATCAGCGGTCGGTAGGGTTCGGCGCCATGTCTAAAGCCACCCTTCACACCAACGCCGGGGCGATCGTCTTCGAGCTGCACGACGAGGACGCGCCGAAGACCGTCGAGAACTTCCGCAAGCTCGCCGCGGACGGCTTCTACGACGAACTGATCTTCCACCGGGTCATCCCCGACTTCATGATCCAGGGAGGCTGCCCGGAGGGAACCGGAACCGGTGGCCCGGGTTACACCTTCGAGGACGAGTTCAACGACAACAAGGTGGTGCGCGGAGCGCTGGCGATGGCCAACGCCGGCCCCAACACCAACGGCTCGCAGTTCTTCATCGTCACCGCCGGGGCGGCGCCCTGGCTCGACGGCAAGCACACCGTCTTCGGCACGGTGGTCGAGGGGATGGACGTCGTCGACGCGATCGAGGGAACGGCGACCGACGGCTCCGACAAGCCGCTCGAGCCGCAGATGATCGAGCGCGTCGAGCTCTCCTAGCCGCTTGGTCGCCTCGGGCTCCTTGCCCTTGACACCGGCTCTCTTCAGCCCTGGGAGCGCTTCGCTTGGCGCTTGCGCAGCCCCTCGCCGGGTCGCCAGAGGCTGACCAGGCCGGCGACCAGGGTGACGAGGAAGACCTGGCCGAGCATCATCTCCAGCCCCGCGAGCATCCGCCCCGGCTGGCCGCCGGGGACGAGATTCCCGTACCCGGTCGTGGTCAGGGTGGTGTAGCTGAAGAAGAGGAAGTCGCTGCCGGCGGGGTGGGCGACGCCTTCGAAGAACGGCCCTCCCTGGATCCGCTCGATCGTTCCGTAGAGGAAGGTGAAGAGGATGCCGAGCGCGGTGTAGACGCTGATCGCGCCGAGGATCGTGCGCGAGCCGACTTCGGCGGTAATGACGACGCGGTGCAGAACCGCCGCCATCGCGATCGCCAGCAGGGCGATCTGGACCGCCGAGGCGAAGTTGAGCCAGGTGCGCTCGTCGCTGATCGCGGCGACCGCGGCCAGGCCGATCGTCAGGCCCGAAAGAGCGATCGCGCTCCGGACCAGCCTGGGACGGGCGTGGGAGCTGGTCAGCGCGACTACCGAGGTGGCGCTGGTGGCGACGGTCAAGATCACCGCTGACCAACCGTGGTTGGCGAGCAGCGAGGTCAGCACGTACGTGGTCAGGACCAGCAGGAAGACGAGGCCGAAGGCATCCCGCACCTTCTCGGCCCGCTGCATCCAGCGCTCGCGCTTGCGGGCGCGGATGGCGGCCCTGTTCATATTCACGTCGTTCGGCCGGGAATCCCGCATTCCTCCTCATGAGAGGCCAAATGGCGGGAGCGGAGGGGGTGGGATTCGAACCCACGAGCCCCCTTGCGAGGGCCACCGGTTTTCAAGACCGGCGCATTCAACCGCTCTGCCACCCCTCCAGGGGATGAAATCCGGATGCTAAAGGTCCCAGGACCCGCTCAGAGTCGCTTGCACTGATTGGATTCACGAATGCGGCGGTTGCTCTGGCTCGCTTCGGCGATGATCTTCTTCGACGTCGCTTTCTTCGCCGCGATCGCCCCGCTGCTGCCGGACTACGTCGACCAGCTCGGGCTCAGCAAGGCCGAGGCCGGGGTCCTCTCCGCCTCCTACGCGGCGGGCACGCTGCTCGCCTCGCTGCCGGCCGGCTTCGTCGCCAGCCGGGTGGGGCCGCGGCGCTGCGTCATCTGGGGCCTGCTGCTGTTGGGTGTCTCCAGCCTCGTCTTTGGCCTGGTCCATGAGATCAACCTGCTCGACGCCGCCCGCTTCACCCAGGGCATCGCCGGGGCATTGATCTGGGCCGGGGCGCTGACCTGGCTGATCACCTCTTCTCCAGAGGAGAGCCGGGGCCGGGTGATCGGCACGGCGCTGGGCACCGCCGTCGCCGGAGCCCTGATGGGGCCGGTGATCGGAGCGGTGGCCGCCTCGGTCGGCACCGGACTGGTCTTCGGCTCTGTGCTGGTCATCAGCCTCGCTCTTGCCTTCGCCGCCTCCCGGCTGCCCGAGGTGCGGGTGCCGGAGCGCCAGAGCCTGGGCGAGGTCGTCGCGACCCTGGGCAGCAGGCCGATCGTCAACGGCGCCATCTTCGTCGCCGTGCCATCGGTCATGTTCGGGGCGATCGAGGTGCTGGTGCCGCTGCGGATCGACTCGCTCGGCGGCGGCCACGGCGTGATCGCCGCCGGCTTCATCGGCGGCGCCGCCCTGGAGGCGACGCTGGCGCCTCGGGCAGGCCGGCTCTCCGACCGCATCGGCAGACGCAGGCCGTATGTCATCGGCCTGACGATCTGCGCGATCGCGATGGTCGCGGTCGCTCTCGCGCAGACGCTTGGCGGGGTCCTGGCGGGGCTGATCATCACCTCGCTCGGCGCCGGCCTCTGCTTCGCGCCGGCCCTGACCCTGCTCTCCGATGCCGCCGAGACCAGCAACCTGCATCAGGGCTTCGCAGCTGGCCTTTCGAACATGGCCTGGGCCTCAGGCCAGGTCGTCGGCGGCGTCGGCGGCGGCGTCGTCGCCGGCCGCACCGGCTACGCGGCTCCCAGCATCGCGATCGCCGCCCTCCTGCTGGTCACCGTGGCCTACGCGTTCCGCTCGCTGGCGCCAACATCCGCGGCCCGCCCGAAGCTAGGCTGCCGCAATGGCTTCGGGGCAGGTACAGGCGGATAGGCGCGATTGGAGCAACTGGGCCGGCGATCAGATCTGCCGACCCGTCGAGGTGGTCCGCCCGGCCGATCGCGACGAGCTCGGCGAGGCGATCGCCGCCGCCGCGGCGGCCGGACGCAAGGTCAGCGTCGCCGGCTCCGGGCATTCCTTCACCGAGACGGCGATGACCGACGGCACGATGGTGCGGGTTGAGGCGCTCGCGGGCGTCATCGACGCCGATCCCGGCTCGGGCCTGGTCAAGGTGGGGGCGGGGACCGTGCTGGCCGACCTCAACGAGGAGCTGGCGCGGCTGGGGCTGGCGATGGAGAACCTCGGCGACATCGATCGCCAGACGATCGCGGGAGCGATCTCTACCGGCACCCACGGCACCGGGGCACGGCTGCGCAACCTCTCGGCCCAAGTGGAGGGACTGGAGCTGGTGCTTGCCGACGGCAGCGTGCGTCAGCTCAGCGCCGCGACCCACCCCGAGTTGCTCCGCGCCGCCCGGGTTGGCATCGGCGCCCTGGGGGCGATCTCGGCGCTGACCCTGCGCTGCGTCCCCGCTTTCACCCTCGACCGCGTCGACACGGCGCGGCGGCGCGAGGAGGTGCTCGACCGCTTCCAGGAGAGCGCCGACGCCAACGATCATTTCGAGCTCTTCACCTTTCCCTACGCGGATAGCGCGCTGGTGCTGGAGCGCAATCGCACCGGGTCCCCGGCGCGGCCGCGCGGCAAAGTCGGCGCCTACCTCAACGACGTCGTGCTCGAGAACTGGGCGCTGGAGGCGCTCTCGGCCACCGGCAAGCGCTTCCCGAAGGCGATCCCGTCGCTCTCGCGGCTGGCCGGCCGCCTCACCTCCGGGGGCCGCACCGTCGACCGCAGCGACCGTGTCTTCGCCAACGACCGTCGCGTCCGCTTCACCGAGATGGAGTACGGCGTCCCCCGCGAGCAGGGGCCCGAGGCAGTGCGGCGGGTGATCGAGTGGGTGCGCTCCAATCGCTACCCCGTCTTCTTCCCGATCGAGATGCGGGTCGCCGCCGGCGACGACGCCCTGCTCAGCCCCTCGCACGAGCGCGACACCGCCTACATCGCCGTCCACCAGTACCGCGGCATGGAGTGGCGTCCCTACTTCGAGGCGGTCGAGGAGATCATGAACGCCTACGGCGGCCGCCCCCACTGGGGCAAGCGCCACTTCCAGACGGCGGCGACGCTGGCCCCCCGCTATCCCGAGTGGGCCCAGTTCCAAGCGGCGCGCGACGAGCTCGACCCGCGGCGGGTCTTCACCAACGAGTACGCCGAACGAGTCCTAGGCACCTAACCGCCGGCCGACGGGCCGATTTGTCGACCCTGGCTCGACTTTTCGGCCCATCGACCCCCGCGTTAGAGGAATGACTGGCCGTCGCCCCGGTAGGTGGGGACGACGTCGACGATCTCGTTGCCTTCGACCAGGTGGAGGGCGTTGAAGTGCTCGCAGAGCTCGCCGGCTTTTGCGTGGCGCAGGTAGGCGCGGTCGCCGACGGCGAGGTTCGCGGCGGCGTTGCCGACCAAGGGAGTCTGGACCTCGCCGGCTCCCTCCTCGGGGTCGAAGCCGAGACCGCCGGGAAGCCAGGGGGCCGGTAGGCGCCCCGGATCGCCGCTGCCGGAGGCGAGATAGCCACCGCCGAGCGCGGTCGCGACCTTGGCCGCGGGCTTGCGCACGATCGGCAGCGCGAAGCCGGCGGCGGGGGTGAGGGTGAAGCGGCTGTAGTGGTCGAAGAGGGCGGGGGCGTAGAAGCCCGAGCCGGCGGTCACCTCGGTCACCGCCTCCTCGGTCCCGGTCAGCTCGAGACTGCCGGTGCCGCCGCCGTTGACGATCTCCAGCTCGACGAACTCGCCCAGGGCGGCGACGATCGCCGCCCGCCGCTCGGCAAGCTCGGCGGCCGAGCGCCGCTGCATGAAGCGGATCGCGGCGCCGCGCAGGCGCCGCCCTGGCGGTCGGTCGCCGACCCCGGAGATCTGTCCCTCGTAGGCCATCAACGCATCGAGTTCGATCTGCGGCCGTTGCTCGATCTCGCGCGCCAGCGCCAGCGCCTGCTCGACGGTGTGGACCGGCGAGCGCTTCGGTCCGATCTTGATCCGCCCGCCCAGCGCCCACCAGCTGGCGTCGACGTCGATGCAGACGCGAACGGGCGCCGCTCCCGCTCCCAGCACCGCCTCGATCGCGTCGAGGTGCTCGACGCAGTCGATCATCACGATCGGCGCCCCGGCCGGGTGGGCGACCGAGCGCAGCGCCAGCTCGCCGAGCGCCCCGGCGTCGGCGGTCGGGTAGGCGAGCAGCAGGTCCTCGAAGCCCTGCTCGGCCAGCCAGAGGGTCTCGGGCAGGGTGTAGGTCATCAGCCCGGAGAAGCGCTCGTCCCGATCCAGGATCGCCTCCAACAGCGCCCGGCAGCGGATCGACTTGCTGGCAACCCGGACCGGCTTGTCCCCGGCTCGCCCCAGCATCTCCGCCGCGTTGGTCCACATCGCGTCGAGGTCGACGAAGGCGAAAGGCGCCTCGACCTCGGCAAAGATCCGCTCGTAGCGCTCGTGGGACTGCTCAGGCGGGAGGGGCACCGCACGAGACTAGCCGCGCCGTGCCCCGTTAGTTCCTACAATCGGGGCCGAAGTGCCCGGAGAGGTGGCCGAGTGGCTGAAGGCACTCGCCTGCTAAGCGAGTAGGGGGCGCAAGCTCTCTCGAGGGTTCGAATCCCTCCCTCTCCGCTCGCTACTCGGCCCAGAGACCCGCCGTGCTGCCTTACACGGCCCTTTTGTCGGTCGGGAACTGCATGATCGCCACTGTCACCAGCGTCGAGGTCTCGTCGCTTGCCGCGAGCCGCTTCGAGCTCCTGGATCCGATCTCGTTGACCTCCTCCAGGGTCTGCGTGAGGAGGGCCACGACTTCCGACCAGCCCTCCCGGTCGAGCTTCAGCGGCGAGCGGCTGAGGTGGACCTCTGGAGTCTGATCGAACAGTCCTGTCTCCAGCGATCTCGCGAGGTCTCTGGAAATCAGCCGCAATACCGTCGCCGTGATCGGCATGCGCGCCTTGGGGGTGAGCTTGCCGAAGACGTCGTCGCTGATGACCGGCGATCGCGCGACGCGGTAGATGTGTTCCTTGGCACCACGCCTGCTCACCGTTTCGACCAGTTCGACGAAGCCCAGTTCCTTCAGCACCTTCACATGGTGCGCGACCAGGTTCAGGCTGACGTTGTCCAGCTCTCGCTGAATCCGGGTTGGGCTGCTGGGGCCCTCCCGAAGGACGGTGAGGATCTCGATCCGAATCGGATGCTCCAGCGCCTTCGCCAGTCTCGGATCAACTAGATCTGGTCCTTGTTTAGCCAAAAAGTCCTCCCAGGACTCGCCCATAGCTACGAAAGGCACAATAGATCGCGATCCAAATTTGTGCTTTTCCCCTTCCCACCGCTCAACGGCTTTGGGGTGGCGCTCGCCACCGGATCGCGTAAGCATGCAGCTGCATTTCCTCGGCCAGGCTTGCCTCAGAGGGAGATGCATCAGTCACCAGTCACTGGTGCATTGAGGCAGGGACCCACCCCGCCCAGGGCACTCGTCGCGCAGGGGCGACGAGTGCCCTTCGGGTCCGCTCGTGAAGGCCGCTCAGCCCTGGCGCGAGCGCAGGACGACAGCGCCGCCCCGGGACGGGATCATCGTCACGTTGCGGTGCAGGGCGCGCTCGGGCGCCGGCTCGTCGGCTTCGAGGTCGAGGCGGCGGGCCATCGCCTCGAGCACGACGCGCATCTCCGCCATCGCCAGGGCGGCGCCGAGGCAGCGGCGGATGCCGCCGCCGAAGGGGATCCACTCATACGTGCCGGGCTTGCGCCCGAGCCAGCGCTCGGGGCGGAACTCGAAGGGCTCCGGGTAGAGATCCTCGCGGTGGTGGATGAGGAGGATGCTCATCGAGATCGGGGCACCGGCCGGAACGCCGTACTCGCCAAGCTGCCAGGGCACCGTCACCCGGCGGCCGATCAGCGGAATCACCGGGCGCGAGCGCATCGCCTCGACGATCGTCGCCTCGACCTGCTCCGCGGCGCCCTCGCCGGAGCGGACCGCGCCGAGCAACGCCTCGTGCGCGTCGGGGTTGCGAACCAGCCGCTCCCAGGCCCAGGAGAGCGAGTTGGCGGTCGTCTCGTGACCGGCGAGGACGAGCGTGAGCAGCTCGTCGCGCAGTTCTTTGTCGGTCAGCGCCTCGCCCTCCTCGGTACGGGCCTGCAGCAGCAGCGAGAGGATGTCGTGGCGCTGCTCGAGGTCGGCGACCTGGCGGCGGGCGGCGATCACCGCGTAGGTGGGCCGGTCGAGTGCCGCCAGGCCCAGCTTCATCGGCCCGATCGCCTCCTCGCGACCGATGTGGATCAATTCGGTGACCTGGGCGCCGGGCTTGGTCGAGGCGTTGACCAGGTACCTGATCGTGCGGCGCAGGCCGGCCTCCGGGGTGCCCGGCGCGGGCTTGCCCTCGATGCCGAAGATCCCGGCCATGATCACGTCGAGGGTGATCGCCTGCATCCGCGGCGCCAGCGCGAAGGGCTCGCCGATCGGCCAGGCGTCGATCTCGCGTTCGGTCGCCTCGGCGATCATCTGCGTGTACTGCTCGATCGCCTCGCCGTGGAAGGGCGGTAGCAGCAGTTTGCGCTGGCGCATGTGGCGCGGGCCGACCGCGGTAAGGACCGAGTTGGGGCCGAGGATCGGCCGCAGCGGCGACTCGCCGGTCAGCGACGGCGCCAGCTCCGGCTTGGCGGTGAAGAGCGAGCGCACGTGGTCGGGGTGGCTGGTGATCGTCGGACCGCCGGGGATCGTGCCGCGCATCCGGAAGACTTCGCCGAGCTCGCGGCGGGCGCGGAAGAAGAACTCGATCTGGCGCTGGTTGAAGCGCAGCGACTGGGCCAGGCGCGGCAGCGGGATGTTCGGCGGCGGCGCGAGGCCGTCCAGCTCGGCCGGCTCGATCGGGCCGGCCAGCATCCGCAGCAGCTCGTAGCGGATCTCGACG
>JBAQZI010000111.1:0-24360 GCA_049790835.1 Solirubrobacterales bacterium
TTCTCACCAAGGCCGACCTCGCGCCCGACGGCGACGCGACCGCGGCCCAGCTGCGCCGCCGCCTCGGCTTCGACGAGGCGCTCGCGATCAGCGTCCGCAGCGGCGACGGGCTCCCCGCCCTGCGTTCCCTGCTGGCGCCGGAAGCGACGACGGCGCTGCTCGGCACCTCCGGCGCCGGCAAGTCGACCCTGGTCAACACCCTGCTCGGCGAGGAGCGCCAGGCGACCGCACCGGTGCGCGAGAAGGACGGTCTCGGCCGCCACACCACGGTCACCCGCGAGCTGATCGAGCTGCCCGACGGCGCCCTCCTCCTCGACACCCCCGGCTTGCGCGAGGTCGGCCTCTGGGTCGATGCCAAAGCCGCCTTCGCCGACGTCGAGCAGCTGGCGACGAGCTGCCGCTTCGGCGACTGCGCCCACCGCAGCGAGCCGGGCTGCGCCGTGCGCGAGGCCATCGCCCCCGACCGCCTCGCAGCCTGGCACCGGCTGGCGGAGGGGCAGGCGAGGCTCGACGCGCGTCGGTCGCGCTAGGGCGCATCTTGATGTAATAATGCTCTTATGCCGAAGAGCCGCACGACTCTCACCCTCGACGAAGAGGTCTTTCGCGCCGTCAAGGTCAAGGCGGCGCGCACCGGCAAACGGGATTCACAGGTGATCGAGGAGTCGTTGCGGCGCGATCTCGGGCTCGACACCCTGCGAGACATCTGGGCGCGGGTGAACGCTGCCCCCGAGGGGGAGGGATTGGACCTCGCCACCGCTGAGCTGCATGCCATGCGCGAGGAGAGGCGTGAGGCGGGCGGTTCTTGATCCCGGCGTTCTCGTCTCTGCCCTGATCACTCCCGGCGGCGCCCCCGCGAAGCTGGTGGCGCAGGCGCCTGGTGGGGGATTGGAGCTGATCCTTTCGCCCCTGTTGCTGGGGGAGCTGGAGGAGGTGCTGGCCCGCGAGAAGTTCCGTCGTTACGTCGATCTGGGCAGTACTCGCGACTACCTCGCACAGCTGCGGCGTGAGGGTACGAGCGCGGCCGACCCCGAGGGCCCACCGCCGCTGCGCTCGGCCGACCCGGACGACGATTACCTCATCGCCCTGGCCCATGACCAGAGCGCGATCATCGTCTCCGGCGACCGCCATCTCCTCGATCTCGCCGACCGGGCCCCGATCCTCTCGCCGGCCGACCTCCTGGCCACGGCGTTAGCCTGACCGGTTGCCCGACCCTCAGCTCCCCGCGGCGTCGAGATCCTCCAGGTCGGCCAGGTCACGAGCCCGTCCCCGCGGCTCGCTTCATTTCTCGCAGGTCTTCGACCGGGCGACGACCCCGGTTTTCTATGCCATATCTATTTCCACTGGTAAAGTAGAAAATATGCTTGAGGTAGAAAAACGCTGGCGGAAGATCCTCGCGTCCGCATTGGAGGGTGTCGCTGTTGAGACTGCGGAGAGAGATAGCGGCGCCGATGTCGTCGTCCGTACTCGCGACGGTCGGACTATTGCGCTCCAGACGAAGTGGGCCGGCGAGGGTTGGCCGCAGGATGTCCGGCGTGTGGCGGCCAAGCACGAGGGGGGTTGGCCGACGAATCTCGTTCTCCTCGCACGTCGGTTTTCTCCCGGTTCGATCGAGTGGCTCCGAGACCGCGATGCGAACTGGGCTGACGAGGCCGGTCAGGTGCGCATCCTCGGACCGGACGGGCTGATCGTGATCCGTGAACCTGCGCAGCTGCCCCAGGATGCGAGCGCGTCTCGCGTTTTCACGTGGTCGAGGTCGGCGATCGCCCTCGCGGAGGTGATCCTCGCCCGCGAAGATCGCCCGCTGCGGGTGGCCGAGCTGGCGGAGGCGGGCGACTGGTCAGTCGCCCAGGCTGCCAACGTTCTCAAGGCATTCGACGGCCAGGGTTGGACCGCCAAGAGGGGGACTACCCGCGGACGTGGGGCCCATCGAGAGCTCGTCGACGCGGACGAGATGCTGGCTGCGTGGTCAGCCACGGTTGCCGACGTCCCGCGCGCGACGCGCATAGCCCATCGCGCGACCCGTGACCTGATGGCACTCCTGCGCGACGATCTTGGCCCCGCCTTGGACCACGGCGCTGGCTGGGCCGTCAGCGGATGGGCGGGTCTCGAGCTCATCGCCCCCTTCGCGACGACGACGCCCAGTCTGCACCTCTATATCTCCGATGCGGACTTCGCCGGTCCGCTCAGTAACGCGATCGAGGAGGCTGGCCTGCGAGAAGTGGACGAGGGCGGGCGAGTGACCTTCTGGGCGGCAGACCCGCGCCTGCTCACGCTCGCTGAGCGAGTTGACGATATTCCGGTCGTCAGCCCCCCCCGGCTGTTCGCGGACCTGACTTCGTTCGGCGGACGTGGGGGAGATGTTGCCGACCACGTCAAGGATCAGCTCATCGACCCGTTGCACCCCGCCAGGACGAATGCGAAGGAGGGCGCGGATGGATGAACGGCGCTCTCCCGAGGCGCGCGCCCGTGCCGAGCTTGCGCTGGTGCGGTTCCTGCACGAGCTGAAAGACGACAGTCCCTTCATCGTCGTTCTCGGTGGCCTGGTGCCCGAGGTTCTCGCTCGCGACGACGGACTGGTTCCTAAGCATCTCGGCACCACGGACGTCGATGTCCTGCTCATAACCCACGTCGATCCTGACGCTGACCTTGGTGGAGTGGAGCGGGGGCTAAAGCGCTTGGGCTTCGACCCGGACCTGAGCGAGGATGGCTGGAGGTGGCGCGGCCCGGTCGACGGAATGCCAGTGAAATTGGAGTTCCTGTGCGACCTGCCCGAGCATCGGGAGAAAGAGATCATTCGGCCACGTGGATGCAAAGCCCTGACCGCTGCGAACCTTCGCGGCACGGGCTACGTGGCCCGTGACTTCGCGTGGGAGGAACTGAGCGGCGAGCTTGCCGATGAGACCAGGGTCACGGTGCGCGTCCGGTTTGCCGGCCTTGAGGGCTATCTGCTCTCCAAGTGCGTTGCCGCGCGCACGCGCGCCGCAACGAAGGACTACTACGACCTCGTCTACGTCCTGCAGCACAACCGTGCTGGGGGGCCGGAGCAGGCGGCACATCGCCTGCTCAACGGCTCGTTTGCAGATGACCTCAAGTCGTTGCGAACGACCTTCGTCGAGGTCAGAGAGCGCTACGCCAAGACCGCGGACAGCGGGTCAGTTGGGTATGCGGAGCAGGCACTGGAGGCTCAGCCCGAAGCTAACGCGGCAGAGCTGCGGGCTGATGCTGTTGACGTGGTGCAGCGGTTCTTCGCAGGGCTTGGCTTCTAGCGCCAGTACACCTGGTCACCCGATCGCGACCGCGTACGCCTCATCCCGGTCGAGGAACGGCGCCAGGGTCACGTAGACCAGCGTCGGCACCAGGTCCGGCAGCGTCTCCGGGCCCTTCTTGTTGATGTGGTCATACAGGAGGGAGTAGAGGGCGCCAGCAGGCCCTCCATGCCTTCGGTCACCACCTCGCGCTGGTCCAGCGCCCGCTGCGGCCAGTCGGGGGCGCGGCGGAAGGCCGGCGGGGCGGCGGCGAGCATGTGGGCAGAGCCGCTGTCGAGCGCCGCCACGATCGCGTCCTCCTTGTTGTCCGGCCGTATGACGTATCGATACATGATACATTTGGAGGGTGGTTAAGGGTGCCGACATCTACGTTTTGTCCGGACTGCTCGCTCGGGACGAGCGGTGGAGCTACCGGTCGCTCGCTGAGCGTCTCCGGGTTCCACACCCAGTGGTGCAGCGGGCGCTGGAGCGCGCTAAAGACACCGACCTGTATTCGTCGGATCGCCGTGAGGTTCACCTTCCTCATTTCGAGGAGTTCGCGCTCCACGCGCTGCGCTTCGTTGCCACCGCCCAGCTGGGAGCCCTCGTGCCGGGGGTTCCGGCGGCGTGGGCGGCGGAGCCGATGGCGGGCGCGATTCGCTCCTCGGTCGACGAGCCGCCGCCGGTGTGGCCTTGCGCCCGCGGTCAGGTGCGGGGACAGGCGATCAAGCCGCTGCACCCCGCTGCGCCCGAGGCGGTCGAGGGCTGGCCGGAGTTGGGGGAGATCCTGTCGTTGCTGGATAGCCTGAGAGCTGGCGATACTCGGATCCGGGGCGTCGCTGGGGACTTTCTCTCGAGGATGCTCCGTAACCGGGCCGCGGCCATGAGCCAATGAGCGCGCTGCAGCTGGAGGCCGCCGCGGCGGTCCTTGGGCCTCTGCTCGACGAAGTCGTGTTCGTCGGCGGTGCCACCGTCCATCTCTGGATCACCGAGCCAGCCGCTCCCCCAGTTCGCGCCACCGACGATGTCGATGTGGTCTGCGAAATTGCGACTCGCGCGGAGTACTACCGGCTCGGCGATCGGCTGCGCGAGCGAGGTCTGCAGGAGGCGGCGGGCGAGCCGGTTCTATGCCGTTGGAGGAGCGCCGAGCCGCGACTGGTTCTGGACGTTATGCCGACCGACCCTGGCATCCTCGGCTTCTCCAACCCGTGGTATGAGGAGGCGATCTCGACCGCGGCGACCCTCGCTATCGATTCGGGCGCCGAGATTCGTGCCGCCACGCCACCCTTGCTCGTGGCGACCAAGCTCTGCGCTTGGAAGGGCCGGGGGCGCGGAGACTTGCTCGCAAGCCTCGACATCCACGACGTGCTGACTCTGATCGACGGCCGCCCTGACCTGATCGACGAAGTCCGGTCTGCTTCGTCCGCTCTTCGCACCTATGTCCAAGACGAGCTCGCGGAGCTTTACGGGGAGCCGTACTTCGACTATGCGGTGGACGGAGCGACGGCTGCCTACGGCCCGCTGGGTGCCGAGCGCGCCAGCCTCGTGCGAGCGCGTGTCGGCGAGCTGCTCGCCTGACCTCCCTGGGGCCACTCGGGCAACATTCCCTCACGGATTTCCTCAAGGCCGTGAGGCTGGGCGCCACCCTCTACCCGATCGCCACCTCATAGGCCTCGTCCCGCTCGAGGAACGGCGCCAGGGTCACGTAGACAAGCGTCGGCACCAGGTCCGGCAGCGTCTCCGGGCCCTTCTTGTTGACGTGGTCGTAGAGCAGTGAGTAGAGGGCGCCGCCGATCGCCTCGGCCGCGATCGGCGGAGTGTCGGGTTTCAGCTCATAGCCCGGCGCCAGCAGGCCCTCCATGCCTTCGGTCACCACCTCGCGCTGGTCCAGCGCCCGCTTGCCGGCCGCGTACATCTCGACCCCGCCCAGCCGCGCGTACTCGGGCTCTTCGGCGCCGAAGGCGAACATCGCCTCCTGGGTGTCGTGGACGGCATGGGGCCAGTCGGGGGCGCGGCGGAAGGCCGGCAGGGCGGCGGCGAGCATGTGGGCCGAGCCGCTGTCGAGCGCCGCCACGATCGCGTCCTCCTTGTTCTTGAAGTGTTCGTAGAAGGTGCGCTGGGAGGTCGCGGCGCGTTCGACGATCTCGGCCACGGTCGTGTCGGGATACCCCTTCTCGGCGACCACGGCGGCCAGCGCCCGCAGCAACCGCTCGGGTGGGTTGGACTGGGCCTGGCGCTCGGCGAACGGCACCGCCTTCACCACCCGCCGCCGCGTCGCTTTCAGCGGGCCGGGGGGGACCGGGTAGGAGAAGAGCCAGTCCCAGAGCTGCGGCGCCAGCTCCAGCAGCTCCTGCTCCTGGCCGCGGTAGAGGCGCTTGTGGATCGTCTTCTGGATGCCGCCGACGAGGGCACGGACCAGCTCCGGTGGCAGGCCCTTGCGCTCGGGCACCTGCTCGAGCAGCGTCGCTGCCAGCGCGGTGGCCTGGTCCATCGAACGGTCGACCAGCGCCGCCCCCTCGGGACCGGCGGCGTAGACCTCGACGATGCACATCTTCGCCGCCGCCGGCTGGTCGACGATCAGCTCGATCGTCGATTGGAACGCCTGCCGCGCTCGCTCCATGCCCGGCGGCGCGCTCTCGTCGCCGCCGAGTTTCGTCAGGGCCGGCTCCACCATCGTCTCGACCGCCGCCAGGAAGCAGGCCTGCTTGTCGTCGAAGTGGCGGTAGAAGGCGCTGCGGGAGACGCCGGAGAGCTGCACCAAGTCGGCCACCGTGGTCGCCTCGTAGCCCTTCTCGGCCACCGTCGCGACCATCGCCGCGAAGAGTCGCTCGCGCTGGTTGCGCTCGGCCTCCTCCCGGGGGGTCCCCCGCCCCGGCCGCAGCTTTTTATCCCGCAGCCGAGCAGCATCCCCCCATGGAGTTCGCACCATTGCTGGCGGACCATATCCCGGTGCCTCTGTGCCGCTCGCGTCGATCACCCAGAAACTTCCAAGTGGTACGGAGGCGACCTGGTATATGAGAATTCCCACTCTCCTCTAGTCGATCCTAAATCGCATGTTAGAGCCTAATCAGAGGCAGTTCAAGGCACAGACCGCGCCCCCCCGGCGTACCTGGCTTGACAGCATGGTCCGTCTGTGTTCTTATTCCTTTCGCTTAGGAGCAAGGGTCCGCGCCGGCAAGGATGCGGGATGCTCGGAAAGCAGGAGAGAGAAAACGGCCGCCCCGGTCAAGCTAGGGAACCCATACGACTATGGCTGGGTTTGGGGCAAGGGGCGGCCACGGGACAAGGAGAGAGTTACGTGAGACGCCACCCGAAGGCACCGAGCCACTGGCTGGGTAGTTCCATGGAGGCAATCGGTACCGCTGTCGCGACGCCGCGACGCGCCCCGCTCGCGCTCGGCTTCGCGCTCGCGCTCGTCCCCCTCCTGTTTCTCGCGGCTCCTCGCGCTCAGGCTTCACTTGGGGTTGACGCCTACTGGGGCAACAACTTCGGCGCCACGAATCCCTCATCGGCCGGCGGGCGCTTCGGCAATGACGGTCCAAAGGGCGTCGCGGTCTACGAGCAGACCGGCGACGTCTATGTAGCGGACAGCGAACTCAACCGAATCCAAAGGTTCGGCCAGAACGGCAACTTCATCGGCGCCTGGGGGCAGGACGTCGACCTCGGGGGTGGCACCGGCTTTGAGGTCTGCACCGTGGATACCAACTGCCAGGCCGGCAGCACCAGTGACGCTACGGGCGGCGCGATGTGGGCGCCGGCCGGCATCGCGGTGAACCAAACCACCGGGCAAGAAACCAGCGGGCATGTCTACGTCGCCGACGTCAGGTTCAACCGCATCCAGGAGTTCACTGCGGCCGGTGCATTTGTTCGCGCCTTCGGCCGGGACGTCGTCAGCTCTGGCCCGGGCGACACCGGCACCGGATACGAGGTCTGTGTAGCCGCCGATGGCGATGTCTGTAAAGCCGGCAGCGAAGAAGGGCACGCCGGCGGCGTCCTCGCCCTCCAAAACCCCGTCCTGACCGTGGCGCCGGCCGGAGCCCCCAATGCCGGCAAAGTGCTCGTCTCGGACATCGAAAAAAATCGTGTGCAGGAGTTCGATGCCGACGGCGACTTTGTGCGCGCCTTCGGCTGGGACGTCGTCAAGCCGGGCGGCAGCGGAGCCTCCAACCTCAACGAGGTTCAGAGGATCAGCCTCAACCCCGCGGGTGCCGGGGGCACCTTCACGCTCGCCTTCGAAAATTCATCGACGACGACCGACTCCTTGCCCGCTGACGCCGATGCCGCGGCCGTGGAAGCTGCCATCGCCGCCCTCCCTGACGTCGGTGGCGCGGCGAATATCGAGGTCAGCGGCCCCGTTGGTGGCCCCTGGAACGTCGAATTCACCGGCGCGCTTGCCGACCTCGCCATGGACGGCTTCAATGAAGAAAAGCTCAGAGTGGCCACGGTGACGGAGCCGCTGCTCGGCGGGACCGTCGACGTAATACAGGCGGGGTCCGGCGCTTTCGAGGTATGCGTGATCGCGAGCGAGTGTCAGCGTGGAGCCTTTGGGGCCGGTGCTGGTCAGTTCGCCCTATTCCAGCTCGCGGGCATCACCGAGGATCCAGCCGGGAACATCTACACGGTCGAGCCAAGGACGGCGGGATTGGGTGGAGGGGGTCTCAGGGTTCAGAAATTCACCCAGTCCGGCAATGTGATCACTCCACAGGGAACCTTCGATTGCGCCGATCTCTGCGGAGATGCCGGAGAGGGCAATGGGCCGAGGCACGTCGCCACGGACGGGCAAGGATTTCTCTACGTGGTGAAGCCATTTGAACGCGGACAAGGAAACCCGGTCGTGGGCACCTTCCCCGGCCCGCCCGCACCCGGCGGTTTCGGCGGCTTTCAGGAGCGGGTGCTGAAAATCGACCCCGATGCCAACGGGGGTGACGGCGGCTTGGTCGATACTTTGCTGCCCAACACCGGCGGGGAGCCCGGCGTCGAGGGCGATACCGCATTGGCGAACTTCATCGCAGGAATCTCGGGCCTGGTATCGACGAGTTCCGGATCGAGGCTCTATGTGGCCACGTCTTATGGCCTGGAAACGGAGAGATCTCGGATCTACCGGCTCGGGGAGATTTCAGGACCCAGCGGCTCGGTTTCGACGGCCGGGGTGGGGGCAACGACCGTCAGCCTCGAGGCGACTGTGCATCCCGCGGCGACGTTGAAACATGTCAAAACCCTCTACAACTTCGAGTACCGCAGGGAGGGGACTACCGAGTGGGTCCAGTCTCCGAGTGCGGCGATCAACATCGGTAACGGCTCGGCCGGAGGTCAGTCGAGTTCCTGCTCGACGCAGCAAGAGGCAGCTATCTGTGACGTCAGCGGCGAAATCGACGGCTTGGAACTGGGGCGCACCTACGAGTACCGGCTGGTCGCCCGAACCTCGTACCGGGGGGCCACCTTTACCACCGCGCCCCAGGAGTTCACGACGGCAGCAACGCCGCCCGCTGTCACCACTGGAGGCGCGGTCTGGAGTGGGCCACCGCCCACGTCGCCGAGCCTGACGTTCAGCGGGCGCATCAACGCTCAGGGCGCCAGCACGACCTACTTCTTCGAGTACGTCAGTGAGGACGCTTTCCAGGCCGATGTCGCGAAAGGTGGCGACGGCTTCGCCGACGCGCAAACGGCGCCGGTGGCGCCAATATCGGCCGGGCGCGGCACCAAGACCGGGGACGTTGTGGTTGCCAAGAACGGCCTCGATCCCTCCCACGAGTACCAATTCCGCCTCGTCGCCAGCAATCCCTCCGGGACGACCAGGGGGACCCCGAACTTCGTTGCCCCATCGCGTTCCGGCGGGCGTTTCGTCGAGCTGGTCAGCGCCGGCGACAGTCAGGGGGCCGACGTGCTCCCCGCAGGGACGGTTTCGGATGATGGCGAGCGGGTCGCCTTCAGGTCGATCACCTTCGGCAGCGACCAGCAGGCCGCTCCCTGGATCATCACGCCCACGATCGCCCAGCGTGGAGCGGATGGCTGGACGCCGAAGGCGATGGCGGGCGACCCCGGATCTACCGTAGGAGACCCTGGCATCGGCGGCCTGGGCAACGCCGAGGTAACGCAGCGTCTCTGGCGAATCATCCCTGCGCCGCAGACCGCGCAGTGGGCGGTGAGGAATCTCGACGGGTCCTTGGTCCCGATCACGCCGGTGCTCTCGCCCCTGGATCGAATCGGCAACTTCGACCTCGACTTCCAGGGAGGCTCCCCGAACCTTTCCACCCTGGTGTTCTCAGGCAGAGGTTCGACGCTGTTCCCGGGCGAGCCGCTGCTCTCCGAGGCCGGTGTGTCCAACCTGTACCAAGTCAGCGGCGCCGGCACGGAGAATCCCGAGGTGAGCCTGCTCAACTCCGCGGGCGGGGGCGGAGTTATCGGCGGTACCTGCGGCGCCAGCCTCGGCGCACAGCGTGGGCCCAAGACCAATGCCGTCTCCGCGGACGGCTCGGTCGTTTACTTCAGCGCTCGGCCCGACGCGCCGGCAAACGGTTGCTTGAGCACCGGTACGGGCAAATTGACCGCAGGCTCCACCCAGATTTCCAATGTCAGCGGATCCTTTGCCGTCGGCCAGTCGATCACGGCGTCCAGCTTCTTCGTGCCCGCCCTCCTGCCCGCGGGGACGACGATCACAGCGATCGCTGGGCAGACGATCACGGTCTCGGCTCCCGCGCTGGTAGGCACCTTCTTTGAACCGGCGAAACTGACGGCTACCGCCCCGGCACGGATCATCAAACGTGTGGACAGCGCCCCCGCCACCGAGTTGCCGGTCTGCGTCAAGACGCCGCCGGCAACCTGCGATGGCGGCTCCGATAACTACTGGGGCGCCTCCGCTGACGGCTCGACGGTCTTCTTCAGCACTTCGCGACAGCTCACCGACTCCGACGGCGATGCGACCGACGACCTCTACCTCTACGACTCCACGCCGCCGTCGGGACAGCCGAACGTCGTTCAGGTTTCGGCCGGGGAGATCGTCGCCGGCGATCACCCGATGGTCGGGTCCGGTGCCGAAGTGGTCGGCGTCGTCGATTTCGCGCAGGATGGATCGCGGGTCTATTTCGTCGCCAAAGGACGCCTCGCGCCGGAGGGGAACGCCGGCGCCAACAACCTCTATGTCTATGAGCGCGACGACGGTCAGCCGAGCGGCCACACCCATTTCGTTGCCGCTTTGGCGCCGGGGACGGTCGAAGAAACCCGGGACGATCCGCGTCTATGGAGGAACAACAAGAACGGTAATTTGGGAGGAAAGCCGGCCTACGCCGTCAGCGGCGGCCGCGTATTGGTCTTCGTCTCGAGCCAGCAGCTCGTGGCCGAGGATCAGGACTCCGTTAACGATCTCTACCGCTACGACGACGACAGCGAGCTGCTGGCTTGCCTGAGTTGTGCCGGGAATGCCGCGGAGCGGGTTGAAATCGACGGACGCAACATCGAGTCCGCCGCGCCCGATGCGCTTCAGGCGAGTCGGGTATCCAGTGAGGACGGCTCGAAGGTGGTCTTTACGACGAACGAGCAATTGCTGGTGGACGACACCAATGCCGCGGAAGACGTCTACCTCTGGGATGACGACGCCACGCCGCATCTCAGTCTCGTCTCCGGCGCCACCGGGGCAACCGGCGTTTCATATGCCGGCTTCGGACAAGCTTTCATCTCACCTGATGGGGCCTCTGTGTTCTTCGCTACCAGGGCGACGCTTCTTCCCCAGGATCTCGATAACGGCGCGGTTGACCTCTATGCGGCGCGGGTCGACGGCGGGTTCCCGCAGCGGGAAACCGTGCCGTCCTGCTCGGCAGAGGACACCTGCCGCCCGGTGATGCCCCCGGCCCCGCCCCCGCCGCTGAACCCCGGTAGCACCGGCTTCACCGGCAGCGGCAACGTGAAGCCCAAGAAGTGCGCCAAGAAGAAGGTGCTGCGCAACGGCAAGTGCGTGAAGAAGCGGAAGAAGCACAAGGCCAGCAAGCACCACAAGGCCAGCAAGCACAAGTCGGGCAAGGGGAAGAAAAAGAGCCGAAATGGCTCCGGACGGGGGGCAGGACGATGAAGCGGGACAAGGCAAGTACGACGAGTAAGCGCCTGCGTGGCTCTCTGGCCGGCGCCTTGGCGATTGCCCTGGGCCTGCTCGCCCCGGGCGCCGCCGCAGCCGCCCCCGCCCTGACGCCAGTCGTCACCCACACCCCCTCGACTCTGAACCGGGGCGACTCCTACATGACCTACCAGGTGTCTGTGGAAAACAGTGGCGACGCGGCGACCACGGCACCGGTTAACGTGACGGTGGGCCTGCCGGCGGGAATGAGCATCAACGAAGGAAGCGGATCGGGCTGGACCTGCTTCCTGACGCCGAAGACGTGCACCTATTCCCCCACCGGCGTGGCTGCGAACGACACCCTGCCGCTGCTCAGCATCGGGGTCGACCTCGATGACGCGACGCTGCCGGCAGCGCCGACGGTGACCGTGACCGCGTTCGGTGGCGGCGCGCCCAGCGCCGGCATCGGCCAGGAGACGTTGACTCTGGGCCCCCAGCTCGTCTTCGGCGCGATCCCGGCGAGCTTCAAAGCCCGCTCAGAAGACGAGCTGGGGGCCGATTACACCCAGGCTGGAGGTCATCCCTTCAAGGCCACGACCGCCTTCGACTTCGTCAAGAAGGCGGTCAAGCCAAAAACGTTCGCTCTAGGAACCTTCATCGAGGCTCCGTTCGAGAACGCCCGCGACGGGGCGATTAGCTTGCCGCCGGGATTCGTCGCCAACCCGACCGCACTGCCGGGCGGATGTGAAATCGGTCAAGTCGTCTCCGGTACCTGCCCAGAGCGATTTGCCGTTGGTATCGCGCATGTGAATCTCGGACCCACCAACGTAAGCGCGGATGAAAAAGCGGTGGTTTATAAGATCCAAGCCGAAGACGGATATCCAGCGGCATTCGCGGTCCGCCCGGTCAACGTCTCGGGCGCAACGGTTGTCCTGCGGCCGAAGATCCGGCCCCAGGACTTCACTGTCACCGCGTTGATACCTCGGCCGGTTCAGAACCCAGAACTCTATGGAGTCACCTACTTCACCTTCTGCTCCTACGGCGCCAAGACGGAACCGTGGGAAGGAACCGGCTGGCGCTCGGCCGGTTGCAAGCAGCCAACCGACGCCGGGTCATTGGCGACGCCCTTCATCACCAACCCGACCCGCTGCACCGGGGTGCCGGACGTGGTCAGCCTGAACCTCGCCTCTTACCAGCACCCGGGCGCCTTCGACGAGGAAGGCTTCCCGGACCTCAGCGATTCCGACTGGAAGACCACGACCACGACGGCACCGGCGCTGACCGGGTGCAACAACCTCGAATTCGAGCCCACTTTCGAAGGGCGGCCGACGACCAACGTCGCCGACGCCCCGACCGGCCTCGACTTCAACCTCCACATCCCCCAGCACGGCCTAGTTGGCACCGACAGCCAGGGCGACCCAGCCCCCGAAGCACTCGCCGCGGCCCACCTGAAGGACACCACCGTCACTCTGCCTGCGGGGATGACCGTCAACCCCTCCGCCGCCAACGGCCTGGAGGCCTGCACCAGCAAACAGATGGGCTTGATCGAAACCGATCACGCCGCCCCCTACGCGATCCGCTTCGACGGCAAGCCGGTCGCCTGCCCCACCGGGTCGAAGATCGGCAACGTGACGATCGAATCGCCCCTGGTCGAACAGACCATCGAGGGCGGCGTCTACCTTGGCAAGCAGTACAACAACCCGTTCAACTCGCTGCTGGCCATCTACATCGCCGTCCGCAATGACGAAATCGGGCTCTCGGCGAAGCTCGCCGGCAAGGTCACCCCCGACCCGGTCACGGGTCAGCTGACCGCGGTCTTCAAAGAAAACCCGCAGCTGCCCTTCGAGGACCTAAAGCTGAAGTTCTTCGAGGGCCCCGGCGCCTCGCTGCGCACCCCGGCCACCTGCGGGCCGAAGACGACCATCGCCGAGTTCACTCCCTGGTCGGCGCCGCAGTCCGGGCCACCGGCATCGCGAAGCGACAGCTTCGCGACCGCGACCGCCCCCGGCGGCGGTAACTGTGCCCAGAGCGTCGCCGGCCTACCCAACGCTCCGCGCCTAACGGCTGGCACGGTCATTCCTAAGGCGGGGGCGTACTCGCCCTTCGTCCTGCGCATTGCTCGCGACGATGGCAGCCAGGAACTGAAGGGCATCAACGCGACGCTGCCCCCGGGCCTGACCGGGCGCCTCGCCGGCGTCCCCTACTGCTCCGAGGTCTCGATCCAGCAGGCGATCGCCCGCAGCCACCCAGGCGAAGGCGCCACCGAGCAGAGCAGCCCCAGCTGCCCGGCCGCCTCCCGGGTCGGCACGGTCGACACCGCCGCCGGCGCCGGACCGACCCCATTCCACGCGCCCGGCAAGGCCTACCTCGCTGGTCCCTATAAGGGCGCACCGGTGAGCATGGTCGTGATCGCCCCGGCTGTAGCGGGGCCGTTCGACCTCGGCACGGTGGTGATCCGCAACGCCCTCTACATCAATCCCGTCACGGCGCAGGTGTCGGTCAAGTCCGATCCGATTCCGACGATCTTGTACGGAATCCCGCTTGACGTGCGCTCGGTCGAAGTGCAGATCACGCGCAACCAGTTCACGCTCAACCCGACCAATTGCGAACCGCTGACGCTGGGGGCGACGGCGATCGGGCTGACGTCCGAGGCTGGGTTGTCCAGTCGGTTCCAGGTTGGCGAATGTGCGGCGCTCGGCTTCAAGCCAGGGCTGAAGCTGAAGCTGCGCGGCAGCACCAAGCGAGCCAAGTACCAGCAGTTGACGGCGACGGTTACCTATCCGAAGGGGAGCTACGCCAACATCGCCCGCGCCTCGGTGGCGCTACCGCACTCGGCTTTCCTCGCACAGCAGCACATCCGCACTGTCTGTACGCGAGTGCAGTTCGCCGCCAAGGAATGCCCGCAAGGCGCCGTCTACGGATCGGCCGAAGCGATTACGCCGCTCCTGGACGAGCCGCTCAAGGGACCTGTGTATCTACGCTCCTCGAGCAACCCGCTGCCCGACTTGGTCGCGGCGCTGCGGGGTTCGGACGGCCAGCCGGTCGAAGTCGAGCTGGCGGGCCGGACCGACTCGGTCCACGGCGGGATCCGCAACACCTTCGACCTGGTGCCCGACGCGCCGGTGAGCAAGTTTACGTTGCGGCTCTTCGGCGGCAAGAAGAGCCTGATCGTCAACTCGCGCAACCTCTGCAAAGGTGTGCAGAGGGCGACGGCAAAGTTCACCGCCCAAAACGGTCGCCGCTACGAGTCGCGGCCAGTGGTCCGCAACAGCTGCCGCGGGCACCGCGGTGGAAAGAAGGGAAAGAAGGGCACGGGACACAATCGCCGCCCGCGTTCCGCTTCCTCCCTGGCCAGGATCTTGAGAGCCTGGTAGGTGCGTCGCTTCGCTAGCGCCTGGGCTGCACTGGCGCTGGGACTCTCGATCGGCGCCCCGGCTGCCGGCGCGGCCGGGGCGCCGATCCCGGGTCCGCTGTGGACCGTCGGGGTCGATGTCGGCTCCGCCGGCCTGCGGGGGGACGTGAACCCCAACGGGCTGGTCACCACCTACCATTTCTCCTATCTGACCGAGAACGCCTATGAGGCGAATCTCGCCGCCGGCAAAGACGGCTTCGCCGGCGCCGCCAATGCGCCGGCCGGGACTGAGCCGACCCTGGGCGCCGCCAGCTCGCCCGTGCAGGTCGCCCAGAGTGCCACCGGTCTGGCCGCCAACACCCGCTACCGCCTGCGCCTGGAGGCGGCCAACACGAGCGGTACGGTGACCAGCGCTTCGATCGTCTTCCTCTCCGACGCGCCCGCCGACCCCACCTTCATGCTCGACGACCGCGGCTGGGAGCTGATCTCGCCGACCGAGAAAGGAGGAGGAGAGGTACAGGGCCCCGGCGCCGTGTTCGGCGGTGGCGTCGTCCAAGCCGCCGCCCCCGGTTCCGCCCTCACCTACAGCTCCTCCTACTCCTTCACCACTGCCGCTCCCGGCGCCCCGCCCGCCAGCCAATACATCTCACGTCGCGGCACCAGCGGCTGGGAAACCACCAATGTCACCGTCCCGACCACGGGTGGCGCCTATGGCCCCAGCCCCGACGGCGTGCCCTTCCAGCTCTTCGCCCCCGACCTCTCCGCGGCGCTGATGCTGGAGGGCCTCTGCGCCGGCGCCACGCCGTGCCCGCGGCGCTACTCGCTGCGGGTGCCCGGTGGTGCGGTGCTGGCCAGCACCACCGCCCAAGGTGACATGCGCCTGGCTGGGGCGACGCCGGACCTCTCGCAACGGATCCTCTCCACCTGCGCGGCCCTGACCGCCGACGCGGTCGCGGTGCCGCTCGGCGGCGGCTGTGATCCGTCGCGGCCGAACCTCTACCGCTGGTCGGCGGCCGGGCTGGCGCTGATCAACCTGCTGCCCGCCCAGGTGACCGGGACCCCGGGCGCCTCGCTCGCCGCCCCGGCCGGCGCGGTCTCCACCGACGGCGCCCGCACCTACTTCACCCATGCCGGCAATCTCTACCTGCGCGAAGGCGCCACCACGAAGCAGGTCGACACCGCGGCTGGGGAAGGGGGGAGCTTCGAGGCGGCCTCCGCCAGCGGCGCCCACGCCTACTTCAGCAAGGCCGGCCACCTCTACCGCTATGACGCCGGCGGCACCGCCACCGACCTCACTCCCGCCGGCGGTCTGGCAGGAGTGCTCGGCGCCTCGGCCGACGGCGAGTGGGTCTACTACCTGACCAGTGGCGGTCTCTTCCTGCGCCACGGCCTCGACGACGCAGTCAAGGTCGCCGACGCGGCCGACACCCTCAACTACCCGCCCGCCACCGGAGCGGCTCGGGTCACCCCCGACGGCCGCCACCTCGCCTTCCTCGCCACCCAGCGCCTGACCGGCTTCGACAACCGCCAGCGCGACGGCGGCGGCCCCGGCGTCCCCGGCGCGCCGCTTCGTCAGGTCTATGTATATGACGCGATTGCCGACCGCCTTACCTGCGCCTCCTGCAACCCCTACGCGGAACAGCCCCTCGGACCCGCCACGATCCCCGGCGCCTATCCCAACGGCACCGCCCCGTCGGCACTGCGTGTCTACAAGCCCCGCGCCCTCTCCGAGGACGGCACCCGCCTGTTCTTCGAATCAGGCGACGACCTCGCCCTGCGCGACGTCGACCGCTCCCCGCCCAAAGCCGACCCCGACGTCTATGAGTGGGAGGCCCAGGGCGCCGGCAGCTGCACCCGGGTGGGCGGCTGCGTCGCGCTCGTCTCCAGCGGCCGCAGCGCCGCCGGCGCCTCCTTCCTCGACGCCTCTGCCAGCGGCAACGATGTCTTCTTCCTCACCTCCGAGTCGCTCGTCGGCGCCGACGGCGGCTTCGCCGACGTCTATGACGCCCGCGTGGGCGGCGGCTTTCCGGAAGCGAGCAAGCCGATCGCCTGCGTCGGCGACGCCTGCCAGTTCCTGCCCTCCGAACCCGAAGACCCCAACCCCGGCACGCTGACCCCGAGCCCCGGCAACCCGCCCTTGAAGGTCACTGCCGAACCGGCGATCAAGTGTCGCAAGGGCTTTGTCAAGCGCAAGGGCAAGTGCGTGCGCAAGGCCAGGAAGCGGGGCGGCAAGTCAAAGAAACAGGGCGGTAAGTCCAAGCGGGACGGCAAATCCAAGCGCGGGGAAGGGGGGCGATGAGGCGCGGGCTGCTCGCGATCGCGGCGCTGCTCCTCGCTCTGGCCCTGCCGGCACCGGCCCCGGGCGCCTTCGCCCTGCAACCCGGCGCCGCCGGGTTCGAGGCCTCCTTCCTCAAACAGAGCGGCACCCCCGAAGCCGGCTCGCACCCCTACGCCCTGCGCCTGCACGCCGGCTTCGGCGGTGGCGAAGTCCGCCAGCTCGACCTCGAGCTGGCGGCGGGGATGATCGAAAACCCCCGCGCCGTGCCCCAGTGCGCCCAGGCGGAGTTCGCCGGCGGCTGCGATCAGGCCTCCCAGGTCGGGTTGCTGGAGCTGAAAACGGGCGGCGCCGGCCATGCATTTGCGCTGTTCAACCTCGAGCCCGCCCCCGGGCGCCCCTACCAGCTCGGCGCCCGCCCCTTCGGGGCGCCGCTGCCCCTGACCCCGACCGTGCGCCAGGGCGGCGGCGAATACGGGATCACCCTCTCGGCCTCCAACATCACCCAGATCGTCGCGATCGAAGCGCTCGACCTCGAGCTCTGGGGGACGCCGTGGGAGAGTGGCCACGACGGCCAGCGCGGCGCCTGCCTCAACGCACTCGATCCCGAGACGCCGCTGGGCAGCTGCCCGATCGATCCCGAGGCCGAGGGCCAGCTGGTCCGCTCCTACCTGACGATGCCGACCGACTGCACGGCGCCGCTTCGCTTCGCGCTCACCGCCTCGCCCTGGGGATCGCCGGGGGCGGTCAGCGCGGTGGCCCAGAGCCAGGCGCCGGGCAACTGCGCCACCCTGCCCTTCTCCTTCGGCGCCTCGGCTGTTCCCGTCACCGCGCTGGCCTCCTCGCCCTCGGGCCTGACCATCCGGCTGATGAGCGGGCAGTCGGGGCTGACCGCGCCCGACCAGCGCCTCTCCTCCCAGCCCCGGCGCGCCGTCGCCACCCTGGCCGAGGGGATCACGATCAATCCCTCTCTCGGCGCCGGCCTCGGCGCCTGCACCCCGGCCCAGTTCGCCGCCGAGAGCGCCACCTCGGCCCCCGGGCAGGGCTGCCCCAATCCCGCCAAGATCGGCGTCGGCTCGGTGCAGACGCCGCTGGTCGACGAAGTCCTCGAAGGCTCGCTGTTCATCGCCTCCCCCTACGACAACCCCTTCGCCTCCCCCTACGGCCTCTACTTCGTCGCCAAGGCCCCGGGGCGGGGCTTCGTCGTCAAGGCCCCCGGCCGCCTCGACGCCGACCCCGCCAGCGGCCGCCTGATCGCCACCTTCGAGGCCCTCCCCCAGCTCCCCTACACCAACTTGAAGCTCGAATTCCGCGAGGGCCAGCGCGCACCTCTGGTCAGCCCGCCGGTCTGCGGCACCCACGTCAACCGGATCGCGATCAGCCCCTGGTCAGACCCGGCCTTCTCGCGCACCGAACCCACTTCCTTTCAGGTCCTGCGCGGCGTCGGCGGCGGACCCTGCCCATCGGGCGGCGCCCCCTTCGCACCGCGCGCGGTCGCCGGCTCGATCAACGCCAGCGCCGGCTCTCCCAGCTCCTTCTACCTGCACCTCACCCGCACCGACGCCGAGCAGGAGATCACCTCCTACTCCACCCAGCTGCCGCCCGGCCTGCTCGGCCGGATCGCCGGCGTCCCCTTCTGCCCCGATCAGGCGATCGCGGCGGCGAAGGGGCGCCAGGGCTTCGCCGAGCAGGCTGCACCCAGCTGCCCGGCGGCGAGTGAGATCGGCCGCACCTACTCCGGCTACGGGGCCGGCCTCGCCCCGGCCTACTCGGCTGGGAAGTTCTACCTCGCCGGCCCTTACCACGGCGCCCCGCTCTCGGTGGTGGCGATCAACCCGGCGGTGGTCGGGCCCTTTGACCTCGGCACGATCGTCGTCCGCTCGGCGATCGCGGTCGACCCCAGAAGCGCCCGGGTGACGATCGACTCCAGCTCCTCGGACCCGATCCCCCACATCTTTGCCGGCATCCCGCTGCGCCTGCGCGACATCAGGGTGCACATCGATCGCCCTGGCTTCATGGTCAACCCGACCAGCTGCGCGCCCTTCCAGATCGCCTCGACCCTGACCGGCTCAGACGTGCCGTTCACCAACCCCCGCAGCGCCACCGCCACCGCGACGGTGCCCTTCCAGCTCTCCGACTGCTCCTCGTTGGAGCTCTCACCCGCTCTGGCCCTGAACGCCACCGGCCCGACCAGGCGCGGCGCCTACCCGCGGCTGCGGGTGGTGGTGACCCCGCGGGCCGGCGATGCCAACATCGCCGCCGCTGCGGTGACTTTGCCGCCCTCGCTCTTCCTCGCCCAAAACCACATCCGCGAGATCTGCACCCGGGCCCAGTTCGCCGCCGAGGCCTGCCCGGGCGCCTCGGCGATCGGCACCGCGCGGGCCGAAACCCCGCTGCTCTCCGAGCCGCTGGAGGGCCCGGTCTATCTGCGCTCCTCAGATAACCCGCTGCCTGACCTGGTCACCGTCCTGCGCGGCCGGGGGCTCCCAATCGTCTTGGAATGCCGCATCGACTCCCACCGCCGGGGGCTTCGGGGAACCTGCGAAGGACTCCCCGACGCCCCGGTCTCCAAGTTCACGATGACGATCTTCGGCGGCAAGAAGCGCGGAATCCTCGTCAACTCCGAAGAGCTCTGCCGCTCCAAGGCGCGGGGCGCGGCGCGCTTCGTCGGTCAGAACAACGGCGTTCACACCCTGAGCCCGAAGCTCTCGGTCAAATGCAAGAAGGGCAAGAAGAAGACGGCGACGCGCGGAAAGAGGCGGGGCCGATGAGACGGTTGCGTCTCATCGGGCCGACCCCGATCGCCGTCTGCCTGGGAATCGGCCTCTTGCTTTTGGCGCTCTGCGGCGGGGCCGGGGCGGAGGTCGTCCAGCGCGGGCACCTGCGGGTCGCATTCGACGGAAAGCTGACCCCGCGGGCGCTGCCACGCTCGACGTCGATACCGGTCAACGTCTCGATGGGAGGGCAGATCTCGACCACCGGCGGCGGTGCCGCTCCGCAGCTGCAGCGGATCACGATCGCGATCAACCGCTACGGCCGCGTCTCTCCCGGCTCGCTGCCGAGCTGCCGGATCGACGAGATCCAGCCCGCCACGACCGAAGGCGCTCTCGAGGCGTGCGGCCGCTCGCTGGTCGGCGAAGGAAGCTTCAGCGCCAACGTCCTCTTGCCCGAGCAGGCGCCCTTCCCATCGCGGGGCAAGGTCTACGCCTTCAACGGCACCTACAACGGCAAGCGGGCGATCCTCGCCCACGTCTACGGCACCCAGCCGGCACCGACCTCCTACACGCTTCCGTTCCTGATTCGCGAAACCAAGGGCACCTACGGAACCGTGCTCTCCGCGTCCCTGCCCGCGGTGACGTCCCAGTGGGGTTATGTGACCGGCCTCAGCCTCAACTTGAGGGGAACCGCCCACAACGGCGGCTTCCTGCGGGCATCGTGTCCCGCGCCGAAGGGCTTCACCGTCGCCACCTTTCCCCTGGCCCGCACCACCTTCGCCTTCGCTGGCGGCAAGGCTCTCAGCGCCACCCTGACCCGCAGCTGCAAGGTGCGGTGAGCTCGGCGCCCGGCCTGATCGAGGGTCTGCGCGAGCGTCGCGGCGAGCTCGAGCGGGCGACGCTCGCCCGCGTCTACGGGGTCTCCGACCCGGCTTCGGTAGACGATCCCACCTATGTCGTCGGGCTGCGCCAAACGGTGGCTGCGGCCATCGCCTATGCCCTGTCGGCCCTCACCCAGCGCCAATGCCCCCAGCCCCCGCCGCAGCTCTTTGCCCAGGCGCGCCACGCAGCCCGCAGCGGCGTCGCTCTCAACACCGTCCTTCGTCGCTACGTGGCCGGACACGCTTTGTTTGCCGACTTCCTGATCGGCGAGGCCGAGAGGTCCGACGGGGCCGTCGCGGGCAGTGAGCTGCGGAAGGCCCTGCGAGTCGAGGCCGCCCTCTTCGACAACCTCATCGACACGGTCGCCGCCGAGTATGCGGAGGAGCTGGAGGGACGCTCGCGTGGGACCGACCAGCAGCGCCTGGAGCTGGTCCGTGCCCTGCTCGACGGCGAGATCGCCGACACCAGCAGGCTCCGCTATGAGCTGGACGCATGGCACTTGGCCCTGCTGGCCACAGGTCCCGGCGCCAGGGAGTCACTCTGCCGGCTCGCGGTGGCGCTCGATCGCCAGGTTCTCCACGTCCGCCCAGACAGCGCAACCGCCTGGGCCTGGTTCGGCGGCCGCCACCCGCTCGGCACCGATCAGGTGGCGCGCTTCGCCGCCGAGCACCTGCCGGGCACGGTCACCCTGGCGCTCGGCGAGCCGGGCCGGGGATTCCCCGGCTGGCACCTCAGTCACCGCCAGGCACGGGCGGCGCTGCCGGTCGCGATCCAGAGCCCCGAGCGCGTCGTCCGCTACGCCGACGTGACCCTGCTTGCCTCCGCGCTCAGCGACGACGTGATGGCGAGCTCGCTCGAAGAGCTCTATCTGCTGCCGCTTGCCCAAGAGCACGACGGGGGCGAGGCCCTGCGCCAGACCCTGCGCGCCTACTTCCGGGCAGGGCGCAACGTCTCCTCCGCAGCGGCCGCCCTCGGCATCAGTTGGCCGACGGTGAAGGCCCGCCTCGACACGATCGAGGAGCGGATCGGCCGGCCCCTCAGCGCCTGCACGGCGGAGGTGGAAACGGCGCTGCGACTGCAGCGGCTGGAGCCAGCGCCCTCGCTGCGATCTGCGAAGCCCTAAAACCCACTTGCGACATTCGTAAGGCGCGACCCCGAAGCATCGGCGAACGTCGCAAAAGCGGTCCACGGTAGGGCCGCGTCGTAAATCCTCAAGGAGAGAAGGAATGCTCATGCCGCAGGCAGGGTTTCGCGCCGGTCTTTCGATGCCACTTCAAGGCTTCGTCGTCTCTCTGGCGATTCTGGGCCTCTGCTCGATCCTCGGCACGACCGTCACGGCTGCGCAGACTCCACGTAACGAGGATCGCGGCCGCTACATCGTTGTCCTCAAGGACTCCGTCGAGCACCCCGGAGAGCGCGCTCGCGCCCAGACCGGGCAGCAGGACGGGAAGCTCGGCTTCGTCTACCGCCACGCCCTCAACGGTTATTCGGCCGAGCTTCCCAAGGGTGCCGTCGAAGCGTTGAGGAAGAATCGCTCGGTCCTCTCCGTCGAGCACGACGTCCGCGGCGGCGTCGCCTCCCAGACCGTCCCGACGGGAATCGACCGGATCTTCGCCACTGCCAACCCGATGTTCGACATCGACGAGGAAGACGACCAACGGGTGGACGCCGACGTCGCCGTCCTCGACTCGGGCATCGACGCCGAACACCTCGACCTCGACGTGGTCTCGCAGGTCAACTGTGGTGGGTCCTTCCCCGCGACCTGCAAAGCGGGAGGGATGGACGCCCTCGGCCATGGCACCCACGTGGCCGGCACGATCGCCGCCATCGACAACTCTCAAGGGGTCGTCGGCGTCGCACCCGGTGCCCGCCTGTGGAGCGTCAAGGTGGTCAACGACAAAGGCGAAGGCAACCTCTCCGAGTTGATCGCCGGGATCGACTGGGTTACGGCGAACGCGAGCCAGATCGAGGTTGCGAACTCGAGCCTGAGCTACCGGAACGAAACCTTCAGCGTAGCCTTCAACGAAGCGATCAAAGGCTCCCTCGACGCTGGCGTGGTGCACGTAGTCTCCGCCGGCAACGAGAGCGAACTTGTTCAATACATTCCCGGCAACCACCCGGACGTGATCACGGTTTCGGCGGTCGAAGACCTCGACGGACTGCCGGGCGCGAAAGAAGGGAAAGACCCCCTTGCGGGGTTCAGCAACTTCGGCACTGTCGTCGACGTCGCCGCTCCGGGGGTCGATATCGTCTCGACCTTTCCCAGCAACCAGTACGGCTCTAGCTCCGGCACTTCGATGGCCTCTCCCCACGTCGCCGGCGCCGCCGCGTTTCTCGCCAGCCAGTCGAACCCCGAATCGCGCGAAGACATCGAAGAGATTCGCGACCAGATCGTCGAAGGGGGCAACTTTGATTGGACCGACACCTCAGGAGACGGGGAGAAAGAGCCGCTGCTTGACCTGTCCAAACCGCTGGCGGTCCCGAGCGCCCCGAACGTCGTTACCGAAGCCGCAGCGAGCGTCAATGCCACCAACGCGACCCTGAAAGCGAGGATCAATCCCAACGGCGTCGACACCACCTACCAGTTCGAATACGGCCCCACCACCTCCTATGGCAGCAAAATCCCGCCCAGCATGAACCCAGTAAACGGAATCGGCTCGGGCACCTCTCCCGTCGCCGTCCCGGAGACCGTGAGCGGCCTTAGCGCAAACACCACCTACCACTACCGGATTGTCGCCATGAACGAACTCGGCACCACCTATGGCGTCGACAAGACGCTGACGACGCCAAGGCCGGGAGTCGCCTTCATTGGCGCCTTGGGCTCCTTTGGCAGCGGCAGCGGCCAGTTCAACGTCCCGGTGGGCCTCGCCGTCGACTCCAAGGACCACATCTGGGTCGCCGATTCCGAAAACAACCGCATCCAGGAGTTCGACGATGAAGGCGAATATCTGAGCCAGCTCGGCTCCAAAGGCACCGGCAACGGCCAGCTCAACAGCCCGGCCGCCCTCTCCGTCGACTCCAACGACCACATCTGGGTCGCCGACAGCAATAACCACCGCATCCAGGAGTTCAGCGCCGCAGGCGAATACCTGGGCCAGTTTGGCTCCTTTGGCACCGGCAACGGCCAGCTCAACAGCCCGGCCGGCCTCGCCATCGACTCCAACGACCACATCTGGGTGGCGGACGCGGGCAACAACCGCATCCAGGAGTTCAGCGCCGCAGGCGAATACCTGGGCCAGTTTGGCTCCTTTGGCACCGGCAATGGCCAGCTCAACGGGCTGAGGAGCCTCGCCATCGACTCCAACGACCACATCTGGGTGGCGGACGCGGGCAACAACCGCATCCAGGAGTTCAGCGCCGCAGGCCAACACCTCAGCCAGTTCGGCTCTCAAGGCAGCGGCAACGGTCAGTTCGGCTTCCCGGTGGGCATCGTCATCGACCCCAACGACCACATCTGGGTTGCCGACACCGAAAACCACCGCATCCAGGAGTTCAGCGCCGCAGGCGAATACCTGAGCAGGATCGGCTCCAAAGGCAGCGACAACGGCCAACTCAACTTTCCAGCGGGCATCGTCATCGACTCCAGCGACCAGATCTGGGTGGCGGACGCGGCCAACCATCGCATCCAGTGGTGGATGACAGGAAAAGCGAGCGCCACCACCCAAGCAGCCACGAACGTCAAAGCCAGCGAAGCGACGCTGAAAGCGACCGTTAACCCCAACGGCGCCGCCACCACCTACCAGTTCGAATACGGCACCACGACCTCCTACGGAACCAAAATCCCGCTGAGCGCCGAAGCAATCGGCTCGGGCACCTCTCCGGTCGCCGTCTCAGAGACGGCGAATGGC
>JBAQZI010000112.1:0-12087 GCA_049790835.1 Solirubrobacterales bacterium
CGGCTCGTCGACGATGTCGTCGTCCACCGCCTCGACCAGGAGTCGCAGTGAGGCGATCGGCGTGCGCAGGTCGTGGGAGACGGCGGCGACCAGCTGTCGGCGGGTCGCCTCGGCGGCGGCGCGGGCCCGCTCGCGTTCGGCCAGTGCGGCGATCCGCAGGGTGACGATGCCGATCCCGAGGACGAGGATCGAGACCAGCAGCGCGTCGCGCTCGGAGACGAACATCATCCGGGCGGCGGCGACGAGCACGAGCATGATCGCGCCGACCGCAACCGCGGTGAGCGCGGCCTGGCGGCGCAGCGAGCCGAAGCGCGCCGAGCTGGCGGCAGGCCCGGGCAGCGACGGGCTCATGGCTGGAACCTGTAGCCGACGCCCCACACCGTATGGATGAAGCGGGGGCGCTCGGGGTCGGGCTCGATCTTTGCCCGCAGGCGGCGGACATGGACGGTGACGGTGCTGGTGTCGCAGAGCAGAGCGGAATCCCAGACCCGGTCCATCAGCTGGTCGCGGGAGAAGGCCTGGCCGGGATGGGAAGCGATGAAGCTGAGCAGGTCGAACTCGCGCTGAGAGAGTTGGATTTCCTCGCCGGCAACCGTGACGCGGCGACCGCGGCCGTCGATCTCGAGCTGGTCGAAGCGCAACGGCTCGACGTCCTCCTGCTCGGGCGGGTGCACCCGGCGCAGCACGGCGTCCACCCGGGCGACCAGCTCACCCGGCGAGAAAGGCTTGACGACATAGTCGTCGGCACCGCTGCGCAGGCCCGCGAGCTTGTCTTCCTGCTCGCCCTTCGCGGTCAGCAGGATCACCGGAACCCGGCCATCGCCCCCCTCGCGCAGACGGCGCAGCACCTGCAGGCCGTCGAGCTGCGGCAACATGACGTCGAGCACGACGAGGTCGGGGCGGCGCTCGGCGACGAGGCGAATGGCCTCCAGCCCGTCGGCGGCGGTCGTCGCCGCGTAGCCGGCCCGCTCGAGGTAGCGCGAGACGACCTCGGCGATCGTCGGCTCGTCGTCGACGACGAGCACGCTGCGGCGAGCTTCGGGGCCTGCCATGCGTCCCATTCTCCCAAGCTCGGCGCTCATCCGAAGGTGAAGGCGTAGCCGGTGACTCCGGGATCGAGCCGCAGCGAGAGCACGTGTCGCCCCGCTCGCGGCAGTTCGACCAGCCGGTAGAGGCGCTGGCGGCGGATCGTGGCGATGCCGCCGTCGACGTCCGCGCCCGCGAGGCGCCGCGGCAGGGGCTCGCCGTCGAGCAGCAGCCGCATCCGCCGCGGCTGAGCGCCGTTCGAACCGAGGACCAGGAAGACCTTCCGCGCGCCGAAGGCGAGGTGAAGCCGCGAGCCGGCGACGGCGGTGGCGCCGTCGGGGTCGATTCGCCACCTCCCCTCGTAGGCAAGGCTGTCGGGGGTGAGTCGGGACCGCGAAGCCTCGAAGGTCTGGGTGCCGGGAGCGAGCGGGCCGGTGACGAAGCGATCGGCCCGAGCCGAGCCGAGGTAGCTCTCGGGCGTGGTCACCAACGCCGAGGCGGACTCCGCCCGCGCCTTGGCCCGGGCTGGGCCCGGCCGGCGTCCGGCCTCGGCGAGCAGCTCGCGGATCGCCGCCTCCGTCTCCTCGTAGTCCCCCTCGCCGAAATGCGCGTAGCGGACCCGGCCGCGGGCGTCGACCAGGTACTTCGCCGGCCAGTACTGGTTCGCGTACGCGTTCCAGGTCTCGTAGTCGTTGTCCTGGGCGACGGCGTAGCGCAGGTCGTTCTGCTCGATCGCGTCGGCGACGTTGCCGGCCTCGCGCTCGAAGGGGAACTCCGGGGTGTGGACCCCGACGACCGCCAGCCCCTGGTCGCGGTAGCGCTCGTCCCACGCCTTCAGGTAGGGGAAGGTGCGAATGCAGTTGATGCAGGTGTAGGTCCAGAAATCGACCAGGACGACCTGGCCGCGCAGCTCGCGCAGGGAGAGCGGCCGGCCGGCGGGGGTGTTGAGCCACTGCTCGATGCCGGCGAACTCAGGCGCCTTGCCGAGCACCGCCAGCGCCGCGTCGGCGTCCGTGCTGCCCGCGGCCGCGACGGTGCCGACGCCGTGTCGCTCGGTGCGCAGGCCGGCGAGCTGTTCGCGCACGGCCTCGTCCTCCTCCAGCTCCTTGGTCGGATTGACGACGAACGCCGGCAGGTCGTCGGCGATCGCGGTCTGGAAGCGCGTGTCGTACTGACCGGCCATCAGCAGCGCGACGAGGACCATCACCGCGCCCATCGCCATCTGCAGCCGGCCCGCCTGGGGGGCGAGCCGGGCGACGATCCGCCGCCCGCCGATCATCAGGCCGTAGAGGACGATGGCGCTGCCGATCGCGTAGGAGAAGGCGACGCCCGGCCGCCCCGCGGTGAACGACTGGGAGGCCGATACGGTGATCACCCCGGCCAGGATCGGTCCGGGCGCAGGGCGCGTAGACGAAGCCGAGGCTGCCGCCGAGGAGCAGGCCGGAGAGGAAACCGTCGCCGCCCGCAGCGCGCGGGGCGGGGACGACGCGGCCGATCAATGCCTCGAGGCGGGCGGCGACCGGCGGCACCAGCAGCGAGACGCCGAAGCAGAGCAGGACCGCGATCGCGAGGTTGCGAAGCAGGTCGCCGGGGAGGCCGAAGGCGTCGATCACGTATACGAGCGCGACGGTCGCGAAGGCGAACGAGAGCGCGAGGCCGGTGACGACGCCCAGTGGGCGCCGCCTACCGCCGGTGACCCCCGCGGAGAGCGCGACGGGAAGGACCGGGAGGACGCACGGAGAGAGCGCCGTCGCGGCCCCCGCGAGGAACGCGAATGCCATCAGCGCGATCACGCGGCCAACTCTGCCAAGCACCGATTACGAGTCCCTTACGGATCCCGATTCCGTAAGGGACTCGTAAGGAGGCGGGCGGATACTCGGCGCCATGTGACCCTGCGATTAGGAGGTATGGCGATGAGGCGCTTGGCACTTCTTCTTCCGTTCGCGGCGGCGGCCCTGATCGCCGCCGGCTGCGGCGAGGGTGGCACGGACGACAGCGACAACGCATCGGACTCCAACGGCCCGGCGATGACGAAGACCGATGAGGCGATGAAGGAGGACAAGAAGCTGGCCTCCGATCGGGCGATGAAGGCGGAGACGTCGATGTCGGCCAGCGGCGCCCGGGTGAAGGTGGTCGACTCGCGGTACGGCCGCGTGATCGCCGACGGCAAGGGCGAGGCCCTCTACCTCTTCGAGAAGGAGGACACGAGGCGCGCCGAGTGCTACGGCGCCTGCGCCAGGGCCTGGCCACCGCTCCTCACCAAGGGAAAGCCGCAAGCCGGCGGCGGTGCGAAAGCGAGTCTGCTCGGGACCACGAAACGCAGCGACGGCAAGCTGCAGGTCACCTACGCCGGTCAGCCCCTCTACTACTACGTCGACGACTCCCCCGGCACGATCCTCTGCCACGACGTCGAGGAGTTCGGCGGCCTCTGGCTGGTGCTCGGACCTGACGGAGCCGCCGCGAGCTGAACCGAGCGAACCGTCTCGGTTCGATTCGAACGGGGTCTTGCGGTCTCCGATCGGCAGCCGACGCTGCGCGTCGTCGGCGGGAGTCGACTGACGTCTAAATCAGCAGCTCCCCCAGTCCCCGCCCGACCAGGGCGAAGCCCATGGCCAAGGCCCCGATGAACAAGATTCGTTCTCCGTGGCGGCTCAGCAGCTCCCTAAAGTCCCGAATCGCTTGCCGCGTCCAGTCCGGCGCGAGGGCGTATCCCAGAAGGGGTATCTCCAGGATGGCCAGCATCACCATGTTGGAGCCGAGCACGGAAAGCACAGTCGCGGTGGCGCTTAGATCCTGCTTTGAGATCTCGCTGAGGGCAGCTAGATAGGAGGCACCGGGAAGGGTCAGCAGGGCGCCGACGACGAAGGTGTCCCGGGACCTGCCCTTGCTCAGGGACTTCTGCCAGCGCGGCGTCTTCTTTTGCTTTTCCGCCCTCTTTTCCTTGTGCCGACTTAAACGCGTCTCATGACGACCCGAACGCAACGCGAAGGCGACCGTCAGCAGGATCAGCCCGAGGACTATGTCGGCGGCGGGGCTGAGCGTGTTCTCTGCGGTATCGACCGCGCCTGAGTCCTGCCAGGCGAAGACGATCACCAGCCCCAGGGCAATGCTGGTCATGTAGGCGCCAAGGAGATAGCCGAGCAACAATCGCTTCGGGTTCGGGAGGAGCAACATCACCGTCGTGGCGGTCAGCAGGGTCGGGTTGAGGGCCGCCGCCAGGGAAAAGAGGAGGGCCTGACTCATTGCGTGCCCCAAGCGGGCGGCCGAGATGGGACGCCGGATCGACGCCGCCGAATGCTCAACGGGGACTCGGCCGAAGTACCACCGGGGAACGGCCGACTCGCCAGCGAACGGACGAATCCCCACCTGATACAGAGTCGGCCAACCCGGTCAGTCCGGGCACCTGGTTTCCTCTCCACCGGGGCCAGCTTTCTGGCCACTTGAACAGCCCGCAAGCCACGGACTTCTTAGGCGTCAAGCTATTCCACGCCGCGTCGAAGTCATCATCGATCACGGGTGGTCATGAACGTCGAGGCGCTCCGGGAACTCCCGAGCCGTCTGTCTCCGCAACGCCTCGACGCCGACCACTGCCAGCACCCCGAGCAGGACGATCGCGATCACCTGCCCGACGTTGTCGATCGCGGGTATGAACGCCAACCAGAGCAGGAGGATGCCCGCTAGGACCGAGTAGACCGCGGCGCGGCTGCTGTGCAAATACGGAGTTAGCTGCCGTCGCCGGGCGACGGCGTGGCGCCCCGGGCCCGCCAGGAGCCCGGCGCCGATGAACGCCAGCCCGATGACGAGGATGAACAGCGCCCGTTCGCGCAGCCCACCGGAAATCGCGTCCCAGACGCTCTGGACCGCCGGTTCGACGCTCTCGGAGCTCGCCAGCGAGGACACGAGCTCGGCGCCCAACACGCGCAGCGCCAGCAGGAGGAGAAGCGTCGCCGCGAGGATTCCGGTGCCGGCCGCCACCAGCGCCTGGGAGCGCCACCCCACTGCCAGCCAGAATGCGGTCGCGTATAGCAGGAGCACGAGCAACGGCAAGACGATGCCGAGGTTGCGGAGCGCGCTCACGATGCTCTGCACCGCGTCGAGTTGATCCGTATCCATCACGACGAGTTGACCAGGGTTCTGCACCACCTGCCGCTCGAGCAGCGTGGTGATCTGCGCCTCGAACGTTGCGAGCGCCGCGTCGAGTGCATCCTGATTCGCCTCGGTCGGGTCGTTGAGCACCGCGCCGGTGAGCCGCCCAAGCCCGGACAGGCGCTGCTCGATGTCGGCCAGCCGACTCTCGAGGTCCGATAAACGGCTCCTGAGCTCGGCGGGGACCTTGTCTTCGACGCCCTGAATCTCCTCTTGGAGGCCCGCGATGGTTTTCTGCGGCCCGGCGGCTTTGGTGCGGAACTCCGTCAGGTCCTGCTGCAGCTCTGGGCTCAGCTCGCCCTCCTGCGCCTCGTCCAGACCGGCTCGCGCGGACACGAGCCGGGTTTGCGCCGCGCCCAGGCCTTCCCGGAGGTCCGCCGAGAAGGTCTGCACGATGGCGCGGATATCCGAGATCGTCGCTGGGTCCAGGCCGAGGCGCACCGCGAGGTCGGCAACGAGGTCGCCGTACTGGATCGTCACCTCGTTGCCGGTAGTCGAGGTGTACTGGGCTTCGTCTTCGATCAGCTGGACGAACTGTTCGTGCGCCCCCGCGACGGCGGTGGAGATCAGGCTCCCTACGCGCGGATCGGCGAGCGCCCTCGCCGCGGCGTCGGCGGCAAGCTGCCTCACCGCCCCTCCGATGGGAGCCGCGAGCGGCTGGACCGGTGGCGGCAACCGTTCCTCGATCTGGCCCTGCACGTCAACGGTGGCGTACAGCTGATCCACCAGGAAGATGCTGAGCTGCTCCTGCGCGTCATCGTCGGTGACGATCTCCTGCGTCGTTGCCGTCACCTCGTCGGTCTCCAGCAACTGGGTCTGAACCCAGTTCGCGGAGATCGAGAAGACCAGCAGCACCGACGCGATCACGATCAGTGGCCAGACGATGGCGCGATGGCGCCTGCGCGGCTTGCTGCCCTGTATTTCTCGGTCGGGGTTGCGGTTCATCTGGCGTCTACCGTATGCATGACCATCGGACGCGCATCACCCCCACCGGGTGATCTCGCGGCGAGCCAGAAGGCGCGTTGCTGCTCGGAAAACAGCTCTTGCAGCGGCCGCCTCCCCTCGACGGCCTCGATCACATGTCCCGCCTCTTCAGCCTTCCCTCGAAGGACCCCGAACAGACGAAGCCGCCGGGCATGGCGTCCAGCTCGACCCCGAAGTCATCCGCAGCGCGCACCTCCCCGGATAGTCCACCCGGGTCGACCGGTCGCAGCTTGACCACCGTGTCGTCCGGCTTTCCCTGACTGCGCCGAGCCCTCGGGAACGGTCAGCTTCAGCTCGATGCTGTCGGCGCCCCCGATCAGCCCGATCATCTCCCCCAGCTGCTCGTCGCTCAGGGACTGTGCATCGGTGCTGGAAGCCATCGAAGGGGAGGCTAGGGGCGTCCGGCCAGCCGAGCATCACCCGCTTCGCATGAAATCGTGGTGAGGGGGCGCTGCGGGCCGGGTTAGCGTCAGTCGTCGCGGGCGCAGCGAAAACCGACGTTGCCGGTCGAGCTGTCAGGAGTGTTGCCCAGCCGGGCGGCGACTCTGTAGCGCCGGCAGTAGGAGTCGTGGCAGAGGTATGAGCCGCCCTTCTGGATCTTGAGGACGCCCGTGGCGGGCCCCCGGGGGCCGTGGTCTCGGTCCTGGCGGCGAAACTCCGGATCGAACCAGTCCGCGGCCCATTCCCAGACGTTGCCGGTGACGTTGTGCAACCCATAGGCGTTGGGCGGGAAGGCGTCGGCCGGGCACGTTCCGTAATAGCCGTCGGCCTCGGTGTTCTTGGTCGGGAAGGCGCCCTGCCACACGTTCATCCGGTGCTCGCCGCCCGGCTCGCGCTCATCTCCCCAAGGGAAGGCCTTGCCATCGAGCCCTCCGCGGGCGGCGAGCTCCCACTCGGCCTCGGTCGGCAGGCGCTTGCCCGCCCAGGCGCAGAACGCCTGGGCGTCGTTCCAGGAGACATGGATGGCGGGATGATCGAGGCGACCGTCGAGCGACGACCGCGGACCCTCCGGGTGCCGCCAGCCGGCCCCCTCCACCTTGCGCCACCACGGAGTCTGGACTACGCCCTGGGTCGGCGGAAAGTCGTCAGGCAGCAGCCCCGCGAACACGAACGACCAGCCGAACCGCTCCGCCTCGGTCACGAACCCGGTCGCATCGACGAAGGCGGAGAACGCCTCGTTGGAAACGGCTTTGCGGTCGACCCAGAAGGAGTCGAGGGAGATCTCGCGCACCGGCCCCTCGCCGTCCTCGGGATACGCCCAGCGGTCGTTGCTGCCGACCCTGAACGACGCAGGGGGCAGCAGCACCATGCCATCCGGGGGGCTTTGCTCGCCTCCGGCTCCCGCTGCGCGAGGCGCCCCGGCTCGCCCATCAGATGGCCCACGTTCCGCATCCGGGGCGCAGCAAGGGGGCCGTGAGGACATCGTTTGATCCTCGTTGGAGCGACCATCGCTCATCGGGAAGAGGCTACGGCCTTCACAACGCGAGCGGCAACGTCTTGGGAATGGTGGCCTGGAAACCCTTCGGCACCCCTCGCACGATCGCGGTGCCAGCAAATCCGTCCGTCCAAACGGAGTCCGCCCGGTGAGGGCGTGGGAGGAAGAGCGGGGCAGCCAGGACTCGAACCTGGAATCGCCGGTTTTGGAGACCGGTGCCTTAGCCAGTTGGGCCACTGCCCCAGAGGGAGCCGGATCGTAACGAGCGGTGGCTCGCCGCGGTCCGGCAATGCGGGCGGAGGGATTTGAACCCCCAAGCTCTTTCGAGCACTGGCACCTAAAGCCAGCGTGTTTGCCAATTTCACCACGCCCGCGTGGCGCCCCTTGGCGGGGCTTAACGCGCGACCAATGCGGCATCGTCGCTGACAGATTCTATGATCGACGGCATGGCTGTAGGAGAGGTGAGGCCCGGCTACGAACTGTGGCGGCCAAATCGGGAGAAAGCTGGGTCGATCACGACCAAGTTCGTGATCGCCCTGTTGCTGCTGGCGACGGCGGTGATCGCCGGCCTCGTCACGATCGGCGGCTGGTCCTTGCTCAAGGGCGGCGGCGGCATGGGGCTCGTCTGCGCCATCTACGCGCTGCTCTACGCGTTCTTCGCCTTCCTCGTCGCCCGCTGGAGCCGGGGGATCCTCCCCGTCGCCGCCGCGCTCTCGATGATCCTGGCGATCTTCTGCGCGGTCGGCGCCGGCAGCTGGTTCTCGCGCGACAAGGCCGGCTTCGACGAGGCGGCCCTCTCCTCCTCGCTGGTCGGCACCCTGGTCGTGGTCCTCGGCCTGCTGCAGATCGTCCTCATCGCCTTCGCCCTCTACGGCTTCAACCAGCAGTGGCAGGTCGAGGAGGAGCGCCCGATCGGCTCGGGCGAGGACTACGGCGCCGGGGCGACGCCGGGCGGCGGCGCCGCGCAACCGGCCTGACGCCACGCGTCTGCTCCAGTACATCCATGGGATGCACAAGTGCAGACGCGTGATGCCGGAGGTGGGACTCGAACCCACAAGCCCGTGAGGGCAGTCGATTTTGAGCCGACCGCGTATGCCAATTCCGCCACTCCGGCGCGATCAGAACGATAGTGCGAACTAGACTGCGCGCGGGATGAGGATCCACCACCTCAGCTGCGGGTCGCTGTGCCCGCACGGGGGACGCCTGATCGGCGGCGAGGGTGGGCCGCTGGCGACGGCCGAAGTCGTCTGCCACTGCCTCTTGATCGAGGGCTCCGACGGACTCGTGCTCGTCGACACCGGCTTCGGCAGCGAGGACGCCCGCAACCCGGCCCGGCTCGGCCAGCCGTTCCGGGCGTTTTTGCGGCCACGGCCGCGGCTCGAGGAGACCGCCGTCGCCCAGGTCGAGGCGCTCGGCTTCGCCGCCGGCGACGTACGCCACATAGTCGCCACTCACCTCGACGTCGACCACGCCGGCGGCCTGCCCGACTTCCCAGCGGCCGAGGTCCACGTCTTCGCGGCCGAGCTGGCGGCGGCGCGGCATCCCGCCCTGCGCGAACGTGGCCGCTACATCCGCGCCCACCTCGAGCATGGACCGCGCTGGGCCGAGCATCGCTCCGGGACCGGCGGCGAGCGCTGGTTCGGCTTCGAGAGCCTGCGCATCCTGCCCGGCCTCGACGTCGAGGTGGCGCTGATACCGCTGGTCGGCCACTCGCGCGGGCATACCGGCATCGCCGTCAACACCGGCAATGGTTGGCTGCTGCACTGCGGCGACGCCTACTTCAACCGCGCCCAGGTCGCGACGCCGCCGAGCTGCCCGCCGCTGCTCAACGCCTTCCAGCGGCTGCTCGCCTCCGACCACCGGGCCCGCGTCGCCAACACCGAACGGCTGCGCGAGCTGGCCGCGACCGATGGCGACGAGGTCACCCTCTTCTGCTCCCACGACCCGCACGAGCTGGAGCGGCAGCGGGCCGCGGCGGAAGCAACCGCGACGGCGTGAACGCCCCCAGCAACCCCAAGCCGCTCTGGGAGCCCTCGGCCGAGCTGATCGAGAACGCCCGCCTGACCGAGTTCATGCGCTGGCTGCGGGCCGAGCGCGGGCTCGACTTCGCCGACTACGACGCCCTCTGGCGCTGGTCGGTCGACGACCTCGACGCCTTCTGGGGAGCGCTCTGGGACTTCTTCGAGGTGCGGGCAGACGGTGACCGCTCGACGGTGCTCGCCTCGCGCACGATGCCCGGTGCCAGCTGGTTCCCGGACACGCGCCTCAACTACGCCGAGCACGTGTTCGCCGGCAAGGACGACGCCGAGACGGCGATCCTCCACGCCTCCGAGCTGCGCGAGCTCGGCGAGCTCAGCTGGGGCGACCTGCGCGCCCAGGTCGCCGCCTGTGCCGAGGCCCTGCGCGGGCTCGGAGTCGAGCGCGGCGACCGCGTCGTCGCCTACCTGCCGAACATCCCCGAGGCGATCGTCGCCTTCCTCGCCAGCGCCTCGGTCGGCGCGGTCTGGTCGAGCTGCTCGCCCGACTTCGGCCCCGCCAGCGTGATCGACCGCTTCGCCCAGATCGAGCCCAAGGTCCTCTTCGCCGTCGACGGCTACCGCTACGGCGGCAAGGACTTCGACCGCCGCGACACCGTCGCCGAGCTGCAGGAGCGGATGCCCAGCCTCGAGCGCACCGTCGTCCTCCCCTACCTCGACCCCGAGCCCGACCTCTCCCCCCTGCGCGACGCCACCACCTGGGCTGAGCTGCTGGCCGCCGGCGCCGGCGCCGAGCTGAGCTTCGAGCGCGTCCCCTTCGACCACCCGCTCTGGGTCCTCTATTCCTCCGGCACTACCGGGCTGCCGAAGGCGATCGTCCAGGGCCAGGGCGGAATCCTGCTCGAGCACCTGAAGAAGCTCAACCTCCACGTCGACGCCCACCCCGGCGACCGCCTCTTCTGGTTCACCACGACCGGCTGGATGATGTGGAACTTCCTCGTCTCCGGGCTGCTGACCAAGGCGGCGATCGTCCTCTACGACGGCAACCCGGGATACCCGGACATGGGCGTGCTGTGGGATCTCGCCGAGCGCGCCGGGGTGACGATGTTCGGCACCAGCGCCGCCTACATCGCCGCCTGCATGAAGGCCGGGGTCGAGCCCGGCGCCGGCCGCGACCTGAGCCGGCTCGGGGCGGTCGGCTCGACCGGCTCGCCGCTCTCGCCGGAGGGCTTCGACTGGGTCTACGAGCAGCTCGGCGCCGATACCTGGCTCTTCTCGACCAGCGGCGGCACCGACCTCTGCACCGCCTTCGTCGGCGGTGTCGCCCTGCTGCCGGTCTACCGCGGCGAGCTGCAGGCGCGCGCGCTCGGGGCCGCGGTCGAAGCCTGGGACGAAGCGGGCGACAGCGTCGTCGGCGAGGTCGGCGAGCTGGTCGTGACGGCGCCGATGCCCTCGATGCCGGTCGGCTTCTGGGGCGACGAGGACGGCAGTCGCTACGCCGAGGCCTACTTCGAGATGTTCCCCGGCGTCTGGCGCCACGGCGACTGGATCGAGATCACCGCCCGCGGGACCGCGATCATCTACGGCCGCTCCGACTCGACCATCAACCGCGGCGGCATCCGCATGGGGACGAGCGAGATCTACCGCGCCGTGCTCAGCATCGACGAGATCGTCGACGCCCTCGTCGTCGACCTGCCGCGGCCCGGAACCGATGGCTGGATGCCGCTCTTCGTCGTCCTCCGCGAGGGCACCGAGCTCGATGCCGAGCTGCCAAAGGAGATCGCCCGCCGCGTGCGCGAACGCTGCTCGCCGCGCCACATCCCCGACCAGGTCTTCCAGATCGACGCGGTGCCCCGAACTTTGAGCGGCAAGGTCCTGGAGGTGCCGGTGAAGCGGATCCTGATGGGGACGCCGGCCGAGCAGGCGGCCAGCCGCGACTCGCTCGCCAACCCCGCCGCGCTCGACTACTTCACGGCGATGGCGGCACGATCGTCGTAGTCCGGGCCGCGGTGAAGAAGTCGCGCGCGGCCCGGCCCTGCTCGCGCGGGCCGAACCCGGAGAGGCCGTCGCCGCCGAACGGCGCGTAGTAGTCGACGCCGGGAGTGGGCGCGTTGATCCGCCGCATCCCGCATTCGAGCTCGGCGGCGACGGCCCGCGCCTGGCCAAGATCGCGCCCGTGGACGGCGCCGACGAGGCCGAAGCGGGTCGCGTTGGCGGCGGCGACGGCGCTCTCGACGTCATCCACGCGCAGCAGCGTCAGCAGCGGCGCGAAGGTCTCCAGCTGGTTGACCTCGGCGCCGGGGTCGTCCTCGCCCAGCAGCGCCGGCGCGACGAAGTGGCCGGGAGCGCCAGCGGGCGCCTCGGCGCGGGCGAGCTCGCCGGCGCCGGAATCCAGCGCCGCCGCAACCCGGCCTTCGAACTCCTCGACCGCCGCCGCGTCGATCAGCGGTCCCACGGTCACGTCCTCCCGGCCCGGCTCGCCGACCGCGAGGGCGCGAACGCGCTCGGCCAGCGCCGCCC
>JBAQZI010000113.1:0-4945 GCA_049790835.1 Solirubrobacterales bacterium
GTCACCTCGTTTCCGACCAGCGCCGCCCGGGCCCCGGCGCGGGCGGCCACGCCCGCCGACCACAGCGCCTGGCCGGCAAGGGCGATCTGGACGGCCACCAGGACCGCCAACAGCAGGAACGGGACCACGGCGACCAGCTCGACCGACGCGGTCCCTTCCTCCCTGTGGCCTGCGCTGTCGACGGTCCTTGGCGGCACCGGCAAACCGTCCCAGGCAAGTGCGCACGCGTGGCGCGCGCAGGCTCACAACTTCGTCAGCTCTCCCCTACGTCAGTAGCTATGCGTGTTCGCCTCGATCCAGATCCGCCAGATCGCCGCCACCGAGGCGCCGAGCAGGAGGATCCAGACGAGGGTGCCGCCGCCGCTGGAGAGGAGCTTGTCGGTGCCGGCGATCAGCAGCGCGATCATCCCGACAGCGCCGTAGAAGACGGCCCGGCGGCCGTCGCTCAGCGTCGCCAAGGTGAGCTGATTTTGGCGGCTGAGCGTGTAGAGCATCCAGCTGATCCCGGCCAGGAAGCCCAGCGTCACGGCGGCGAAGATCGCGTTGACGAAGTTGTCGCCGGAGGGAGCGAAGGCAGCGGCGAGCGCCAGGACCATGATGATGGCGACGTTGCGAGCGGTGCGCACGAATCCAGTCTACGGCGCTACCGAGCGGCCATTACTTGCTGGTCATGACGATCATCCCGAAGACCACCACGGCCACCGTCGCGAGCAGGCCGAGGGCGCCGACGAGGGCGGCGGCTCCCGCCGCCAGCGGCCGTTCGTTGCGGCTGAGATCGGCGAACCGGGCCACGCCCCAGATCGCGACGGAGAAGACGAAGGTGACGCCGATGCCGGCCACCGCCGAGAAGACCACCGTCTCCAGCAGCGCCTTGCCCTCGACCAGGGTCGCGATCATCCGCTGGAGGCCTCGACCGGGGCGCCGCGCTCGGCCCGTCGCGCGAAGAGGGCGACGATCAGCGAGAGCGAGGCCAGGGTGACCACGACCGGCCCGAGGGCACCCGTGCCGAAGATCCGCGTCAGGCCATAGGCAAGGGCGCCGATCGCGGCCGCCGCCGGCAGCGTCAGGACCCAGGCGGTGACGATGTTGCCGGCGACCCCCCAGCGCACCGCCGAGAAGCGCTTGGCGGCGCCAGCGCCCATGATGCCGCCGTTGATCACGTGGGTGGTGGAGAGTGGGAATCCGAAGTGGGTGGAGGTGAGGATCACGGCCGAGCCGGCGCCCTGCGCGGAGAACCCCTGGGCGGCATCCATCTTGATGATCCGGGTGCCGGTGGTCTTGATGATCCGCCAGCCGCCGCTGTAGGTGCCGAGCGCGATCGCCGCCGCCGCCGAGGCGATCACCCAGAACGGCGGGTCGGCGCCGGCGGCGAGGCTGCCGTTGGCGATCAGGGCCAAGGTGATGATGCCCATCGTCTTCTGGGCGTCGTTGGTGCCATGGGCCAGCGCCAGCAGCCCGCCGGAGACGACCTGCCCGTATTTGAAGCCGCGGGTTACCGTCCCCGGCCGCTGTTTGCCGACGATCCGGTAGATCAGCCCGATCGAGAGGCCGGCGACCGTGAAGGCGAGCACCGGCGCGACCAGCGCCGGGATCAAGACCTTGCCGACCAGGCCTTCGGCGATCACGGCATCGAAGCCGGCGGCGGCGACGGCGGAGCCGACGACGCCGCCGATCAACGCGTGCGAGGAGCTGGAGGGCAGGCCGACGGACCAGGTGATCAGGTTCCAGGCGATCGCCCCGATCAGGCCGGCGAAGACGATCGTCGGCGTGATCACGTCGGCGTTGACGACGTCGTTGGCGACCGTGGCGGCGACCGAGATCGAGATGAAGGCGCCGGCGAAGTTGAGCAGCGCCGCCATCGCGATCGCCACCTGCGGCCGCGCCGCCCCGGTCGAGATCGAGGTGGCGACGACGTTGGCGGTGTCGTGGAAGCCGTTGGTGAAGTCGAACGCCAGCGCCGTGCCGACGACGATGAAGAGGATGACGTCAGAAGACATTGATGACGAGGCCCTGGCGTTGCCAGACAAGGACGCAGGGAGCGTGGCGTGCTCGGCACGCGAGCGACCGAGGACGCCGTATGGCGACGCCAGGGCCTGTCATGAGTTCTTGATGACTATGCCCTCGAGTATTTGAGCTGCGGTCTCCGTTGCGTCGATCGCGTTCTCGAGCACGGCGAACATGTCCTTCCAGCGGATCACGATCATCGGGTCGATCCCGTTGGAGAAGAGCGAGGCGACGGCATCGCGGGAGATCCGGTCGCCCTCGTTCTCGAGCCGGTGGATCTCGATCCAGTATTTGTCGAGGTCCTTGAAGTCGCGCAGGTGCTCGAGCCCCATCGCGAGCTGCTCGCAGGAGGCGACCAGCACCTTGGTCAGCGCCGCGGCCTGCTCCATCGGCGCCTCGATCTTGTAGAGGCCGAGGAAGTCGGCGGCCTCCTCGGTGAAGTCGACGATGTCGTCCATCTGCGTCGCCAGGCCGTAGATGTCCTCGCGGTCGATCGGCGTCACGAAGGTGGTGTTGAGCCGTTTGATGATGTCGTGGGTGATCCGGTCACCCTCCTGCTCGGCCTTGAGGATCTCGCGAGAGATCCCGGCCTCCTCCGGCCACTTGCGCATCATCCGGTCCAGCAGGGTCGCCGCGTGCACGCTGTTCTGCCCGGCCTCGATGAAGAGGTCGAAGAAGGTGCGATCGCGAGGGAGAAGCGAGAAGCGGGCCAAGGGCCGCATCCTAGTGGCGCGCGGCGCGGTTGGGGGTGGCGTCAGCTGGTCGCGGCGGCGAGCTGTTCGGCGGCGCGCGCCGCGTAGCGCCCGCGCAGCTCCGGCTGGACGCTGCGGCGCTCCTCCTCGGCAGCGACGGTGCGGGTCCAGTCCCCCTCGGCGTCGAGCTCCCAGGCGTTGGCGTTGTCGGCGAAGCAGCGCTCGAGGACGTCGAGGATCTCCGCCTTCAGGTCCGAGTCTTCGACCGGGGCGACGAGCTCGACGCGGCTGTCGAGATTGCGCGGCATCAGATCGGCGGAGCCGATCAGCACCCGGGTCTCGTCTCCCCGCTGGAAGGCGTAGACGCGCGAGTGCTCGAGGAAGCGGCCGACGATCGAGACGACGCGGATGTTCTCCGAGACCCCCGGGACCCCTGGCCGCAGGCAACAGATCCCGCGCACGTTGAGGTCCACCCGCACCCCGGCCCGCGAGGCCTCATACAGCGCCCGGATGCAGCCGGCATCGACCAGCGAGTTCATCTTCAGCGCGATCCGCGCCTCCTCGCCGGCCTCGTGGGCGGCGACGGTGCGCTCGATCTCCTCGACGATGCGGTTCCGCATCGTCGTCGGCGAGACCAGCACCTTGCGGTACTCGGCGGGCCGGCCGTAGCCGGTGAGGAAGTTGAACATCTCGGCGACGTCGGCGCCGATGTCGGGATCGGCGGTGAAGAGGCCGAAGTCCGTATAGAGACGAGCCGTCTTCGGGTGATAGTTGCCGGTGCCGATGTGGACGTACTCGCGCACCCGCTCGCCCTCGCGGCGGGCGACCAGGATCGCCTTGACGTGGGTCTTCAGGCCCGGGATCCCGTAGACGACGTGGACCCCGGCCTCCTCCAGGGACTTCGCCCAGTGGATGTTGGCCTCCTCGTCGAAGCGCGCTTTCAGCTCGACCATGCAGACCGCCTGCTTGCCGCGTTCGGAGGCGCGGATCAGCGACGGCACCAGCGGCGAGTCGTCGCTGGTGCGGTAGACGGTGTGCTTGATCGCCAGCACGTCGGGGTCTTCGACGGCCTGCTCGACGAAGCGCTCGACCGAGCTGGCGAAGGAGTCGTACGGATGGTGGACGAGCAGGTCGCCTCGGCGGATCGCCGCGAACATGTCGACCGGATCCCCGTCCTCGCCCTGCAGGCGCGGCTGCGTGACCGGCGACCAGGGCGTGTAGCGCAGCTCGGCGTGGCCGGGGACGTCGGCGATGTCGTTGAGGTCGCCGAGGTCGATCAGGCCGTCGACGTCGTAGACCTCGCGGTCTTCGAGCCGCAGGGCGCCGATCAGCTGCTCGCGCAGCTTCGCGTTCATGCCGGTGGCGATCTCCAGCCGCACGACCTCGCCGAAACGGCGGCGGCGAATCTCGTCCTGAACGGCCTGCAGGAGGTCGTCGGCCTCGTCGCTGACCGTGAAGTCGGCGTCCCGCGTGACCCGGAAGTAGCCGTGGTCGATCACCTCGGTGCCAGGGAAGAGCAGGTCGAGATTGGCGGCGATCGCCTCCTCCAACGGCACGAAGGCCTTGCCGTCCGCGCCAAGCGGCAGGAAGCGGCCGAGCAGCTCCTTCGGCACCTTGACCCGGGCGATGATCTCGCTGCCGCTATCGGGGTCGCGCAGCAGCACGCCGAGGCTGAGCGAGAGGTTGGAGATGTAGGGAAAGGGACGGCCGAGCCCGATCACCAGCGGCGTCAGCGCCGGGAAGACCTGCTCGTGGAAGCGGCTGTCCATTTCCCGCCGCTCCTCGGCGCTGGCGGTGTCGAGGGTGACGATGCGGATCCCCTCCGCCTCCAGCGCCGGCCGCAGGACACCGCCGAAGCAGGAGTGGAGGCGGCGATCCAGTTCCAGCACCCGGGCCTGAATCGCGTCGATCTGCTCGCTCGGGCCCAGGCCGTCGGGGCCGCGCGCGTCGATCCCGGCGTCGAGCTGATCGAACAGGCCGGCGACCCGGACCATGAAGAACTCGTCGAGGTTGGAGGCGTAGATGCCGCAGAAACGGAGGCGCTCCAGCAGCGGCACCTCTGTGTCCTCGGCCAGTTCGAGAACCCGCTGGTTGAAGTCAAGCCAGGAGAGCTCGCGGTTGAAGTAGAGGGCGGGATCGTCGATCGACCCATCGTACCGAGGCACCGCCGGCGCGCCCTGGCCTCAGGCGACCTGGGCCAGCGGCTGCCGCGCCGCCGCCGGGCGCGTCTCCAGCGCCCGCCGGTAGCC
>JBAQZI010000114.1:0-14571 GCA_049790835.1 Solirubrobacterales bacterium
CGCCGAGGCTGGCCTGGTCCTTGACGAAGAACCCCTGGCAGCGGTTGTCGTGCAGGTAGTTCTTGCGGAAGACGATGTGGTCTCCCACCCAAACGGTCTGCAGGCAGTCGCTGTGGTTGCCGTTCTCACGCACGTTGGTGATCTCGTTGCCTTCGACCAGGATTCCGATTCCGTCGCCGTTGGAGTCGTGGTAGCGGTTGAGGTGAATCGCGTCCTCGCCGAAGGGCCCGATCAGCTGGTTGCCGATGATCTTCGTGTCGTTGATGGTGGTGGTGGAGGTCGGGCCGGCGTCGATGCCCTGGCCGCCGCCGGTGACCCGGTTGTGTTCGACCGTGATCCCGCTGGAGCCGGGCTGGATCTGGATGCTGGAGGTGGAGACGAAGCGGGCCACGGTCAGGTTCGAGCCGTCGATGCTGGCGCCGGCGATCGTCGCTCCACCCGGGCTTGCGGCGCGCACGGTGACGCCGGGCGCCGCCTTCGCCGCCTGCAGGGAAAGTCGGCCGTAGCTGCCGTTGCTGAGGCAGACGACAGAACCGGCCGCGGCGGCTGAAAGCGCGGACTGAACGGCGGAGACGCTGCTGGCCGTCGTCGTGCACCCGGTTGCGGGAGGGGTAGTTGGCAGCACGGTCCAGTCGGCGCTGGCAGGGGTTCCGTCGACGTTGTCGGCCGCATCGGTGGCGCGGACGAGGAATTCGTGTTCACCGACCGGCACCGAGCTGTAGCTCTGCGGGGGTGAGCATTCCACCCAAACGCCGGTGTCGAGCCGGCATTCGAACGTGGCCTCGGTCTCGCTCGCCGCGAAGGAGAAGTTCGCGGTCGTCGCGGTCGTCGCCTCCGGTGGCTTGCTCGTGATTGAGGTGTTGGGAGGGACCGTGTCCGGCGGCGGCGTCGATCCTTCCACGGTCCAGTCGTAGGCCGCCGGGGAGTTGTCGACGTTCCCGACCGCGTCGCCGGCGCGTACTAAGAAGCGGTGGGAGCCGACGCCGAGCCCCGAGTAGGACTTCGGCGAAGTACAGATGCTCCAGCTGTCGCCGTCCAGTTTGCAGGCGAAGCTCGATCCCGACTCGCTGGAGGAGAAAGTGAAGCTGGCGGTGGTGGCGGTACTGCTCGCGGCCGGTCCGCTGGCGATCGAAGTCTGGGGGGCGGTCGTGTCATGCGGCGGCTCGGCTGCTTCGACGATCCAGCTCTGCGTCGCCGGGCTGGCATCGGCGTTGCCGACGGCATCGGTGGCCCGGACCGAGAACTGGTGGGAGCCGACGGCGAGGTTCGAGAGAAGCTCCGGCGAGGCGCACCCCTCCCAGCCGCCGCCGTCGAGCTCGCAGGTGAAGGTCGAGTCGGACTCGTTAGAGGTGAAGGTGAAACTGGCCGAGTTCGCGGCGGCGCCTGACTCCGGGCCGCCGCTGATGGTGGTCTCGGGCGCGGTGCTGTCGGTCACCGGTCCAGGAGGAGTGACCGCTACCGCCGGGGCGGGCGAAGCTGCGAGCGCCCCTGGTTCGCTGGGGGTGGGTGCTACGGGAGTCGGGCGGGGGCGCTGGCGCTGCTGGCGACGGATGGCCACCCGTCTGCGCTCGTCCAGGGTCGAGGGCACGCGGTGGCGCGCCGCCGTGATCGCGTCGAGGCCGATCGAGGATCTATCGGTGAAGGCGGAGGTGAGTCCGATCGGACCCCCGCTTGCCACTGCCACCGTTGCGCCGATCGCGAGTGCAGCGAAGATCGCCAGGAGCAGGAGGCGAACGAGACTAAATCTGCTGGGCTCGCTCCTGGTGGTCGACACCTGCACCTCCTCCGCCTTCATTGCTCTTCAATCGGCCAATTCGGGATTCCCGCTTGCAATTTCTATCCCAAATGGCTCGACGAATGTTCGATACCCGTATCGAATAGTTACTAACCAATCAAAAGCAAGGAGGGCTTACGCCCCATGCCGGCGCCGGCAACCGGTCGCGCGCGGCTATTTCGCGGCGAAGTGCTGCGAAATCTGTGCCGCGCTAAGTGCCTGGCCGTAGATCGCGACCTCATCGAGCGTCCCGGCTCCGAAGCGCGAGCTGCTGAAGAACGAGCCGCCGTTGCGGGCCATCATGTACAGCGTCGAGTTGGCGAAGTTGCCGGCGCCGGTGCCGCTGGAGCCCTTGCTGACCGTCACGGCTTGGCCGTCGACGTAGACGGCGATCTGCTGCGCGGCGGCCGCGGACGTGTCGAGCACGATCGCGTAGTGGTGCCAGGCGTTGGCCGAGGGCCGGGTGAAGTAGGCGTTGTTGCGTGAGCCGTTGCGTCCGATTGCGACTTCGAAACGGCTGCCCGAGCTGCTCGAGTTGGGGGCGATCAGGAAGCCGCCGTTGCTGTTGTTGATGTTCGTGGTGAGCTCGAAGGCGAGGTCGTCGTTGTTGGTGTACGAGCTCCATTTCAGCCAGAACTCGATCGTCACTCTCGAGGTAGCCGAGAGGTTGAGCGGGGCGGTGGCGTAGTCATTGCTGCCGTCGAAGCTGAGCGCCGTGTTCGGATCGAGGGTCAGCGGTCCGGTGGCGCCGAAGGTGGCGCCGGATTTCGAGCCGTCCGAGCCGCTGGCGCTGTTGTTCAGGCTCGAGCCGGAGCTCTCGCCCAGGCGCCAGTAGCTGGTCAGCCCCGCGGTCGAGAGCACGGCATTGCTGTAGGCGCCCCTGACGCTGAGGGTCTCGGTGTCGACCGCGGTGGCGCCGTTGTCGTCGGTCACCCGCAGCCTGATCGTGCGATCGCCAGCCGGGCTGAACGATTTGACCGTGGTCGGCGTCGTGCCGCCGTTGACCTCATACGTACCGTTGCCGTCGAGGTCCCACTCGTATTTGCTGATGGTTCCGTCGAGGTCGGTAGAGCCAGAGGCGTCAAAGGTGATGCCGGCGCCGGCCAGGGCCGGGCTGGGCGAGGTCGTGAAGACGGCCGTCGGGGCGCGGTTGGTCACGGTGACGCTGCGGGTCGTGGTTGCCGTGGCGCCGAGGTTGTCGGTGACCCGCAGTGCGATCGTGCGGGCGCCGGCGGTGGCGTAAGAGGTCGTGGTGGAGCTCGTCGCCGTGGTCGCGTCAAAGGTCCCGTTGTTGTCGAAGTCCCACTCGTATTTGGCGATCGTCCCGTCGGGGTCGCTGGAGCCGCCGGCGTTGAGGGCGATGTTGGTGGCGGTCGGGACCGAGCTGGGGGAGACCGTGAAGGAGGCCGTCGGGGCGCGGTTGGTCACGGTCACGATGCGCGTGGTGGTGGCCGCGGTGCCGAGGTTGTCGGTGACCCGGAGGCCGACGGTGCGGGCGCCCGAGGTGGCGAATGAACGGGTGGTCGAGGAGGACGAGCCGCCGTTGACCTCATACGTACCGTTGCCGTCGAGGTCCCACTCGTATTTCGCGATCGTTCCGTCGGGGTCTTTGGAAGCCGAAGCGTTGAGGACCGTGTTGGAGCCGCTCAGAACCGGGTTCGGGGTCGCCGTGAACGACGGTTCGGGAGCACGGTTGGTCACCGTCACCGAGACGCTGGTCGTCACCGTGAGGCCAGCGCTGTCGGTGACCCGCAGGCGGACCGTGCGGGCGCCGACCGTGGCGTAGCTGCTGCTGGCGCTGGCGCTGGTCCCGGTGTCGGTCTCGTAGCTGCCGTTGCCGTCCAGGTCCCACTCGTATTTGGCGAGCGGCGCCTCGACGTCGCTGGAGCCCGAGGCGTCGTAGGCGACCGTGGTTCCGGTCGGCGCCGGGTTCGGGCTGGCGGTGAAGGCGGCGGTCGGCTGCGCGTTGGTGATCGTCACCGTGCGGGTCGTCGTCGCGGTTGCCCCGTTGGCATCGGTTACCTGCAGCCCGACCTGGATCGTGCCCGGGGCGGGGAAGGCCTTGCTGGTCGTCGCCGTCGTGCCGGCGTCGGCCTCATGGGTCCCGTTGCCGTCGAAGTCCCACTCGTATTTGGCGATCGTGCCGTCGGGGTCGCTTGATCCGCTTGCGTTGAAGGCGATCGCGACGCCGCTCTGCGCCGTGGGCGGGGTGGTGGTGAAGGAGGCGCTCGGAGGACGGTTCTGGATCTCGAGCGGCAGCGAAGTGGTCGCGGTGCCGCCGTTGTTGTCGGTGATCCGCAGGCCGATCGTGCGATTGCCCGCCGTGGCGAAGGCTTTGCCGGTCGTCGCCGAGGCGCCGCCGCCGGTCTCGTAGCTGCCGTTGCCGTCGAGGTCCCACTCGTATTTGGTCACGGTGCCGTCGCCGTCGCTGGAGCCGCTGGCGTCGAAGGCAACCGTGGTGCCGGTCAGGGCCGGGTTCGGCGTGGCGGTGAAGGCCGCGGTCGGCGGGCTGTTGAGGACGCCGAGGCTGCGCGTCGCCGTCGCCGCAGCGCCGCCGTCGTCGGTCACCCGCAGCCCGATCTGGCGGGTGCCGATCGTCGCGTAGGAGCTGGCCGCGCTGGCGGTCGCGCCGCTGTCGGTCTCGTAGCTGCCGTTGCCGTCGAGGTCCCACTCGTATTTGGCGATGGCTCCATCGGTGTCGCTGGAGCCGGCGGCGTTGTAGGTGACCGTGTTGCCGCTCTGAACTGGGTTCGGCGCGGCGGTGAAGGAGGCGGTCGGCGGGCTGTTGGTGATCGTCACCGTGCGCGCCGTCGTCGCCGCCTTGCCGCCATCGTCGGTCACCTTGAGCCCGACTGTGCGCGCGCCGGCCGTCGCGTAGGCCCGAGCGATGGTCGATGCGGTGCCGGTGTTCGTCTCGAAGGTCCCGTTGCCGTCGAGGTCCCAGGCGTATTTGGCGATCGTTCCGTCGGGGTCTTTCGAGGCCGATGCATTGAAGTCGACCGTAGTCCCGGTCGCGGCCGGGTTTGGCGCGGCGCTGAAGGAAGCTTCCGGCTCGAGGTTGTTGACCGAGAGCTCGAAGTGGTCGGCGACGGCTTTCGCGTCCAGGGCCCGGTCGTAGAGCGCCACCTCGTCGAGGTCACCGGCGCCGTTGAGGCTGCTGGCGGCGCGCGACATGAAGTTGACCGCGGCGTTGGCGAAGGCGGGGGCGCCGGTGCCGCTCTCGACCTTGGTGAAGGCGATCGGGTGCCCATCCACGTAAGGGATGATCTGCTGGGCCGCGGGCGCCGTCGTGTCGAGCACGAAGGCGTAGTGGTGCCAGGTGCCGACCGAGGGCCGAGCGAACACCGAGACGTTGCGCGAGGCGCCGATCCCGATCCCGACCGCGAAGGCGCCGTAGCCGCTGTTGGGGTCGACCAGGAAGCCGCCCGGGGTCGAGTTGAAGTTGTTGGTCAGCTCCATCGCCAGGTCGTCGTCGTTGGCCCAGGAGTCCCATTTCATCCAGAACTCGACCGTGGCCGCGGTCTTGCCCTCGAGGCCGCCGACCGCGGCGCTGGCCGCGTCGTCGGCGCCGTCGAAGCTGGCGGCTTTGTCGGGGTCGCCGAAGACGGCGCTGTCGATGCCCAGCGTCGGGGCACCTGCCGCCGTCGCGGCGTTGCCGCCGACCAGGTCGACGAAGGTGGAGCCACTGGTCTCGCCGAGGCGCCAGAAGTCGATCAGGCCGGGGGTGGCCAGAACCCCTTCGGCGTAGGTCGGCCGTGGTTCCGGTTCGACTTCCTCTTCGGGCTCTTCTTCGCCCTCGATCGAGAGCAGGCGGCTGGTGGCGGCGCTGACGCCGCCGTCGTCGGTCACCCGCAGGCCGACTTTGACCGTGATCGGGTTCGGATAGCTGTGGCTGGCGGCCGCAGCGGCGCCGCTGTCAGTCTCGTAGGTGCCGTTGCCGTCCAGGTCCCACTCGTACTTGGCGATCGTGCCGTCTGGGTCGCTGGAGGCCGATGCGTTGAAGTTGACGGTCTCGCCGGCCAACGCCGACGATGGGGCTTGGAAGGACGCGACCGGGCGCTGGTTCTCGACCAGGCCCTGGAAGTGGTTGGAGATAGTGCCGGCGCCCAGCGCCCGGTCGTACAGGGCCACCTCGTCGAGGTCGCCGGCTCCGTTCAGTTCGGCGGCCGCGCGAGACATGAAGTTGAGCGCGGCGTTGGCGAAGGCGGGAGCACCGGTCCCGCTCTCGACCTTGCTGTAGGCGACCGGCTGGCCGTCGACGTAGGGCTTGATCTGCTCGGAAGCCGGCGCCTGCGTGTCGAGCACGAAGGCGTAGTGGTGCCAGGTGCCGACCGAGGGCCGAGCGAACACCGAGACGTTGCGCGAGGCGCCGATCCCGAGCCCGACCGCGAAGCTGCCGTAGCTGCTGTTCGGATCGACCAGGAAGCCGCCCGGGGTCGAGTTGAAGTTGTTGGTCAGCTCCATCGCCAGGTCGTCGTCGTTCGCGTAGGAGTCCCATTTCAGCCAGAACTCGACCGTGGCCGCGGTCTTGCCCTCGAGGCCGTTGACGGCGGCGCTGGCCGCGTCGTCGGCGCCGTCGAAGCTGGCCGCTTTGTCGGGGTCATCGGGCACGCCGCCGGCGATGCCGAGGGTGGGCGCTCCGACGATTGTTGCCGCGTTCGCGCCGACGCTGTCGGCGAAGGTCGAGCCGGAGCTCTCGCCAAGGCGCCAGTAATCGATCAGGCCGGGAGTCCCGAGCACGCTCTCCGAGTAACCGGAGGGGCCTGGTTCTTCGCTCGGCGCTTCGCCGATCGTCAGCTGCCGGGTGGTGCTGGCCGTCGCGCCTTCGCTGTCGGTGATGCGCAGCCCGACTTTGACGCTCCCCGCCGCTTCGTAGGCGTGGGTCGCGCTCGCCGTCGTGCCGCTGTCGGTCTCGTAGCTGCCGTTGCCGTCGAGGTCCCACTCGTATTTGACGATCGAGCCGTCCGGGTCGCTCGACGCCGAGCCGTCGAAGGAGACCGTTTCGGCGACTTTCGGCGTCGCCGGGGCCGAGGTGAAGCTGGGCAGCGGTCGTTTGTTGCCGCTCTCGCTGTTGAAGTGCTCGTCGATCGTCTCGGCGCCGAGGGCGCGGTCGTAGATCGCCACCTCGTCGAGGTCGCCGGCGCCGAAGAGCAACGAGTTGGCGCGGGACATCATGTAGAGAGTTGCGTTGGCGAACGGAACGGCGCCGGTGCCGCTGTCGAGCTTGCTGTAAGCGACCGGTTTGCCGTCGACGTAGGGGACGATCTGCTCGGCGGCGGGCGCCTGGGTGTCGAGCACGAAGGCATAGTGGTGCCAGGCAGCGGCGCTGGGACGGGGGAAGAAGGCGTTGTTGCGCGAGGCGCCGGCGCCGATCCCGACCCCGAAGCTGCCCGCCATCTGCGGCGCGTTGGGATCGATCAGGAAGCCGCCGGCGTTTTCGTTGAAGTTGTTGGTGAGCTCCACCGCCAGGTCGTCGTCGTTGGCCCAGGCGTTCCATTTCAGCCAGAACTCGACCGTGACCGCGGTCTTGCCGGACAGGTTGAGGGCAGCGCTGGCGCCGTCATTGGCGCCGTCGAAGCGGGCCGCGCGGTCGCTGTCGTTGGGGACGCCGCCCGGCACGCCCATGCCAACGCCACCGACCGCGGTTGCCGGCACGCCGCCGACGCTGTCGGCGAAGCTGGTGCCGGAGCTCTCGTTCATCCGCCAGTAGTGGGCGAGGCCCGGGGTCGAGAGCACGGTCGGGCTGTAATTGCTGACTTTTTCTTCTTCTTCCGGTTCTTCGGCGCCTTCGATCGTGACGGTTCGGAAGGCGACCCCGGTCGAGCCGAGGTCGTCGGTCACGCGCAGGCCGACTTTGACGTCGGCGTTGGCCGTGTAGGTGCGGCTGACCGTGGCGCTGGTGCCGGTGTCGGTCTCGTAGCTGCCGTTGCCGTCGAGGTCCCACTCGTATTTGGCGATCGAGCCATCGCTGTCTTTCGAGGCCGAGGCGTCGAAGGCGACCGAGGTCCCGGCCTGGGCCGCCGCCGGAGCGGTGAAGCTGGCCTGCGGCCGTTTGTTGCCGCTGTCGCTGTTGAAGTGCTCGTCGATCTCCTCGGCGCTGAGGGCGCGCTTGAAGATCGCCACCTCGTCGAGGTCGCCTTCGCCGAACAGGTTCGAGGTGGCGCGCGACATGAAGTTCAGGGTCGAGTTGGCGAAGCCGCCGCCGCTGCCGCTGTCGAGCTTGGAGTAGGCGACCGGGTCGCCGTCGACGTACGGGGTGATGACCTCCGCGCCGGGCGCCGTGGTGTCGATCGAGAAGGCGTAGTGGTGCCAGGCCCCGGCGGCGGGCCGGGTGAAGAAGACGTTGTTGCGGCTGGCGCCCTGGCTGATCCCGACCCCGAAGGTGCCGCCCAGCTGGGGCGCGTTCGGGTCGACGATGAAGCCGCCGGCGACGTCGTTGAAGTTGTTGGTGAACTCCATCGCCAGGTCGTCGTCGCTGGAGTAGGCGTTCCATTTCAGCCAGAACTCGATCGTGATCTCCGGCGTGCCCGAGAGGTCGATCTGGGCGCTCGCCGCGTCGGGCGCTCCCTTGAAGCGGGCCGCTTTGTCGGCGTCGTTGGGAACGCCGCCGGTGACGCCGAGGGTGGGGGCGCCGGCAGTCGTCGCCGGGCGCGAGCCGGCGCTGTCGGCGAAGGTCGTGCCCGCCGCCTCGTTCATGCGCCAGTAGTGGGCGAGGTCGGGCGTGGCCATCACAGTCGGGCTGTAGTTGCTGACGCCGTTGCTGGCGACGCTCAGGACCGAGCTCGTGGTCGCCGTCTTGCCGCCGTTGTCGGTGACTTTGAGGCCGACGTTGACGTCGCCGGCCGATGCATAAGTGCGGCTGGTGCTCGGGTTCGAGCCGCTGTCGGTCTCGTAGCTGCCGTTGCCGTCGAGGTCCCACTCGTATTTCGCGATCGTTCCGTCCGGGTCTTTCGAGGCCGAGCCGTTGAAGGTGACCGCTTCGCCCATCACGGGGGAGCTGGGCGAGGCCGTGAAGCCGGCGCTGGGCGGCTGGTTGTCGATCACCGTCACCGTGCGGACCGCGAAGTCGGTGGCGCCGCCGTTGTCGGTCACTTTGAGGCGGACGGCGTATTCGCCCTCGGCGCTGTAGCTGCGGGTGGTGCTCGATTTGGTGCCGCTGTCGGTCTCGTAGCTGCCGTTGCCGTCGAGGTCCCACTCGTATTTGACGATCGTGCCGTTCGGGTCGCTCGAGGCGGCGCCGTTGAAGGTGACGGTGGTCGACGTTTTGGTCGGGTTCGGGGTGGCCGTGAAGCTGGCGTTGGGGGCCTGGTTGGAGCCGCCCGGGTCGAGGACCAGGTCTTCTTCGGGCGTCACCGGCTGCACGCCCATGTCGGAGAAGATGTTGTGGGTCGCCTGCTGGATCGCCGCCTGAGGTTCGTTGGAGAGTCCGTGCGACCACAGCATCGTGCCGCTGGCGAAGACGAGCGCGCCGCTCGGCGCCTGGTACTTGACCGCGTTGACCGTGTTGGGCTGGCCCGGGGGCGGCACCGAGTTGCGCAGCCGGCCCTCGTCCTGGAGCCAGGAAAGCTGGTCACTGCCGCCGACGATGGCGGTGGCGGAGAGCTTGACCACGTTGGCGGGCTGATGGGCCAGGTACTGCGGCTGGGTCGGGACTGCGTCCCACTCCCAGTTGACGATGCGTTTGCCGATGTCGGTCGATGCGTTATCGGCGATGCCGGTGTTGCGCCAGATCCGGTCGGCGGCGAATTCGTCGCCGACGTTGCCCGCCGGCACGGTCAGCGGCCAGCTGAAGGCATCGTCGTCTCCCAGGTACAGGACGCCGAACAGTTCGTTCTCCGGCATGTCCAGCCCGACCCGGCCGCCGGGCGGGGCGGAGGGATCGCCCGGGGGCGCACCGTCGTCGCGGAAGGTCGTGGTCGAGTTCTGCGGGTTGTCGTCGGCGGTGCCGGCTTTGCCGTCGAGGCCGAGGGCGTCGTCGGCGCTGCCTTTGAGGCCGTCCGGCCCCCAATCGTTCTGGCTGACCGCGCCGTTGCCGCTGGAGCCGCTGCCCTGCACGGTCTTGTAACAGGCCATGGTGCGGGTGCCGTTCTCGTAGCGGACCGTCCAGTAGGCGGTGTTGGCGCTGAAGGAGGCGATGTTGACGCCGGCGTCGCGGGCGGCGAGGAAGCCGTTGAACTGCTGCAGGGACCAGTACTCGGAGTGGCCCGAGACGACGTTGGCGTCGTGGTCGAGCAGCTGCCCGGGGTCGGCGTGGACGGCGACGTCGTCGCTGTAGGAGACGTCGTAGCCCTGCTTCTCCATCCAGTAGAGGAGGTCGTAGTCGGGGCCGAGGAACCAGTTCTGCATCGCCCCGGCCTGCCTGAAGGGGCGGTTGAAGGAGACCTTGGCGGCGCGGTCGGTGCCGGTCGCGGGGGTGGGGCTGCCGACGGTGTCGCCCGGCAGGTTGCCGAAGTAGAGGGACTTGCCGCCGAACAGGTTGTAGGCCTGGTAGTCGGCGATCGGGAGGACGAAGAGCATCTTCGAGGACCTGTCGTCGTCGCGCACGGTGAAGACGACATGGGTCTGGTCGCCGGTCGAGGCGGTCAGCTTGGCCAGGTAGATGCCGGAGGCCGGCAGCGAGGCGCCGGGGATCGTGTAGGTCGGCGACCAGTTGCCGCAGTCGACCTCGCCGGTGGTCGCATCCATCGCTTTGCAGGTGTAGTCGTTGTTGATCGGGACGCTGGCGGCGCTTTTGACGAGGCGCCCGCCCTGGCCGTTGTAGTGGCCCATCCGGTAGACGTCGATGTTGACCGTCCTCTGCGGCGCGATCGGCGCGTTGCGGCCGATCTTCAGGACGACGTCTTCGCCGAGGTCGACGCTGGTCTGGGTCGTGTAGCCGCCGAGGTCCTGGCTGTAGTCGAAGACCTGCCAGTTCGAGCTGCCCGCCTTGCACTGGTTCTCGTCGACGACCGGGTTCGGGTTGGGGCAGGTGACGGCGGCCTTCGCGGTGGCGCTCCAGGCGAGGATCAGCAGCAGGCCGACCACGCAGGCGAACGCCATCTCACCCAGTCGGGTCAGGCGGCCACGGGACCCGGCAGGACGTAGATTGCGCACACTCGAAGTCTCCCAGCGGGGGCTCCTGCAAAAGGCGGAAAAACGGTCATACCTGCGGTCCATCGTCAGGCACCTCCTACGGCGGTTCGCTGCGGACGGAGCGCGCGGAGCGCGCCACTGGGGGAGGGCAGGACGCGGCGCGCCAGCTGCGCGACGTCGGTCCAGACGGTTGGGAAGAGGCTGCGCAGGGCGCCGAGGTAGACGATCGCCCCGGCGATGCCGACGACGGCGAGCAGCAACGGCACCGGGGCGCCGAAATCGCGCATCAGCGCGGCGGCGGGGAAGGCGACGGCGAGCAGCAGCAGGCCGCTGACGACGGCCGGCAGCAGGTCGGTGACGAGGCGGCGGATCGGGATCTCGAGCACGCGGCGGAAGAGGACGCCGTAGACGGCGAGCAGCAGGAAGACGTGGACGCCGACCACGGCAAAGGCGAGCGCGGTGATCCCGTAGGGGGCGGCGATCCAGGAGCTGCCGAGATACAGCCCGAGCAGGATCACGTTGAAGACGAGCAGCGCCCGTGGCTTGCCGGCCGCCAGCATGATCTGCGGGTAGCCGGTGAGGATCGCGGCGATCATCCCCGCCACGCAGAGCACCTGCACGGGAGCGGCGGCCGGGGCCCAGCGCTCGCCGAAGAGCCACGGCACCAGGTCCGGGGCGGTGACCATCAGCAGCGCCAGCAGCGGCAGCAGCACGGCGGCGTGAATGCGGGTGGCGCGCTCGTGGAAGCGGCGCAGCTCGTCGCGGTCGCTGGTCCGCGAGTAGACCGGGAAGGCGAGCCGGACCATGATCCCGCTGATCTTCTCCTGGTAGATGACGCCGAGCTGGAAGGCGCGCCAGAAGAGCCCGACCTGGGCAGCGGAGAGGCGCACCGCGGCGACCGCCAGGGTCGCGTTGGTGATTGCCACGTAGGTGAGGCCGGCGCCGGAGGCGGGCAGGCCGAAGGCCATCACCTCCTCGAGCGCGCCGCGGTGCCAGATCGGCGGCGGCGGCGGCACGGCGAGAAGCAGGAGCACGGTGGTGACGAGCGAGCCGGCGAGGGCACCGAGGATGATCGCCGCGGCGTCGAGCCCGGACCCCAGCGCCAGCCCCACCGCGGCCACGGCGGCAACTCCGAGCGAGGCGATTTCGATCAGGCTGACGCGGCGGAAGTCGAGCCGGCGCCAGAGCAGGCTGCGCGAGACGGCGCCGATGCCGGCAAGCAGGAAGACCGGGGAGATCAGCACCAGCAGGTGGGCGGCGGCGGTGCCGAAGAGCGGTTCGCCGACGGGGCGCGCAAGCAGGACCACCGTGGCGGTGAGCAGGGCGCCGGTGACGACGCTGGCGAACATCGCCGCCTCGATGTGGGTGCGCTCGATCGTCTTGCGCTGGACCAGGGCGCTGCCGAAGCCCTCGAAGGTGAAGATCACGGCCAGCGGCACGAGGATCAGCGGCACCACCGCCTGGCCAAAGCCGGCGGGGGGGATCAGGCGGGCGAGGACGACGGCTGCGATCAGCGTGATCGCCTCGATCGCGATGCGACCGGCGGTCGTCCAGCGCACGCCCGCGACAGCCGCCTCCTTGAGATCCTCGCGCGAGATCTCCGCCTGCTCGAAGTCAGCTTGGCTCATCCAATATCCAACGGCCGGCGTGGGGGCCGACTTGCGGCGGCCGCCAACTCTCGCTGAATTGGCTCAGCGCTGAGGCTAGAGCCTAGGGTTAGGGTTGGAGTGCGAGGGCCTTCACAGCGGCGCTTCGGTTCTCCCATGAATTGACCTCGATCAGACGGCGGCGCTCGGCCTCGCCGACGGGCCCCGCCGCGAGGGCGGAGTGAACGCCGGCGACGAAATCGCCACCCGCGGCGACGCGGACCACGGGGCCGTCGACCTGGCGCACCGGCTCGAGATCGGTGGCGACCACCGGCCGCCCGGAGGCGAGGTACTCGTAGAGCTTCAGCGGGCTCATCGCTTCGGTCAGCGGCGTGCGGTTGTGCGGCAGCAGGCAAGCATCGGCGGCCTGGGCCACTGCCGCCACCTGCTGGCGCGCGACCGGCTCGTGGTGGACGACGTTCGGCTCGGCCAGGATCGGCTCCAGGTGGCCGCGATCGGTCAAGGGGCCGACCAGGACGACCGTTCCCTCCGGCCAGGCGCGGGCGACCGCGCCCACTGCCTCGACGTCAAGCCGGCTGTCGAGGGTGCCGATGTAGAGCAGCTTCGGGCCCGGCAGGTCGCGCAGCCAGCCGGGCGCCTCGCCCGGCTGCAGCCAGATCTCCGGGTCGACCCCGTTGGGCACGACGGCGCTGGGGCCACGCGGGGCGATGCGCTCGACGATCGCGTTGCTGACCGCGCAGAGCCGTCGCTCGCGCTCGGCGACGCGCTCGTAGGCGCTGAGCAGGCCGGCCCGCCAGGGCTGGTAGTCGGGATGGGCGGCGAGGTCGTCGCTGGCGAAGAGGGTCACGGGACCGGCCCAGTCGAGCGCGGCGAAGCCGGCCAGCAGCGGCTGCGAGGTGACGATCGCCGGCCGCTCCATCCCGAAGCGCTCGGCGGCCCGGCGCAGGCGCCGGTCGTAGCGGGCGTAGGTGCGTTCGAGCCCGGCGATCGAGGTCGGGTCCTGGCGGCGCAGGCGCAGCGGCTGCCAGAGCCGCGCCCGCGCGCTCGCCTCGAACCTGGTCGGCCGCTGGACGAGGTCCTTGACCAGCTTCACCGGGGCGCTGCGCGGGCGATCGCAGATCAGCAGCCGCTCGACCCCGGGGTCGTCGAGCAGCGAGAGAACCAGCTGGTCCTGGGGAAAGCACATGCCCCGCCGCTGGGCGGCCGCCCAGGTCATGTCGTCGAAGGTGTAGATGACCTGCCGGTGCATGCTCAGCGTTCGGCGACGAGGTGCAGGCAATCGCCCTCGCCAATCCGATCGCTGAGGAAGAGCAGCGGGGCCAGGGCCCAGGCGAGGAGGCGGAAGCCGCGTCCCTGATGGCGAAGGCGGCCCCAGGTGGCGTACTGGATGCTGCCAAGCGGGCTGGGCCGCATCGTCGCGGCGCCGACGTCGACGCTGCGCAGGCCGGCGCTCCGCACCAGCGCGTCGAGCGAGTCGCGATCGAAGTGCTGCAGGTGGCGGGGCAGGTCGAGCTGGAACCAGGCGGAGCCGAAGAGGCGGCGGTGCCAGCTGCCGAAGTTCGGCACCGCGATCGTCAGCAGCCCGCCGGGCCGCAGCAGCCGCGCCGCTTCGGCTACTGCCTGGGCCGGCTCGTCGATGTGCTCGAGCGAGTGGTTGAAGACGATCGCGTCGAACTCCCCATCCGCCCAGGGGGCGTCGGCGAGGGTGCCGGTGACGGCGTCGACGCCGGCGGCGCGGGCATGCTCGGCCGCCTGGGCCGAGGGCTCGATGCCGCAGGCCCGCCAGCCGTGGCGGGCGAAGACGGCGGCGAGGTCGCCGACGCCGCAGCCGACGTCGAGGATCCGGCCCGGTGGGCGCTGCCAGGTGCGCCGGTAGGTGCCGAACCTGACCACCGCCTCGCGCTGGAGATCGCCGATCCGTTCGCCGAGCGAGCGCCCGCCGGTGTTCGGCTCGTAGGCGCTGTAGCCGTCCGGGTAGTAGGTGGCGAAGTCCTCAGGGCGCAGCCGCGGCTGCGTGAAGGCGAGGCCACAGGCGCCGCAGGCGACCACGCTGAACTCGCCTGGCGCGCCGGTGAGGCGGTCGTGGCCGCGCAGCAGTACGGCGGGGTCCTCCCGCGT
>JBAQZI010000115.1:0-2451 GCA_049790835.1 Solirubrobacterales bacterium
GCAACCACAGCGACTGCCTGCAGACCGTTTGGGTGGGAGACCACATCGTCTTCCGCAAGAACTACCTGCACGACAACCGCTGCCAGGGGTTCTTCGTCAAGGACCAGGCCAGCCTCGGCGGCGTCTCGGGCCCGATCGAGGGCATCACGGTCGAGAACAACCTCTTCGTCCGCAACAAGGAACCCTGCGCACCTGAGGCCCCCGGCTGCGGTCAGCCGATCTACCTTCAGGTCTTCGGCCCCTACAGCGGCTTCGTGATGAGCCGCAACACGATCTGGGGCGACGGCGCCGACTCGATCGCGGCCTTTCGCGAGGGCACCGGGTCTGACACCCAGATCACCAACAACGTGATCTACCGGCTCTGGACCGACACCAACATGAGTGCCGCAGCCCTGACCGACAACACCGTCTGCAAACGCGAAACCGGCTCGGGCGGGTCCTGGCCCTCCTCACGCACCGGTGAAACCACCGCCTGCAGCCTCAGCTTCCAGAATGCCGCCGCCGACGACTACCGGATCAGCGGCGACCGCGGCGTCGACTGGGCGCCGGCCGAACAGCACTTCGGGCCTTAATAGCCGCCTGGGGCCTTACCCCGGCCCAGGCACCAGCTTTCCACGCGCACCCTTCATACATCTGTTGGGGGGCAAAGATCGACATCTGTTGGTGGATAGGTCCTTCGATCCATTGGCGGCGATTCGGCGCCGATCCCTTGGCCTATGCCGCCAAAGGAGACCCAAATGTCCCGCTCTCGCCGTCGTGCTCGCTCACAGCGCGGCTTCCTCGCGGTCGCCGCCGTCCTCGCGGTCGCCCTTCTCGGCACCAGCGCCAGCTTCGCGCTGGCCAGTGGCCCCATCTACACCCTTCTCAGCAAGGCGGGAAAGCCCGCGCAGGCGGGCACCCAGGCCAAGGCGCGTCAGGGCGCGATCTCGAAGGCGAGCCGGGTGGCCCTTCGCCTCCGGCACCGAAGCTCCGACAAGACCGCCCCCGACACCTCGATCACGAGTGGGCCGGCGGCGACCACCACCTCCACCTCGGCCAGCTTCGCCTTCCTCGCGAGTGAGGCGGGCTCGACCCTGTCCTGCAAGCTCGACGGCGGCAGGTGGCGCTCGTGCTCGTCTCCCAAGGCCTATTCCGGCCTCGCCCTCGGCTCGCACACCTTCTCGGTCCGCGCCCGCGACGCGGCGGGGAACATCGACGCCAGCCCGGCGACCCGGAGCTGGTTCATCGCGGTGGCCGCACCGCCACCGCCGCCACCGCCGGCCACGGTCCCCCCGGCCGACACCAGCGCCCCCGAGACGACGATCCTCAGCGGCCCGGAAGCAAGCGGCACCGCTGCCTCGGCCAGCTTCGCCTTCAGCTCCAGCGAGTCAGGCTCTAGCTTCGGCTGCAAGCTCGACAGCGGCAGCTGGGGGGCCTGCGCCACGCCCAAGGCCTACTCCGCCTTGGCGCCTGGCTCCCACGCCTTCTCGGTCCGCGCCAGCGACGCGGCCGGCAATGTAGACGCCACTCCGGCAACCCGGACCTGGACGGTCGAAGCGGTGGCTCCGCCGCCACCGCCTCCGGCCGACACCACGCCGCCCGAGACCTCGATCACGGCCGGCCCCGCGGCGAGCACCACCGCCACCTCGGCGAGCTTCTCGCTGAGCGCCAGCGAGCCTGGCTCGAGCCTGGCCTGCAAGCTCGACGGCGCCAGCTGGGGCTCCTGCGGTTCGCCGAAGACGTACTCCGGCCTCAGCATCGGCGCCCATGGCTTCTCCGCCCGCGCCACCGACGCCGCCGGCAACGTCGACGCCACCCCCGCCAGCCAGAGCTGGACGGTCGAAGCGGTGGCTCCGCCGCCCCCGCCCAGCGGCGACTGCACGACCACGGTCTCGACCGTCTCCTCCGCCCAGTCCGGTGTCTCCTCGGCTGCTCCCGGAGCGGTCGTCTGCCTGACCGACGGCAGCTACGGCAAGGTGACCCTGAATGCCACCAAGGCGGCTCCGGGCGTGACCCTGCGCTCCGCCCGGGCCGGCGGGGCGACGGTCGCCGGCATCAGCATCCAGGGCTCGAACCTGACCGTGGCCCGCTTCGTCTCCACCTCCAGCATCCAGATCCAGCCCGGGGCGACGGGGATCACGGTCGAACACAACAAGGTCACCGGCGGCGGCCAGGGCATCGACGCCTGCCCCTCCTCGACCACCACCTGCAACGACATGGCGATCATCGGCAACAAGCTGATCGGCCCCTTCGGCGAGGACGCGATCCACCTCAACCGCTATCACGACGGCGACGGCGACGGGGTCGGCGTCCTGATCGAAGGCAACGAGATCACCAACGTGCGCGAGAACGGCAACCACAGCGACTGCCTGCAGACCGTTTGGGTGGGAGACCACATCGTCTTCCGCAAGAACTACCTGCACGACAACCGCTGCCAGGGGTTCTTCGTCAAGGACCAGGCCAGCCTCGGCG
>JBAQZI010000116.1:0-3205 GCA_049790835.1 Solirubrobacterales bacterium
GCAACCACAGCGACTGCCTGCAGACCGTTTGGGTGGGAGACCACATCGTCTTCCGCAAGAACTACCTGCACGACAACCGCTGCCAGGGGTTCTTCGTCAAGGACCAGGCCAGCCTCGGCGGCGTCTCCGGCCCGATCGCCGGGATCACCGTCGAGAACAACCTCTTCGTCCGCAACAAGGAACCATGCGGAGCGCCGCTGACCAGTTGCGGGCAGCCGATGTACTTCCAGGTCTTCGGCCCCTACAGCGGCTTCGTGATGAAGCGCAACACGATCTGGGGCGACGGCGCCGACTCGATCGCCGCCTTCCGCCAGAGCGCTGGCGCCGACACGGTGATCTCCAACAACGTCATCTACCGGCTCTGGAACGACTTCAACATGAGCGCGATGACGGTCACCAGCAACACGGTTTGCAGCCGCGAAAGCGGGTCTGGCGGCTCCTGGCCCTCCTCGCGGCCCGGCGAGACCGTCGCCTGCGGCCTCGGCTTCGTCAACCCCGCCGCCGACGACTACCGGCTCAGCGGCAGCGACCGCGGCGTCGACTGGTCGCCAGCCGAACAGCACTTCGGCCCTTGAGCAACAGCAGCGCTTAATCCCTCCCCGGAGCCCGGCGGCGAGAAACGGTGGGCTCCGTGCGTTGTTGAGGTATGAGCACCCTCCCCAGGGCGCGTAAGCGCCTAACTCTGATCGCGTCGGTCCTGATCGCCGTCGCCGTCGCGATCGCCCTGCTGTTCGCCCTGCGCGGCGACACGGTGGATGCGGGGGCCAAGGCTCCGCGGGGCAGCGGCGCCACCCCGCTGCCCTGCGGCGTCACCGTCTCCAGCCTCGACGCCGTCCAGTCGGCGGTCGCGACGGCGGAGCCCGGCGCGGCGGTCTGCCTGCGCGACGGGACCTACGCCAAGCTCAGCCTCGACGCGGAGAAGTCCGGTGCCGGCGTCACCGTGCGGGCCGAGCATCCAGGCCAGGCGACGATCGCCGGCGCCGACCTCAGCGGCTCGCACCTTGCCCTGGCCGGCTTCGTCGTCGATGGCGAAATCACCGTCCAGCCCGGCTCGCGCAAGATCTCGGTCCTTCGCAACCGCATCGGCGGCGGTTACTTCGGGGTCGAAGCCGGGCCGACGACGACTACCTCGATCTCCGACACGACGATCCGCGGCAACAAGTTCGTCGGCCCCTTCGGCGAGGACGCGATCCGGCTCAACCGCTACCACGACAGCGGCGACCGCGACCGCTACGGCGTCCTGGTCGAAGGCAACGAGATCACCAACGTACGCGAGAACGGCAACCACAGCGACTGCCTGCAGTCGGTCTGGGGCGGCGACGGCCTCTACTTCCGCCGCAATTACCTGCACGACAACCGCTGCCAGGGCTTCTTCATCAACGATCAGCCGGCGGCGATCGCCAAGGTCGTCATCCAGAACAACCTGATGCTGCGCAACGCGGCACCCTGCGACCCACCTGAAAGCGAGTGCGGCCCGCCGCTGATCCTGCAGATCTTCGGCCCGACCCGCGGCATCCGCCTGAGCGACAACACGATCTGGACGCCCGAGAACGACTCGCCCATCGCCCTGCGCGAAGGACCCTTCGGCAAGGTCACCATCGCCGGCAACGTCCTCTACCGGGGCTGGAGCGACTGGAGCGGCCCCTTCCGGCGCTTCAGCGCCCCCGGCAACGTCGTCTGCGGCTGGGAAGGGCTGCCGCGCCTGGGCCCGAAGTCACGGCGCGACTGCGCCCCCGGCTTCCGCGACCCCGCCCACGACGACTACCGCCTGCGCAGCGGCGCCGGCGTCGACTGGTCCCCAGCTGACCAGCGCTACGGCCCGTGAATCTGGACGAGAAGTATTGAGCCGGTTCACGCGTTAGTCCGATATGAGCGCCCCCACGGCCGCACCACCAGCCACGCCCGTTCTGCAGCCCAGAGCGCATAAGGAGGACCTGCGCGAGAAGCACGCCCACGCAGGGGTGGCGATGGCGGTGGCGACGCTGGCGATGGCGGCGACGTCGGGAATCCAGGCGCTGCTCTACCTCAGCTCCTTCGGCATCGGTGCGCGCACCGACGGGTTCTTCGTCGCCTTCGCCCTCTACACGAGCTTCGGTGTGTTCAGTCAGAGCATCCGCGTCACCTCGGCGCCGATGCTGGTCGGCGACCGCCCCCGCCTCGCCCCCGCCGAGTTCGCGATCGCCCTGATCGCGATCTCGATCCCGGTGGCGCTGGCGACGATCCCGCTCGCCGGGCCACTCGCGAGCCTGATCGCCCCGGGAGTCGGCGCTGCCGGTCGCGGCGTCGCCGAGTCGGCGCTGCCGATCCTCGGCCTGGCGATGATCCTCCAGCTCTGGGCGGCGGGCGGGGCGACGCTGCTGGCCGTGCGCGACCGCTTCGACCGCATCGCCTTCTCCTACATCCTCGGCGCCGTCGCCGGGCTCGTCGTCTACCTGGTCGTCTCGGGACCGACCGGCGAGCTCTCGCTGGGCTGGTCGATGCTGGCGATGGCCGTCGTCACCAGCACCGCGATGCTCGACGGCGTCCGCGGCAGCCGCGCCGGCCCGCAGAAGGCGCGCCGAGCGATGCTCAGCCCGCGCCGGCTCGGCCACTGCGTCTGGCTGGTCCTCGGCAGCACCGCCATCTACCTCGCCTTCAACGGCCTCTACGTGATCACCCTCGCCTTCGCCAGCAACTACGGCGCCGGCGGCGCGACCGTCCTCTCCTATGCCTACCTCTTCGCCAGCTACCTGGTCGCCGGGACCGGCTTCGCGCTCGGCATGTCGCGCATCGCCGACATGCGCCGCGGCGCCCTCGCCGACTGGCGCGAGGTGATCGCCGACACCGTTCCCGCCGGCTTCCGCTACTCGATGCTGATCGTCGCCCCGGCGCTGGCGGCGCTGATCGCCGGCGGCGCCACCCTGGTCGGCGAAGTGCTTCCGGCCAGCTTCGACGGCTCCCAGGTCGAGCAGCTGCGGATCTTCGCGGCGCTGCTCTGCACCTGGACGGTGGCGGCGCTGCTGGTCAACCTGCTGCTGCCGGCGCTGTTCGCGCTCGGGCGGGCCAAGGTCGTCAACCTGCTGGCGCCGCTGGTCGTCGCCCTCCACGTCGCCGTGACCGCGCTGGGCGGAGCGCTGTTCGGGATCAACGGCGTGGTCGGCGCCTTCTTCATCGTCCCGACCGCCTTCGCGGTGACCCTGCTGCTGGTCGGCGCCAGGCGTGCCAG
>JBAQZI010000117.1:0-41422 GCA_049790835.1 Solirubrobacterales bacterium
CTCGGGCGCCGCGGCGGGCTCCGGCGCCTGGCGCGGCCCAGGCGCCTCCTGCAGATCGGCAATGTCGGGAGCGCGCCGCTCGACCGGCTCGTCGGGCTGCTCCCCCGCCCCGACCTCCGGAGCGACCAGGAACTCGGTCGGCGCCTCGGTATAAGGATCGGGGTCGTCAGGCCGCTGCGCCGGCCCAAACGCCTCGTCCTCGAGCTTTTTAAGCTCGACGTCATCCGCGCCGTGCGCGCGCTTCAATTCCAGGTGCTCTCGGATTGCGTCGTCGAGGATGCTCATGGCGATTCCGTGAGGCTGCCAAAGACTATGCGGTTATCCTTGCGCTTGCGGGCCAATGGGATCAACTTCCCAGCCACGCACCACGGGGCTATAGCTCAGCTGGCAGAGCGCCTGGATCGCACCCAGGAGGTCGGCGGTTCGAATCCGCCTAGCTCCACTAGGACCCTCTCGTTCGAACCCCGGCCAAAATGATTCTCAGCCTGGGCGGATATCGCTTCGAGCCGCTCGGCCAAGTCCTCGCGGAGCAGCGCCCCGAACTCCTCCGTCAGCTCGGCGCCCTTCACTCCCTCCGGCCCGATGAACAGCTTGGTGAAAAACGCCTGGTTCCAGCGGCGCCGGGTCTGCGAATCGACCCGCCGGTAGGAATCGGCAGAGTGCTGAAGTAGCTGGCGCGCGGCTTTGAGGCCGTCATTGGCCTTCTCAATGTTCCCGCCAGCCAGCGCGAGCTTCCGTTCGGCGGCTTTCAACTTCTTGCTCAGATCGGCCTGCTTGACCTCAAGCACATCGAGCGGAATAGCCCGCGGGTTCTCGAAGTGCTTCTCGACGAGCTGCTGCCGCTGGCCGAGAATGTCGTCAACTTCCTTTTGGCAGCGCACAACCTCCCGCTGGCGATAGCCGACAAGTCGCTCGAACTGCTCGATCAGGCGGGGTTCCAGTTCGGCGACCCGCTCGGCGTCAATCTTGATCTGTGATTCGTAGTAGCGGGTCACAAAATGCTCGACGCGATGGACCGGCAGATAGGGAAGCGAGCAGTTCTTTTCCTTGTGTCGCCCCGCGCAGACGAAGTATTCGAACTTGGCGCCGTGCCGCCCGGTGCATCTAGTGAAGACCAGTCGCCGCCCACACAACCCGCAGTAAACGGAGCCCTTGAGGTAGTGGCCATGCTTCGGCGCTCGATCTCCGGATAGGCGGTGGGCGATGAGCACCCCCTGGGCCTGCTCGAAAAGCTCTTTCGGAATGAACTGCGGATGATGGCCCTCGTACTCCACGCCGCGAAACACCACTTTCCCGACGTAGTACGGATTCCGCAAAAGATCGTGGAGCGTGGAGAGGTTGACCCGGCCCGGTGGGCGTTTAGCGGTCGGCTTGGTCCGCAGGCCTCGTTTGTGTAGCTCGTCCCTCAAGGCTTTCAGCGGCCACTCTCCGGTGGCGTAGGCCTGAAACGCCCACTGGATATGCGGGACGCGCTCAGGGTCAATCTCGACCGTGCGGATGTCGTTCTTGCCCTCCCAGCGCTTGACGTTGAGATAGCCGAGTGGAACCCGGCCCGGCGTACCGCCGAGCTTGGCCTTGGTGGTCCGCCCGTCAGTGATCTTCCCCGCCAGATCGCGGGAGTAGTAGGCGTTGATCGAGGCGAGGATGCCGTGCATCAACATTCCCTGCGGCGTTCCGTCGATGCTCTCGGTGGCCGAGACCAACTCCGCCCCGCCCTGCTTGATCTCGGCATAGGCGGCGAAGTCGGTCAGCTCGTCGCGGGCAAAGCGCTCCAGCTTGTAGACGATCACGTAGGAAATGTCGCCGCGCGCTTTGAGCGCCGCGATCATCTCGGTCAGCGTCTTGTAGAAGCCGCGACTGGCCGACTCGGCCGGAGCGACCCACTCCCCGGCGATCTCTGCCTCAAGCTCGCGGGCCTTGCGCTGGCAGGCGTCTCGCTGCATCTCAATGGAATAGCCCTCCTCGGCTCCCGCCCGCCGCGTCTGGCCGGACGAGGAAACCCGCAACAGGACAAACGCCTTCCTCATCGCACCGCCTCCGGCTCCAGCAGCCCGAGTTGATCGAAGCGCCAGAGCATCGCCGCCGTGCTGACTTGGAAGCGCTGCGCCAGCGCGCGCGGATCGCGGAATCCCTCATCGTAGAAACAGCGCCGCATCCAGGCCTTCGGCATCAACAGGCAGGCGGCGAAGTAGTCGGCCGCTTTCTCGGCTGCGTACTCAGCCGAGCCGAACCGCGAATCCTGGTAAATCGTCGTCCTCAGCGGGTGGTCAATCAGGTGTTTCAGTTCGTGACTGAGGCTGTAGCGCTGGCGTCCCCAGGTTTCGGTGCGGTTGACAAGCACCCGCCATTTCCCTTGACGCCAACTGATCGCGCCGGAGAGGCGACGGGAGGCCACGTAGCGAACCTCGACGCGCGGCAGATATTCGATGGCCTGCTCGGGAAACGGCGGCTCGGTGATGTTCATCAGCGCATGGAAGCGGTAGGCCTGCCGCTCGGCGACCGAGCGCGCTTCCCACGGTGCCAGCGGCCGAGGCACGCTCAGGGCGCGGCACTCGGTGATCGGGTTGACGATCACTTGCGCCGCCCTTTCTTGCGCTCCGGCTTGGGAGCGTTGCCATCCGTTCCATACCGATTCTCGAACCGGGCAAAGAAACGCTCGGCCTCGGCCATCGCCTCGTCGGGGTAGTCGGGGAACTTCTTGCGCGTGTAGGAAATCGGATCGGGCAATCCCTCGGGATGGGCATACCCGGCCGCTTCTAGCAAATCTTCGTAGCTCACTTTGAGGCCTCGCGCGAGTGGTTCCAAAGCGCTCGTGCCGGGCAGCCCCTCGCCGCTCTCCCACCAGGAGATATTCGACGGCGTGACCCCGACGATCGCCGCGAGCTTGTTCATTGAAAGACCCAACGCCTTGCGGTGAGCAGTAACAAAGCGAGCGAATCGGCGGTGCTTCTTAGGTGACATATGGGGGAGATAGTGACATTCAAATATTTGAACAGTGGGTATATTGTCTCGCTGATCTGAGCGGTTCGCAAGAAGCCGAGCATGGGATTGTGACTCCAGAAAAGAGGCGGGCGACCTGGACGAATCCGTGTGTGGTGTCCAGGCCGCCCGCATTGGTGTTACGCCGCCAGCGCCTCGATCTTGGTGGTGATCTCGGCCTTGCGGTCCTCGGCGCTGTCTTTCAGCGCTTTGTACTCGCGGCTGGCCTCATCGGCCCGCTCTTTGGCAGCCGCGACCTCATCGTCGATGGCCTCGCGGGCCTGCTCTAGCGTTTCCAGGGCTGAGGCAACCGCCCCCTCCGTGGTGGTCTCCCGCACGCGGCGGGGACCGGTTAGCCCGCTTGCCTTTCGGGCCTGGTAGACCGCGCCGCGGATCGAGCTCGGCTTCATTCCGAACTCCTTGGCGACGATCTCATGGGCCTCCTTCTTGGAGTGCCCATCGGCGGCGACCGCCTCGACGCGCTCGTAGATGTCCTGGGCCTTGCTCATGCCCAGCACCTCCTTTGGTTAGTGGATGACTCTTGGGGCGGGCAGAAAGGCCGCAGCCCTTCCGCGCACCCCGAAGCCGTCCACCGGCTCATCGGGCCCTCCGCGCGAAGCAGAGCCGGTCTTCGGCCAGCTTGGTGAAGGTCGGATTCAGTTCGATGCCGAGCCAGTCGCGCCCGAGCTGTTCGGCCACGACCGCCGTGGTGCCGGTCCCCATGAACGGATCGAGGACGACGCCGGGGCGAGTTGGCGCGAAGCAGTCGCAGCGGCGAAGCGCGCCGACCTCGCGGACATGGCGCATCCCTTCGCTGGTCCGGCGGCTCTTGATCCGCGTCGGCCGGGTCCAGGCGCGGTCGCATTGCACGCAGATCCGTTCCGGGCAGGCCGCCAGGATCGGGCGCTCGATCAGCCCCTTCGGGAAAGTCGCCTGGTGGCCGAGCCGGTCGGCGGCGGTCGTCACCGTCCAGACGTCGCCGGGGTTCTTGCCGTTGCGGTTGCCGACCCGACCCGCCGCCTTGAGCCTGCCGAGGCCGGTGTTGTTGCCCTGGTAGCGGCGGCGGCGCTCGCGGGCCTGTGGCCGCGCTCGGTTGGCCGAGCGGTGCGGGATGCGGATCGCGTCGAGGTCGAAGAAGTAGCGGCGGCTCTTGGTGGCGAAGACGACGACCTCGTACGTTGGACTGAGCCGGTCGGCGGCGCTCTGCGGCAACGGGTTCGGCTTGTGCCAGATGGCGACGTTGCGAACAATCCAGCCGTCTGCCGCGAGCGCCAGCGCGAGCCGCTGCGGAGCCAGCAACAGCCCGCCGCGCGGTGCGCCGTGGCGCGGGTGCTTGCTGTAGGCGTCTCCGAGATTGAGCCAGAGCGAGCCGCTGTCTTTGAGTGTCTGGCGGACGAGCCGCAGCACTGACCGCAGCCTGTCCACGTACTCGGTGATCGTCGGCTCCTGGCCGAGCTGTCCCGGTGCCCCGTAGTCGCGGAGACCGTTCGCATACGGCGGGCTGGTGATGCAGCAGTCCACCGACTCCGGCAGGAGGCCGGAAAGCACCCGGCGGGCATCGCCGGTTAGAACGCGGTTGCGCGGCAGCGTTTTCACGACCCGGCTCCGATCAGCGCATCCGTGAGGTCGTCCGACAAAACGACTTGCCAGAGCGGCCAAGTCTCCTCGGGCTGCGCCGCACAGAGATCCACCAGCACGGCCTTGCGGCCCTCATCGGGCACCGCGAAGACGACGCGGGGAAAGTAGCCACGACGCTGCTGCTCGCGGCCGGTCTCCCAGTACTGCCGGTAGGTGCGGAGCTTCCCGGCGATGGTCGCGCGGGCCTCGGTAGCCCGATCAATCTCCACGAACGCGCCGCGCTCGAAGTCACCGGCAGCGAGCCGCACGAAGGCGTCCGGCTTCAGTATGGCCGTCCCGCCGTAGGGGCTGGCATAGCGCCGCCAGGACAGCGGCTCGGCGTCGAAGGCGAGGAGGTCTCCCGCGCCCGACCGGCAGCGCTCAGTCAGAGAGACGCAGCACGCAGACACCGCCAGGCGGTGGGCCAGGAACGCCAGGCTCGGCGTCCAGGGACGACGGACCCGCCGCCCGCCAGCGGGTCCACAGACCGAGGCGAGCCGCTGGCCGGCCAGGTCGAGCGACCAGACGGCCGCGCGGGAACCAGCCCGGATTCCGCCCAGTTGGCGTTCGAGCTTGAGGACGATGCGGCGCTCGGCCAGGCGGGCCAGTAGGCGCGGGGCTTCGCGTGAGGCCGAGTGCGGCGTGAGGTCGGCGAAGTGCAGCCGTTTGAGGTGGTCGGTGGTCGCCACACGAAGCCGGTCGAGCGTTTCGATGATGGCCCGCTCACGCGGAGCGAGGGTCCGCTCGAGGTCGGCCAGCCTGCCAGCCGTCAGGTAGGGACGGCTCACGATTGCACCCATGATTCGGGGGGTCTAGTCGTTGGGGAAACCGTGCCCGTCACCGCTTGGGGCTTGGGATCGCGGCCACGGCTCGCTGACGCGAAGTGAAAGGCGAGCCGAATCACGACCGCCTCCTCGCCCCGCCGACTGGAGCCACTGGGCGGGAGCCTGCGATGCGGGCGCGGATAGTGGCGTCGACCTCGGCCGGGGCCGTCCCGTAGCGAGCGCGGGATCGGGCGCGGACCGGCTCGGCAGTCCCCAGCGCGGGCGGTGCTTCGCGGGTCTCGATGCTGGCCGGAGGAGCCACGGCCGCACCGGTCGAAACGGCGGCGAAGGCCGAGAAGGCACCGAGTCCTTGCAGATCGGCAGCGTCCAAGTGGGGCGCGAACTCGCGGGCGAAAGTGGCCGCGTCGGCGGCGGTCGTCTGCATCACGACCCGGCTCCGGCAGTTGGCGAGGACCGCCTGCCGGGTGGTGGCGTCGAGTTGGTTGAGGTGCTGGTGGGCCAACACCCAGCCGACGCCGTAGCCGCGACTCTGACTGACCGCATCGGAGAACACCGGGGAGATGGCGGCGAAATCAGCGAACTCGTCGCAGATCACCGTCGCCGGGCGGCGGTCGCGGACCGGGAGGGCGGCGCGGGCTTGGATCGCCGTCCAGAGGCGGGAGGTCATGGCAGCCCCGATCAGGGCGACGGCGTCCTGGCCGATCAGTCCCTTGGCGAGGGAGACCAACACGATCTTCCCGCCTTCGAGGGCTTCTGCCAGGTCGAGGCCGCCGGTCTGTCCGACTACGGCGCGGACCCGGCGGCGCAACGTATAGGTGCGGAGCTTGTTCGCCAGCGGCGCGATCGCCTCCGCGCGGGCGGCCTCCGACAGCGAGGCGTACCAGGCCCAAAACGACTCCAGCACCGGTTCATCGAGACGGCCGACGAGCTTCTGCCGGAAGGCGGCGTTCGCCAGCAGCGGCTCGACCTCGCAAAGCGTGTAGCGGCCGGGGGTGGTGGTCAACGTGGTCAGGCTGGAGCGCAACAGGTCCTCCGAGCGCGGACCCAGACCGGCCGCGCCGTAGCGGCTCCGAAGCTCGGCGACCACATGGTCAACGACGAGGCCGGTTTCGCCGCCGCCGCCGATCAGGTTGAAGCCGACCGGCGCGGCGTCGGCCGGATCGAACACGATCACATCGTTCTGGCGGTTGGCCGGGATGCGGTCGCAGAGGTCCGCGATCAGATCGCCCTTCGAGTCGATCACGATCAGGCTCGGCCGGGCCTTCGCATTCATCAGCTGCGCCGCGAGGCCCGTCAGGACCGTGCTCTTACCCGCTCCGGTCGGCGCGCAGATGTGGAGGCCGCGCCGGACCTCCGCCAGGGTGACGGCCACCGGACGACGATTTCCGGCCACCGTCGAGTCACCGAGGATCAGTCCCCGGCGAGGCACGCTGGATATGGGCGGTAGCTCACGGCTCCCGGCCAGCGCCAGGCCCGGCAGCGTCGGCGCTTCCAATGGCAGCCCCAAGCACGCCGCCAGCTCGTCAGCGGCCAGGGCGGCGGCGGCGAAGTCGGGCCGGTCGCCGCGTTGCAGGCGGGCGGCGATCACTGCACTTGGCAGGGCGCGCCGAAGCAGCCGGGCGTCGCGGGTGCCTACTCCATGAAAGGGGGCGAGCAGCCGGGCGACCAGTTGGCGCGAGCGCTGCGCCGACCCGGCCGCCACGCCGAGGCGGATCGCCACGGCGAAATCAGGCTCGACCGATTCGCGCGACGGATCGCCTGGCGCGGCTGCGCCGACGCGCTCCGACACCCACGCCCACACCGAGCGGCCGGTCGGGACGATCACGTACTGGACGGCGGCTCGCTCTCCCTCCCGCAGCGGGTGGAGGGCGGCCAGGATTCCGGTGCTGCTGGCGGCCGCCGCATCCGTTCTCAGCAATCCCGGTCCGCTGACCCGTAGCTCCCGCGCCAGGTCGGCGTCCGGCGCTGCCGGCAATTCGTCGTCACTGATCCGCAATCCGGGCATGCCCGCTCGGAGCGCTCCGAGAACGTACTCGGCGCGAGTGGCGGGCATCGACAAGATGTGTTCGATCCCCTCGGCGGTGGCCCGGAGTTCGAGCGCGACGGCCGGAGCGCCAAACACCCGACGCCACCACGGCGGCAACAAGCCCGCGAGCGAGCGCACCGCCGCTATCGCCTGGTCGGGCGAGAGCGTCCGGGGGAACGTCAGGCGGACCACGGCCCGCTCGTCCGAGTTCGCCATCACCCGGACTACCACCAGCGCGACCGCCAGGACGGCGGCCGCGACAACGACCGCAATCACGATTCGTCTCCGTCGCTGGCGTCAGCTTCGACTTCGACCTCGCGGAGAGCGTAGGCCAGCAAGGCGGCGATGTACGTATCCCAGTCCGGCTCTTTGCGCCGCTCGCCCCAGACGACGAGGCGGTCGGTGCCGCCTGCGGGTTGGGGTGAATCGGACTGTCGGGGTTTCTTACTCATGTTCAAATTTTTGAATGCTTACTTTCACCTTTATTCAAATATTTGAATACGTCCAGCAAGCAGCAGCCGGATTGGCGAAAGTCAGGCAAGCCCATGTCGTCACCGGCGAGATCGTGGTGGTGGCAGCGCCAACCGCACCACGCCGAGAAGGACAAGGAGGGCGACGAGCGCCGGGATCAACTGGACGGCGTACCCCGCCACAACGGGCAGCAGGAGACAACCGATCAGGAGCGTCACGATGGCACCAAGCGCCCGGTCCACTTGCAGACACCTACTTTCGGTCGAGTTCCCGGAGTTCCTGAATGGCCCGCCAGGCGCTCGACTGGAGGCGGGCCACCGCCGATAGGGCCAGATCGAACGAGTCCTCCGGCGCCTTGTCGCTGGCCTGGTTCCGGGCACCGAGGATGGCGAGCGCCGCGAGGGCCAGCAGGCTCAGCAGACCGATCAGGGCGAGGACGTAGACGAAAATCACGGTTACTCACCCCCCAAGGACAAGAGGGCCAGCTCGGTGTTGACCGCTCCAGAAAACGTATCGACCACGGCCGCAACCCGGCCGTCGACCACGGCTCCTTGTCGCTTCACCGCCTGTACTTCGAGGGTGGTCAGCAGCTCGATGTGGGCTATTCCGACGTGCGCGACCAGCGCGGACGCCTGCAAGCGGGCGGCAGCGCACTTGGCCGGGAGCTGCGCGGCTCGAACGGCGGCAGCTTCCTGGCGTCCCGTTCGAGTGAGCGAACGGGCGCGGTAGGGAACGAGGTCATTCGGCACTTGGGGCCTCCTCCTCGTTGCTGATTTCAGCTGGCGGCTCCTGGTCGGCCCATGCAGGCGGGTCGATCCAGTGAACGCAATCGGGCTCAGCACCCCACGGGGTGGCCCCAAGCGTCAGGTAAGGAGCTGAATCGCTTTGAGACATCTGCATCTCCTTGCTTGGTCGCGTTTGGCTTTCGACCAAGAGAGCACGGACAGCCGCAATGCCAGAGATGTCCCCTAGGTATTTCCTGGGGTACGGCGATAATCCCAGCCGCAATGCCGATCGCGCCGATACCGAGCGAGGGGGAACTGAAGCGAGAACTAGACGACCTGTGCGGGAAGGTCGGCTACCGAGAGGGCAAGGCAAAGTTCCTCCACCTGGTGCCAGGTCTGACCCGCTTGCTCATCGCCGGCGGCCCAGAGCCACCGGAAGACCCGCTGGAGTGGCGGGATCGCCGCGATGAACTGCGTGCCGTCCTCGCAGACATAGCCAAGCACGAGGTCAGGGAGCAGCTCGGCGAGGATTACGAAAACGCCGCGCTCAAGGTGCTTCGCCTCGATGTGACGGAGGCGCTTCCCCCGGACCAGCATCGCGACCTCAATGAGATTCAACGCGAATTGAACGAGCCCTTCGGGGAGGCACCGACCGGAACCGGATTCCGCGACGACCATCGCCCGCTGCTTTTTAAAGTGATGGCCAAGGGGCTGTTCGAGCGGGAGGTTGAGGCTCGGAAACTGGCGGGCCTAGAACCCCTGCTCGACGAGGGGGAGGAGGAGGTGCCGCCGGATACCGAGGGCGTTGTCACTGGCAGGTCGCAAGAGCCGGGTCGTCGACGGATGCGCAACTCGACGCTTGCCATCGGTGCCGTGCTGGCAGGCGTCCTCGTCATATGGCTCGTCAGCGGATTGTTCTCCTCGTCAGATGGCGAGCCGGTACCAATCGAGCAGCAGATCACTGATGACATTCCGAAGGACGGGACGGTCCGAATGCTCCGCGAGGTACGCCTGCACGACGACGCCACCCCATCGTACTTCGTCGTCGTCCGTCGTCCGCCACCAAGGAATCGCCCACGACGAGATCAGTTGGAGCCGTGGGACGAACTTCGGGTCTACGACCAAGATGGGTCTGATGCCGAGCTTCAGTTCATCGGGCAGCCGGTTGCGCTTGTCGGGGGAGCGCCGACGGTTAAACATGCTGGCCTTTTGTCGGGAACCCGGACGGGGCGCATGTACCAATTCACGCTTCTTGGCATCCACGACACGAATGACGATGGCCGAGCTGAGATTTACGGCACGCTGCGCGACCAGATCAGCTCGGTAACGCGGCCATTGGCAGTCGAGTGGAACGAAACCGTGCAGCAATACGAGATGGTTCCCTTGGTTCCTGACCCACCAAAGGCACCGGTCTATGGCGAGGGTAATCCCGAAGTTTCCGGTGGCGGGGTTGCTTCACATTCGCACCGCGAGTCTCGAACGGCGCTCAGGATGTATGTGGCACCAGATGATCGCCATGTCCAACTTTATGGAGCAACCCGGGTCTCGATCCGAGAGGTTCAGGGCTTTGGCTGGGTACTCATTAGCGGTTACGGTGCGGTCTCGGGGCGAAAAATCGTATCCCGTGATTTGAACAGCAAGCGTGAAGTCGGTCGAGGATTTGCTTTCAAGCTCAACACTACTTACGCGAACGTCGCCGCGATCACTCGCTTGACTGTAGACGTGGCCCGCCTGCAAAGTGCTGATGGACTGGTCGAGCCAGAGCAGTGCGAAATATATGCCACGACGCGACTATGGCTTGAACAGCCGTCCGGCCCAGGAACCCTTTGGCATCCGCCGCCACCGCCGAAATTCACTTCCCGCATCGTGCCGCTGCTGACGACCAATGCCTTGGCAAAGGAGCCGCTTGCCCCACAGCGACTCAACCTGGCCAAGCACGTATTGTGCTAAGCGCAGAGGTGGTAGCCGAGCCTACTCCTGCATCTCGTAGTTCCAAAGCCGGTGCTCCCGGCTATCAACGATGACCTTGGTTGGATTTGGCGAGCATCCGATAATCGCGAAAGACAGGTCGTGCTCGATCGGAGGGGAAAGTGCAATGTGACCTCGGCGCGATATATCACGACCGAACCTGAACTGAGGGTGGGTCGCGCGGCCAATTTCTATGTACTTGGTTACGAGCAGCCAGCCAAGTGCAGGATTCTCCTGGTACACGTCCGGCTGGATGAGAATCCACGCCTCACCAAGATCCTCTCCATCTGACTCGTAGAGATGCGGAAAGTCTTGCGCATGGTGGAGGAACAACGGACGGGACTCAGTTGTTTGTCCAACACGGATTTCAATAGGGGCATTGAAGTTGACGTCGTTGAACTTAAAACCGGTTCCGTCCTTCAGCTCGTAGCAGACGCGCTCCGGTTTTTCTAACTCAACTACGGCGAACTCGATGGTGTCGCCGCTTATGTCAGTTTCAGGATGGGATTTGTGGCCGTCGGCCATCTCACCTCCCGCTTACTTAATACGACTTCCTAGCGCTCCAGTTGAACATGGATTTATCGCTTTGTCAACAGGTTTTCGCTACGGAACGCCTCGGCACGTTCCCCTGTGTGTAGTCATTCGTCCGAAAACCTGAAACCAGCCTAGGGCGTACTTCCTGACTGTCAGCGCTACGAGCAAGACCACGTATCCATTCTGGCGGCTCATTCGTAGTAGTCGTTGTAGTAGTCGTACCGGGCTGGGTCGTCACCGGCCTGCAAAAGGATCACGATGTACACGATCCAAATCAGTCCGATGGCGACGGCGACACCGAGAATCCAGCGGCCCCGCTTGTCGTCTTTGCTGGCCAAGATGCCGCCGATCACAAGACCGGCGGGCCAGAAAAGGACGGCCGCGATCCAGCCGACGATGGCGAGGACGTTGCTCGCTCGACTGCTCTCCGGAGCCGCAGGCTCCACGGCTCCGGCCTCTCTCAACCCCTCGTCACTCACGCGCCAATCCGTTCCCCTCGGTCGCAACGGGCAGCGCCGCGTTTCGTCGCTGGACGTAGAGGCCGATGGCGAGCGTGGCCAGGCCGAGTACAACGATCACGCCCGCGCCGGCGGCATAGGCCACTGGCGCATCGCCCGGCGGCGTCGTGAATACGGCCACGGCGACCAGCGCTGCGATGCCTGCGCCAAAAGGAACACTGGCAGCCGCTATGCCGATCATGAGTAGCACCTCGAGAACGTCCAACTTGCGCCTCCGTCCTGATTGATTGCCGCCTCACCGGGTACTCCGGTCGTTCATGCTAACCGATTAGCAGGAATACGACAGACGATTCCTAAATCCCTCGCCCCAAGCGCCAAGCACCCGAGGCCCGCACGCGCCTGGCCGCCTTTGCCGACGACTACGCCCGCCGCGAGCGCGAGCTTGAACAGGCTGCCGAGGAACTGCGAGCCGAGCGCGACGAAGCGATCCGCGCCGCCTACAAGGACGGGCTGCCGATGGCCGACATTGCCCGCGTCCTCAGCATGAGCCACCAGCGCGTTTCGCAGATCGTCCGCAGCTAGAGACAGGAGATTCCGGCGGGCCAGAGCGCCCTTCCTGTGGCCTGCGAGCCGCCCCGACCCGCCGAAATCTCCTGCCTTTGCTGGGTCTTGGGTGGGAGATTCCGGCGGGCCGGAGCAGCTGCGGGGCGTCCAGCTCGAACAACCCCGCCGCTCCCTGCGACAGCCCCGACCCGCCGAAATCTCCCCACCCCTCATCGCCGCAGTTGCGGAGCCTCAGCGGCCAGCTCGTCCTCGTCCTCGCACCAGTCGTCCTCCAAAAGCGCGAAGAGGTGGAGCGCCGCCCGCGTCGGCACGACGATGGAGTCTTCGCGGTTGAGGAATTCGTGGCGGTGCAGCAGCCCCATCCCCTCTAGGTCGAAGACGGCGCGTTCGATGCCGTCGCGGGTGCCGAAGTCCTCCGGGTTGACGGCGATTTCCCGGATCAGTTCGGAGGCGGTGAATTGGACAGGGTGAAGGGTGATGAGACCAACGAGGACCGCGCGCTGAAACGTCCAGTCCTGCCAGAGCGGAGTGCCTTTGGCCGGGCGGGGATAGCTACCCTGAGCGTGCATGGGAAGTCACCTTTCCTGTGCCAGCCCCGGGGGCGTTCTAACCGCCGCCCGGGGCATTTCTTTCGGACGCCCGAGAATCTAAAGAGGGGCCGCGGGGCGTTGCAACTTGCTGTTTGCCGCGTTGGCGACGAAATTGACGCGGCGTAGGCTAAGGATATGGATCAGCCTTCAGATGCAGCGACGCTCGAACGAGCGCACAGCCTCGCAAACGAAGCTGTCCATATGGTCGCACTTCAGCGCCGGAGGCTTCAGTCAGAGGAGCCAGAGGATCAAGCGTTCATATTTCGGCGCTGGGCCGATTTCCAATTCCTCGTTATCAGTCTGCGGCGACTTCGCCTCGCCGGACTCCTAGCTGCAAAGCATGAGGTAAGTCGGGCTGCGATTAGGAGCGCAATCAGGGAATTCGATGAGTCCCTGCCTGATCTTCAAAAGATGCGGAACGTCGGTGAGCACATTGACGATTACGCATTCGAAGGGGGACGAGACCGCAGCGTAGATCGCCGCGCTCTACAGGTAGGCAGCTTCGACAGCACGACGCTCGAATGGCTCGGGGAGCGCCTGAATGTCGATGAGGCTCTGGCGGCTGCCGAGAATCTTTATCGGGCAATCAAGGATGCTCTTTCAGCCTATAAGGGGGCACCCTCCGGCGAACTCGACTACTAGCCCATCCTGTCTGCGTCGATCGGATGCAGCGAGGGCGGCTGGGGTACAAGACTCGGCGTTGGATCGAAGGTATGGAAGTCGCCAGTTGCCGAAAACGAGCTGATAAGACGAGCAAGCCCTACCGCCCAAGCGGTCGTCTCCCAGCGCTCGATTGAAGGGGTGCCGGACTCGCGATCATCTCCGAATACGGGCTGGAAGTTCGAGACATAGCCTCCAACTCCCGAACCCCAGTCGAGGTACCAGACAAGCGCTTGCCAGGCGGGGGTTCCGTTGAGGAGGATGACTGCCCAGCCGCCTCTCGCGCTCTTCCACTCATGGGGCGCTTGTCCAAGCCACTCTGGGAGATCGTCCCCGCGAAGGAGTTGACCATCCTCATCATCCTCTGGCACCGGCCAGACCATCGACAGCCGCGCATCCGGCTCGTAGACGGCGATTGAATGCCCGGTGAGTGGCGAAAGCCGAGGCTCGGACATGCCGGGGTCGAATAGCCCCGCGATCATCGACGTCGCGGGTCGGCTGCCGGGAATCTGGACCCAATCGTCTTGGTGCGCGTCCGTGCAGAGGTCGAGGGCATCGCGAAGCCGCATATAAAGGCATCGTGATCGCGTAGCCGGACGGACAGAGGCAGTCCCCGACTACGAATCTCGAAGAAGCCGTCGGATTTTCTGAATGAAGACCGGGTTCGAGAGTCGTCCGCCTAGCTCCACTCGGAAGCGCCTGCACCTCTGCGCTTTTTCTCGCCTGTCCCTTGGAATCGCGGCCTGCTCGTCGGCGCCTTGGTCAAGTTCTGGTCAAGTAGCGAGGCTCGGAGGTCCCGATCGGCGGCCCTGAGCTCGCTACCGGTAGGCGCGGCCCCGCGGCCGGATGGCCAGGACTTCGATCACCCGCTCCTGCGAGCGACGATCGAAGAGGACGCGCCACTCGCCGACGCGCAGTCGCCAGAGGCGCTCCGGTCCACGCAGGCGTTTGACGTCGCCCTCGGGTAGATCGCCGATCGCGGAACTGATGCGCTGGCGGTCCTTGCGGTCGAGCTTGCGAAGGGACTTCAGCGCGGCGGGGCGGACCTCGATCCGCCATCCGCTCGACTCAGCCAGCGTTCAGCTCCGCCTCGGCGTCTGACCAGGAGATGCCCGGTTCGCTCCGCGCCTCCTTGACGGCACGGAGATCCTCGGCGGTGAGCTCCTCGTCGTCGTAGGGAGCGGCGTCCAGCTTGGCCGCGACGGGATCCTGGGCACGGCGAAGCAGAATCGTCGCCGCGGGCAGCGATTCATCGGGGAGCGCGTCGACAAGCCGGTGTAGCTCGGTCTTGGTCATCGCCGTTAACGGTACCACCGGTCTATGCCCAGGTCTGGGCGTTTCCCTTGGGGTGGTGCGAGCGGATCGCAGCGGGTCAGGTGGCCCACCGCAGCGCCGCCCTTTCTTCGCCGAGAGCCGGCCAGCACGGTCGCTCCGAGCCCGCGGCAGAGTGATGACACTGCCCGCCTGCCCCTCTCCCTCTTCTCCGTGTTGGAGCAGATCGGCAAAGGCGCTGCCGGCCATCTGCGCCCGCACGTCGAGTGTGTGACGCGCCTCGTCGAACATGTGGGTGTAGACGTCGAGGGTGGTCGTCACCCGCGCGTGGCCGAGGATGCGGCTGACCTGGGCGACGTCGAGGCGCAGGTCGATGATCAGGTGGCTGGCGAACGTGTGGCGCAGGTCGTGGAAGCGAAGTCGCGGCCAGCCATCGTCGTTGAGCCGGCCCGATCGGCGGCACTGTTCAGCGCCCGGCGCTCGGCGTTGCGATGCCCGAGCGGCGTTTCCTTGCCGGTCGCGAAGACCCAGCTTGCCGGCGCGGTGCCCGAGCTCCACTGTCGGTATTCGCTCAACACCCCGATCAGCTGCGGCGCCAGGGGAACATCGCGAATCGCCGCCGGCGTCTTCGGCGGAACCCGCCGCGCCGGGGACCCGCGGTGCGCGCGAGAGAGCTGGGCGCGGAGGTGCAGTTCACCGGCGGCGAGGTCGATGTCGTCCCAGATCAGACCCAGTAGCTCGGAGATCCGCAGGCCGGTATAGAGACCGGTGGCAATCAGCGGCCGATACCGCGGCGCGCAGGCCGCGAGCAGGCGAGCGATCTCCTCGCGACCGAGCACCCGCTGGCGGCGGCGGACCGGGCGCGGCCGCTCGCCGGCCTCGAGCTTGTCGACCGGGTTCTCGACGATCCAGCCGTTGCGGATCGCGAAGCGCACCACGCTCTGCAGCGTGGCCAGAACACCCGCGATCGTCTTCTCCGAGCGCCCCTTCGCCCTCAGCCCGGTCATCAGCTCGGCGACATCGCCGACGGTGATCGCCCGCATCAAGCTCTGTCCGAGGATCGGCAAGAGGTGCTTGTTGAGGTGGTAGCGGTGGTGCTCGAGCGTGCGCTCGCGCCGCTCGCCGGCTTCGACCCGGCGCTCGTAGCGCTCCACCCACCAGCCGGCGACCCTGGCGAAGCGGAGCCGAGGGGTGGCGGGGACGATGCCCCAGCGGGTCGCGTCGATGTAGGCGGCGCGCTCGATGCGGGCGGCGTCGAGGTCGTAGCCGACGGTCCGAAAGCGCGGCTTGCCCTCGACCATGAAGCAGACCGCGTACTTGCCGTTTGGCTGCTGGTAGATGCCCTGCTCCACGCGGATCCGCTGGGCAGGGCGCTGAATGTCGCTCATGTCTCCTCCGATCTCGAAAGAGACAAGGCCTAGCAGCGTGACCGTCCAGCGCCCGATAGTGCCACCCATTACGTAGACCTATACTTGACGCCGGTTGACCTCTCAGAAGTCCTCACTCACCGGGATGATCGGCGTCGTACTCCTGATCGCGCTCGCCTTGATCGCGGCCAGCGCCGCGGATGCCGAAGCGGCTACCGGCTCGATCTCAGGCACCGTGACGAGCGCGTCGACCCATACCGGGCTTGGCGGAGTCGAAGTCTGCGCCGTGGAGGAACTCTATGTCGGCGGCAGCGAAGGGAGTTGCGTCTTCACGGGACCGACCGGGGCCTATGCAATCGCCTCCCTCGTCGAGGGCACCTACCGGGTCCACTTCTGGCCGCGACAGGGGAGCGGCCTCAACTATCTGCCGGAGTACTACAAGCACAGAGACTTCTGGAACTACGACCCGGTCTCGGTAGGAGCCGCCGCCACGAGCGGGGTCGATGCGGAACTCACCGAAGGCGGCTCGATCGAAGGACAGGTGACCTCCGAACTCGATGGCACGCCGCTCGGCGGGGTAGAAGTCTGCGCCAAATACGAATACGAAGACCGGGAACCAGGCTGCGCAATCACTGACGCCAACGGTAAATACCTGATCGTCGGACTCTGGGAACGGGAATACAGGCTGCAGTTCTTCCCCGAACGGAGTGGTCTTCCCTACTTCCGCAGCTACAGCGGACTGGTCGGATATGACGCCGAAACCGAAGACTGGCCGCAGGCGGAGCCGGTGCCGGTGTCGCTGGGCCAAGTGACGAGCGGCGTCGACCAGACGCTGAAGCCAGCCGCGGAAATCAAGGGCTCCGTTACCGCGGCGTTCGACGGACACGGGATCGCGGGCATCTTGGTCTGCGTCGCGCCTGCACTCGAACTCTCGAAACTGGACTTCTGGCAGGAAGCCAAGTGCATGAGGACGAATGGCGGGGGCGGCTACTCGATCGGCAGGCTCGAGGGTGGTGGCTACAAAGTCCTCTTCTCGGTCGAACTTCGGGAATACATCGACGCTCTCCCGCCGTTCAAACCAGAAGAAGATGGCTACCCCACGCAGTATTGGAGCGATGGGACTTCATGGTCAAGCGCGGACGTGCTGACGCTGACGCCGCCCGCCATCGTCACCGGCATCGATGCTCGCCTAGGCCCCGGGCCGCCTCCTTCGATCTCATCGCCTCCGCCTCCGCCAGCCATCGGTGGCCCCGCCCCACCCCGCAGAACCGCGCCGAAGTGTAAGCGCGGTCGCCGGGCGAAGAAAGTGAAAGGTCACTACCGCTGCGTCAAGCCGCGCCCCCACAAGCGTGGGCATCGGGCGCAGGTCCGCCGCTAACACCTGACGGGCGGCGGGCATGCAGCCGCAACCGTGCACAACCCGCACCGATCGCACCCAGGAGGTCGGCGGTTCGAATCCGCCTAGCTCCACTCGAAGTGCCTGCACCTGGCTCTCTTTCTTCCTCGAGCCTCGCAAACTCGCCCAGACTGGTCGACCGCCCAGTCAAGTTCTAGTCAAGTAGCGCAGCGCCCTTTCCTGCCGAGAGCGATTTAGACACCAGTCTGGGCGGTGATCTCGCCGGCCTCAACAGCCTCGCGCATTGCCGAGTAGTCCTTCTCGTTCTGGTCGGCGTATGCCTCGGCGAACTCGGCCAGGGCACGGTCGAAGCGATCTCCGCGACCGAGGTAACTGGCGATCGGAACCGGGTCGCCGGCTCGTGCATGCGCCCGAGCGAGCGCCTGGCCGCAGATCCGCGCGTATTCCTCAAGCGCCTTCGCGTTCATCAACTCGACGAGCGCCGATCCCTTCGAATCCCAGAGCTGGCGGACGTAGTAGTGGCGGTCCTGTCCATCCGGCCCAGCGGTGCGCAGCCAGCCGAGCATGATGTCGTTGGCGGCCTGAGTTAGGCGCTGCCCCTCGACAACCCGCTGCCCGTGGTTGGCGAACTCGCTCGGCTCGAGGAACGGCTCCAGCACCGAAGCCTCCGCCTCCTTGAACTGCAGAAAGAGCGGGTCGTCGGGGCCTCGCCGGCCGATCAGCAGCGCGATCCAGGCGCGGGTGCCGACACTGCCGACGCCGACTACTTTGCGGGCGGAGTCGACATAGCGATAGCGCTCAAGCAGCCGGCGCCGGTCCTCCACGAGGGTCTCCCGGTATTCCTGCAGCATGGAATGGATCGCCCCGTCGAACTCGGCGTACTCCTCGGGCTCGAAGAGATCGCGGGCGGCGATCACCACCGGCGGATCGCTGCGAATGCGGGGCTCTCCGCCGACTATCTCCGTCAACTTGCCGAAGGCGCGGACGCTGTCCTTCGAGCGCGCCTTCGCGATGTTCTTTTCGAGGCGCTTCATCTGCTTCGGCGACGCCGCTGCCGCGAACTGCTTAACCATCTCGTCCACCGAGATGCGGTGGTACCAGAGTTCGAGATCGCCCATCGTCGCGTAGCGGTGCATCGCCTCGCGATAGGCGCGGGCCGCGGTGGCGTTGACCGCGGCGCGCTGGGCGGAGGTGAAGCCCCGGTCGCGCCCTGCCACGGCGAAGCTGGTCACGAGTCGCTTCACATCCCACTCGAACGGTCCAGGCAAGGTCTCGTCGAAGTCGTTGATGTCGAAGACGAGCGTCCGATCCGGGGCGGCGTAGGCGCCGAAGTTCGAGAGGTGGGCATCGCCGCAGAGCTGGGTGTGCAGACTGGTTCGCGGCCCACTCGCCAGGTCTGAGGCCATCAGATAAGCCGCCCCCCGGTAGAAGGTGAAGGCCGAGACGAGCATGCGGCCGTAGCGGATCGGAACTAGCTCGGGTACGCGCGTCGCGGACTGTTGCTCCAGCAGGTCGATCGGGCTCGGCCGATCCGCCGGGGCACTCCAACTGCCGTGGTCGCCACGCGGAACCTGCTCGCGAGCGGCGCGTCCGAGCGCGACGCGCGCTGCATGCGCGGGGTGCTCGACGACGGCTTTCTTCTTGGTCGTGGCCATGCTCGATGCGTCCTCCCCCAGCTAGGCCGCGGTCACCAAGTCAGCTCGATCTCCAGCTCACGCTCGTCGGTCTCCACGTCGAGCTCGATCTTCAGCTCGACCTCATCGGGAACGTTCACGGTGAAGTGGACACCATCGCGGTCAAACTGAAGCTCGTTATGACGCGCGAGCATGTCGGCGAGTTTGTGAAGCCGCGCGGCGACCTCCTCGCGACTCAGGCGCTCCTTCTGCTCCACCGAAAAGATGTCCATTGGCTCTACCGATCTCCTCTATGTCGACGGTTCATGGCTGTGGTCCCTTCGAGGGAGGGAGCAAGCGCCGCTTGGCAGACTCGAACTCTTCCGCGTCGAGTGCACCCGAGGCATGCAGCCCGGCGAGCCTCTCGAGGTCGTTGATCCGGGCCGATTCCGGGCTCGCCGCTGCCGCGGCGGTGTCCGGTGCGCGGCGAGCCGACCGCTCGGTCCAGCGCTCGCGCATCGTCTCCCAGGTCTCCTCCGGATACTCGCGGCGGGTCTGGGCGCGAAGCGCCTCGACCCCGGCGATGAACAGGGCGAGCAGAAGGAGGAGAGGCAGCGGCCTGCGGAATCCTTCGGTCGGCCCCCACCAGAGCAGGAGGAGCACGACGACCGCCACCGCCGCGTAAGCGCTCGCCCGGTCTCTTAGGAGCGGCGCCAGCGAGCGACGAGCTGATTTGGCGAACCCGAGAGGGCCGGCCAAAACAGCGCCCAGGAAGATGACAAGACCGTAGGCGAACATCGCGATGCCACCGTTGCGCAGCAGGGAGGTGGCGATGTCCCAGACCGCGCTGACCGCCGGTTCGACCGAGTCCGAGCTGGCGAGGCTCCCCACCAACGCTTCTCCGGCGACCGAGCGAACGATGAGAACCAGCACGCCGATCAACATCCAGCTGATCCCCCAGGCGCGGAGCGCCTCGCGGCGCCAGCCGCGGGCCAGGTAGATGGCGAGCGCGTATAGGGCGATGGCTATGAGGGGCAGGATCAGCGAGAGGCCCTTCAGCGCCTTCACCGCGCTCTGCGCGGTCGAGAGCTGATCGGATTCGATCAGCTGGATCTGCGCGGCTTCCGGAGGCAGCTTGTCGGCGACATCAACGCCGAGCTGGGTGCCGAGGCGCTCGACGATGGTCCCGAGGTCGAGGGTGACGTCGCCCCCTTCGGTGGAAAGCGTATCCCCACCACCTTCGACCAGTTCAAGGAAGAGTGCGTGAGCATTGCGGTTCGCTTCCGACCAGAGCGCCTGCACTTTCGGTCGCGTCAACGCCTCCGAGGCGAGTTTGCCGGCGAGCGTTCGCAGTCCCGCCGCCGCCGGCCCGGCGAGCGGCTGGGCGGTCGGTGGTAGCGCTTTCGCCAGTTCACCCTGCACGTCCACGTTTTCGTAGAGCGTTTCGACCATGTAGGCGGAGAGCGCCTCATTGACCTCGTGGTTTTCGAGCAGCTTGGTGCTGGTGGTGGTCCAGGTGTCGGTCTCCAAGACCTGGCGCTTGACCCAGATCGAGAACACCGAGGCGATGCCGAGGACGGTCGCGAGGATGAGGATCGCGAGCACGAGCTTGCGGTGGGCGCGTTGCTTCTCCACTACCTGCAAGCTCTCAGCCCAGCGAACCTCCCGCCAGCATGCGTACATGCGAGTCGATGGGGAAGCGGGCTCCCGTCAGCAGCGAGGCTAGGCTTCGCTCGTGACCTTGCGCATCGCCCTGGCCGAGGACAACTACCTCGTTCGCGAGGGCATCGAGCAGGTCTTGCGCGGCGACGAGGAGATCGAGGTGCTCGACTGCTGCGCCGACATGCCCTCGCTGCTGGCGGCCGTGAAGGCCGACCCGCCCGATGTCGTCCTCACCGACATCCGGATGCCACCCGACGGCGAGGACGCCGGCATCCAGATCGCCTCACGGCTACGCGAAACGAATCCGGAGATCGGCGTCGTCGTCCTCAGCCAGTACTCAGAGCCCGGCTACGTCCTGCGCCTGCTCGACGCCGGCTCGGAGGGCCGCGCCTACCTGCTGAAGGAGCGGATCGGCGATCGCAGCGAGCTGACGCGGGCGATCCGGGCGGTGGCCGACGGCGGTTCGGTAATCGACCCGAAGATCGTCGAGGTCCTGGTCAAGGCACGCTCGCAGGCGGAGAACTCGCTGCTTTCTGACATGACGCCGCGCGAGCTGGACGTGCTCGCCGCGCTCGCGGAAGGAAAGAGCAACGCCGCGATCGCCGAGGATCTGGTCCTGACCAAGCGGGCAGTCGAGAAGCACATCAACGCGATCTTCCTCAAACTCGATCTGACCTACTCGCCGGACGCCGAACAGATCTCCAAGCGGGTCAAGGCGACGCTGATCTTCCTCGCCGAGTCCGAGTACAGCAGTTAGGCCGCCACCCCCTCGGGTAGGGGTGCGTGCAGGATGGCGCCGAGGGGATTGAGATGCGAGCTTCTGAAGCGATGAGAAATGCCCTCGGATCGGTCACCGTGCTCACGGTCGACGACCACCCGCGCTTCCTCGAAGCCGCCCGGGCCGTGGTCGAGGCGACCCCTGGTTTCTGTTGGGCGGGCGGCGCGTCCTCGGGGATAGAGGCCCTGGCCGCGGTCGACCGCGAGGAGCCGGACCTGATCCTCGCCGACGTCAACATGCCCGAGATGGACGGCTTCGAGCTGGCGCGCGAGTTGGCTCGCTCCCACCCCGAGACCCTCGTCGCGCTGATCTCTGCCCAGCACCCCGATGAGCTGCCGCGGGCCGATTCCGGTGGGCAGACCGTGTTGGCTAAGGAGAACCTGCGTCCGTCCTGGCTCCGCGCGCTCTGGCAAAAGCACCGCGGCAACTCGCCCTCCGAGAAGTAGGCTGGCCCCGAAAGGGGCCGACTTGAGCAACCGCAAACTAACCGCGCTGACGCTGCTCAGCCTCGGGCTCTGCGCGGGCTCGGCGGCGATCGCCCTTGCGAACTCGACCGCCCCTCACCGCGGCGCCACGGCGGCAATCGCGGCGATCACGGTCGCCGCCCTGCTCGGCGTCGGGGTCTACGCCTGGCGGCGTGGCGGGCAGGGGCGCTTCGGCCAGGTTATCTTCGTGACCGGCCTCTGCTGGTTCCTCGCGACCCTCTCCAACTCCGACGTCGAGCTCCTCTACAGCGTCGGGCGCATCTCCGGCTGGATCTTCGAGGTGGCCCTGATCTACGCGCTGCTCTCCTTCCCGACCGGACGCCTGGAGAGCCGCCCGGCGCGGATCGTCGTCGCCGGAGCCGCCTTGCTCGTCGCGCTCCTCTACCTGCCGATGGTTCCCCTGGTCGAGCAGTACCCGATTCCGAGCCCGTTCACGAACTGCGCCAGCAGCTGCCCGGCCAACTCGTTCTTCGCCGGCTCCGAACCGGGCCTCGTCGGGGACGTGATCAGGCCGCTGCGCGAGGTCCTGACGGTTTTCGTCTACGTCGCGGTGGTCGTCCTGCTCTCCTTGCGGCTGCGAGCGGCCAGCCGCAACCTGCGCCGCACCCTGGCCCCGGTGCTCGGCGCCGCCGTCCTGCGCTTCGCGGCCGCGAGCCTGTTCGTGGGCCTGCGCCGGGCCGACGCCGATGCCGGCGTCCTGGACATCGCCTCGGTGATCGCGCTGCTGACGCTCCCCGCGACCGCCCTCGGCTTCCTGGTCGGGCTGCTGCAATGGCGGATCTACTCGGGGGGCGCGCTTGCCAGCCTCACCACCGGCCTCGCCGAGACCCGGAACCCCGCGCAGGTGCAGTCTCTGCTCGGCCGATCGCTCGTGGACCCCGGGGCCGCGCTCTACTACGCGACACCTACTGTCGGCGAAGACGGCCCGGGGGCGCGTTGGCTCGACTGCTCAGACCAGGAGTGCGCGGCCCCGGTGGCCGCTGACGACACCTGTCTGACCGAGGCCGAAGCGGAGTCGGGGCTGCGGGTCGCCGTCGTCTGCGACCGGGGCTTCGGCGACTACCCCGACTTCCTCGAGGCCGTCTCCTCCTGCGTCATCTCGGGGCTGGAACGCCAGCGCCTGGACGCCGCGCTCACCGCCTCGCTCGACGACGTGGCGGCCTCGCGCAAACGACTCGCCGGCGCCGCCGACAGCGCTCGCCGCAAGATCGAGCGCGATCTCCACGACGGCGCTCAGCAGCATCTGGTCGCCCTGCGGGTGAAGCTGGAGCTTGCTCGCGAGGCGCTCCAGCGCGATCCCGGCGACGCCGCCGAGCTGGTCGCCGGCTTCGGCCCCGAGGTGGACGAGATCATCGAAGAGGTGCGCTCCCTCGCTCGCGGCATCTACCCGCCTCTGCTCGCCTCCGACGGGCTCGGCGAAGCGCTGCGGGCGGCGGGTCAGCGCTCGCCGCTGCCGGTCGCGGTCAAGGCCGACGGCATCGGCCGCTTCCCGCCGGAGACCGAGAGCGCCGTCTACTTCTGCTGCCTCGAGGCCCTCCAGAACGCCGCCAAGCACGCGACCGGAGCAAGCGGTGTCGGCATCGAGCTGAGCAACCACGGGGAATTTCGGTTCGTGGTCAGCGACGACGGCTGCGGCTTTCCGGCCGACCAACAGGTCGAGGGCTCAGGCATCACCGGGATGCGCGACCGCCTGGCGGCGGTGGGCGGCAAGCTGTGGATCGAGTCGAGCCGGGACGCCGGGACGCGGGTCAGCGGCCGGATCTCCCTCGGCTGACACAGGACCCGACGGGAGCGGGCACCACCTCGAAGTGACGTGCGTGTGCCCTGGCGAGGGAGGTATCGCGGTGCGAGCCTCGCCCTGTAATCGCGGTCGAAAGGCGACCGGCACAACAGAGGGAGACTGGAATGGGTGTCAGAGGAGAAGGCCGAGCGATGTTCGCCGCGATCTTGCTGATGATCGCCGGCGCGCTCAACATCATCTATGGAATCGCCGCGATCAGCGACGCGCACTTCTTCACCGACAGCGGCACCCATTACGTCTTCTCGAGTCTCAACACCTGGGGCTGGATCATCCTGCTCTTGGCACTGCTCCAGCTGACGGGCGGCGTCTCGCTGCTCAGCGGCAACACCTACGGCCGCGTCATCGGAATCGTTGCCGCCTCATTCGGCGCGATCGGATCGCTGCTCGCCGTCGGCGGCGCCAACCCCTTCTGGTCGCTCGGCATCTTCGCGCTCTGCGTGATCGTCCTGCACGGCCTGATCGTCTACGGCGAGCCGGAGGAGAACTGATGCTCCCGGTTGCCGCGCAATACCCCCTGCTGAACATCATCTGGACGATGTTCGTCTTCTTCGGCTTCGTCCTCTGGATCTCGCTGATTTTCCGTGCCTTCGGCGACCTCTTCGGCCGCGAGGACGTCTCCGGCTGGGGCAAGGCCGGGTGGTCCCTGGTGATCATCCTCCTGCCGCTGTTCGGTGTGCTCATGTATCTGCTCTCCCAGGGCAGGGGCATGGCGGAACGCCAGGTAGCAGCGGGCAAGCGGGCCCAGGGCGAATTCGACGCCTACGTCCGCGACGTCGCCGGCGAGAGCACGGCTTCGGAAATCGCCAAGGCGAAGGAGCTGCTCGACAGCGGCGCGATCGACGCCGGCGAGTTCGACCGCCTCAAGGCAAAGGCACTCGCATGAGCGCCAGCGAGCAGCTGTCTGAGGCAGGGCCGATCGACTACCTCCTGGTCGAGTGGCCCGGCCGCCAGCCCAACGGCGAGGTCGCCCCACATCTGATCGACCTCGTCGACCGCGGCCTGGTCCGCATCCTCGACCTCCTCTTCGTCGCCAAGGACGAGGACGGAACCGTTCGTGGGCTGGAGCTCGCTGACCTCGGAGACGACGGCGCGGAGTTGTCGATCTTCGAAGGCGCTTCCTCGGGCCTTCTCTCCGAGGAGGACATCGCCGAGGCCGGCGGCGCGATGGAGCCCGGCACCTCCGCCGCGCTGCTCGTCTTCGAGAACACCTGGGCCGCGCCCTTCGCGACCGCCGTCCACCGCTCCGGCGGCCAGCTTGTAGCCAGCGGCCGCATCCCCGTCCAAGCCGTCCTCGCCGCGCTCGACGCAGCCGAGGCCGACGCCTAAAAGGAGAACCACCGATGCCAGGACTACTTCGTGGAGTAGCGCGCACCGCCGTCGTCGCCGGCACCGCGACCGCTGTCAGCAATCGCGTCTCCAAACGCCAGGGAGAGCGCTGGGCCGAGAAGGAAGAACAGCAGCAGCCCGCACAGGCCGCGCCGCCCCCGGCCGCGCCCGGCGCGGCAGGCAGCTCGACCATCGACCAGTTGCAGCAGCTGGGTGAGTTGAAAGCGCAGGGCATCCTCACCGAGGAGGAGTTCGCCACGCAGAAGGCCAAGCTGCTGGGCGGGTGAGGGCTCGCCGGTGACCGCGATCGAGGGAAGCGGGTCCCCGCCGAAAGGAGATTCGGGTAATCCACGCCTTGCCATCCTGCTGGCGATGGCGATGTTCGTGCTCGTCGTCGACACGTCACTGATGAACGTGTCGATCTCGGCGGTGGTTCGCGACCTCGACACGACCGTCAGCGGACTCCAGACCGCGATCGCGCTGGAGGCGTTGGTGTCGGCCGCGTTCATTCTGATCGGCAGCAAGGTCGGTGACCTGATCGGGCGGAAGCGGGCCTACACGTTCGGTCTGCTCGCCTACGCGACCGGCGCCCTGGCGATGGCCCTTACCCAGAGCCTTACCCCAGTCGTCATCTTCTGGGCGATCGTGGGTGGCCTCGGGGCCTCGTTGATGCTGCCCGCCATGCAGTCGCTGATCCACGGCAACTTCGAGGGGGCAGCCCAGAAAAAGGCCTATGCCCTGGTCGGCGCCGCCGCCGCGATCGCCGCGGCGGTCGGACCGCTGCTCGGAGGCTTCATCACCACCTACCTGAACTGGCGACTCGCGTTCGCGCTCGAGGTCGTCGTCATCGCGGTCGTCCTCTCCGGCATGGGGCTGGTCCGCGATGTGCCCTACACGGGGCCTCGGCGCGTCGACGCGGTTGGCGCGGTGCTGTCCGTCTTCGCGATGGGCGGCATCGTGCTCAGCGTCCTGGTCTGGCAGGAGGGGGGTGACGCCGTCGCCGAGCTGATGGCGATCGGGGGAATCGCCGTCGCTGCACTCGTCTACTGGCTCCGGCGCCGTCAGCGCGAAGACAAGCCGACGCTGTTTGACCCGGACCTGTTCAAGTCCAAGGTCTTCAGGCTCGGGATCTCCCAGCAGACGCTTCAGCAGATCGCGCTGGGCGGCACCATGATCGCCCTGCCGATCTACCTGCAGATGGTGTTCGAGTACAACGCGATGGAGGCCGGGCTCTCGCTGGCGCCGCTCTCGCTCAGCATGTTCGGAATGGCGATTCTGGCGGCGAGGAAGGCGGGAGCGCGACGCCCGAGCACCCTGATCAGGTTGGGGTTCGGTCTCTACTCGGCGGGCATCGCCATCTTGATCCCGATCGTCCCGCGCGCGGACTCCGGCTGGGCCCTCGTGGTCCCACTGGTGATCGCGGGCTTGGGCCTGGGCCTGTTGGTCTCCCAGCTCAACAACTACACGCTGGCCCCGATCTCCGAGGAGCGGATCAGCGAGGCCGCGGGCCTGAACTCCGCCGCCGGCTCGTTTGGGCTGTCGTTCGGGCTGGCGTTTGCCGGCGCCATCCTGCTGGCAACCCTCTCCGTCGCCTTCACCCAGATGTCAGACGACAGCACGGTGCTCGCCGCCGCCGAGAAGGAGCGCGTGACCAAGGCCCTCGAGGAGGACGCCGAGGTAATGACCAACACCGAACTGGACAGGCTGCTCGCCGACGAGCCGCAGGCGACGCAGGACGAGATCATCAGCATTAATACCGACGCGAGACCGCTCGCCCTGCAGGTGGCCCTGCTGATCCCGCTCCTCGCCGGCCTCATCGGCCTGTTCAACTCCTTCCGCATGACGCGCCTGCCGGAACCCGAGCCGTCGGTATCCGGGGAGACCGTCCTTGCCTGAGTTCGTGCGGCTTAGACTCATGCCCGATGGCAGAGGGAGCCCTCCCCCGACGGCTGCGTAGAGCATGAGCCTCCGGGTCGTCCGGCGGGGAGTGCTCGTCCTCCTGCTCGACGCGCTCACCCTGCTGCTGCTCTCCGAGCTGCTGGCCGGTTTCGTCTTGGACGGCGCCGCGAACGCGCTTGCGGCGGCGGCGCTGATCGGCCTCCTCAACGCCCTGGTCTGGCCGGTCCTCGCGCGCTTGGCGCTGCCACTGACGGTCCTCACCCTGGGCGGGGCGGCGCTGGTCCTGAACGGGGTGCTGGTGACGTTCGCGATCGAGCTCCTGCCGGGTGCGCGGATCGATGGGGTCCTGGAGGGGACCGTGGTGACGATCGCGATGACGGCGATCACCGCCCTGGTCTATGCCCTGCTCGCGATCGACGAGGACGAGTCCTGGTACCGCCACGTCGTGCGGCGGCAGCTACGACTGCGCAAGCAGACGGTCCGCAGCGAGGTCCCCGGCATCGTCTTCCTGGAGATCGACGGTCTGGCGCACGACGTGCTGAGCCGAGCGCTGAGCGACGGCAGTGCCCCCAACCTGGCCGCCTGGCTACGCAACGGCACTCACGAGCTGCGTCAGTGGGAGACCGACTGGTCCTCGCAGACCGGCGCCTGCCAGGCGGGGCTCCTGCACGGCGACAACGAGGACATGCCCGCCTTCCGCTGGTGGGAGAAGGACCGCGACACGGCGATCGTGACCAACCACCCCGGCGATGCCGAAGAGCTGGAGCGCCGGCACTCGAACGGGCGCGGCCTCCTGCACGCCGATGGCGCCAGTCGCGCCAACATCCTCTCCGGCGACGCGCCGCACTCGATGCTCACGATGAGCACGGCGCTGCACCGCCGCCGGCCAATCGGCCGCGACTACGCCGCTTACTTCGCCCGCCCCTCCGCGGTCGCCCGCACGCTCGTCCTCGTCATCGCCGAGGTGCTGCGAGAGCGGCGGGCGGCTCGCGCCCAGGTCCGCGACGACGTCCGCCCCCGCATCGCCCGCAGCCGCTCCTACGCGTTCGTCCGCGCCTGGGGCACGATCGTCCAGCGAGACCTCCAGGTCGCCGCCGTTGTCGGCGACATCCTCGCCGGCCGCCCCACCATCTACACCACCTTCCTCGCCTACGACGAGGTCGCCCACCACTCCGGCATCGAACGCCACGACGCACTCGCCGTGCTGCGTGACCTCGACCGCCAGATCGCCAGGATCGCCGCCGCCTGCCCCGAGGCGCCGCGGCCCTACCGCCTCGTGGTGCTCTCAGACCACGGGCAGTCGCAGGGCGAGACCTTCCGCGACCGTTACGGGGGGACGTTCGAGGAGCTGATCCGCTCCGCCTGCAAGCCAGAGAGCACGATCGCCGTCGAAGGCGGCGATGACGACGCGCTGGCCTACCTCAGCGCCGGCCTGACCGAGGTCGCGCGCGATGACACCGCGGCCGGCCGCACCGTGCGGATGGCGACCCGAGGGAGCCGCACCGACGGCGCCGTCGCCCTCGACCCCGCCGCCCGGCGGAACATCGAAGAGACGCACGCCGGCAAAGGGGTCCCCGAGCTGTCGGTGATGGCCTCGGGATGCCTCGGCCTGATCAGCTTCCCACGCGAGCCGGGTCGGGTGAGCCTGGAGCGGATCGAGCAGCTCTACCCGCCGCTCCTGCCGACGCTGCGCGATCACCCTGGCATCGGGTTCATCCTGGTTCGCTCCGAGCGCTTCGGCGCGCTGGCGATCGGCAAGCAGGGAACGGCGTTTCTCGACGAGGACCGGGTCGAGGGCGAGGACCCGCTAGCGCCCTTCGGCCCCAACGCCGCCGATCACCTGCGGCGCACCGACGGCTTCCCCCACTGCGCCGACCTGATGGTCAACAGCACCTTGTGGCCGCAGTTCGGGGAAGTTGCCGCGTTTGAGGAGCTGGTCGGCTCACACGGCGGGCTCGGCGGCACGCAGAGCTTTCCGTTCGTCCTCCACCCCAGTGAGCTGGCCTGGCCGCAGGAGGAGGTCGTCGGGGCGGAGCAGGTCCACCGGATCTTCCGCGGCTGGCTTGCCCAGCTCGGGCACTCGAGCTACGCGAGCGAGGTCGCCTCCCCCGGCGCCAGCACCCGCACCTCCACCTGAGGGGCGAGGTCGCGCGCCGCCGCGGCGAACTCGCGCGGAGGCGTGCGCAGCGGTTCCGGGTGAAGTCGCGCCAGGCCGAGTGGGTAGAGCGTCCCCCAATGGATCGGGACCGCGATCCGCGGCGCCAGCAGGGCCGCCGCGCGGGCGGCGCGGGCGGGGTCGAGGTGCCCGGGGCCCAGGCTCGGCCCCCAGCCCCAGATCGGCAGCAGCGCCAGGTCCAGCTCGCCCCCCAGTCCCTCCATCCCGTCGAAGAGGTCGGTGTCGCCGGCGAAGTAGATGCGGCGACGGCTGCCGCTCAGCAGGAACCCGACCGCCTCCGCGTCCCCGGCGAATAGCCGCCCACCGGGGTGGCTCGCTTCGGTGGCGGTGACCGCGATCGCGCCAACCCGGCTCGACTCCCCCGGCGCCAGCTCGGAGACGGCAGAGAAGCCACGACGCTCGAAGAACGCTCCCGCTCCCGGTGGCACGAGCATCGGCACGTCGCGACCGATCTGGTGCAGCGAGGGCAGGTCGGCGTGGTCATGGTGGAGATGTGAGATCAGCACGGCGTCGAGGCCCTCCCAGCAATCGGGCGGCGGCAGTGCAACCTGACGACGCAACGGCCCAACGCGCCTCCGCAGCACGGGATCGGTGAGCAACCGGATGCCGTCGAGCTCGACGAGGATGGTCGCGTGGCCGACGTAGGTGATCTTCTCGGGTTGCGTCACTTCATTCCTCCCGCTGGCCGTGTCGGGAGCGCCGCGTATCGTCCGCCAGGGCGATGACCGAGCGACGAGCGATCTTCCGCGGGCGCCTGCGCCGGCCAGGGCAGGAGAGTCCCACTGGGGAGGACGACGTCATCGAGATCGAGCCGGGTGCATTGAGTGGGATCTTCGCCGCTCCTAAGTGGTTGCGCGATCTCGGCTTCTCTTCCTGGCTGCTCGTCGGGGCCGGCGCGGCGCTGATCGGCGCGATCTGGCTCCTCGCCCAGACGCAGACGATCGTGATGCCGGTGATCACGGCGGGAATCATCGCCGCGGTCGCTTTGCCCCTGGTCGACTGGCTCCGCCGGCACGGCATTCCGCGAGGCATAGGGGCGGGGCTCGTCTTCCTCCTGATCCTGGCCATCGCCGCCGCCGTCGGCCTGATCGTCCTGACCGGGATCGCCAGCCAGGCGGCCAGCATCTCCGAGAGGCTGCGCGAAGGGGCAAGCGAGATCGAGTCGTTTGCTCGCGACCTCGGCGTGAGCGCAAGCACCGCCGCGAACGCAACCGCCGACACCGACAGCTCGGTCAGCGCCGGCTTCGAAGCGCTCACCCACGGGCTGGTCGGTGGAGTCGACCGGCTGGCCTCGCTCGCCGTTTTCCTCTCGTTCACCGCCCTCAGCCTCTTCTTCCTGCTCAAGGACGCCCCCACCATCGGCGGCTTCGTCGAGCGCCACCTCGGGGTTCCGGCTCCTCTCGCCCACTCGATCCTGGGCCGAGTGGCGGGCAGTCTGCGCGGCTACTTCCTCGGGGTCACGATCGTCGCGGTCTGGAGTGCGCTGATCGTGGGAGGCGGCGCCCTGCTCCTCGGAGTACCGCTGGCCGGGACGATCGCGGTGGTCACGTTCGTCGGCGGCTACATCCCTTACCTCGGCGCCTGGACCGCAGGGATCTTCGCGGTCCTGATCGCCCTTGGCGGCGAAGGGCCGGAGACGGCACTTGCCCTCGGGGTCGTCGTCCTCCTGGCTAATGGCGTCCTACAGCAGTTGATTCAGCCCATCGCCTACGGGGCAACCCTCGGCCTGCATCCACTCGCCGTGCTGATCGTGACGATCGCGGGGGGTTGCCTTTTTGGCACCGTCGGCTTGATCCTCGCGGCCCCGCTGCTTTCCGCCGCGGTACGGATCTCCGCCGATCTCAGCGCCGGCCACGAAACGCAGGGCGCACAGACAGCAGCTGAGTAAGGGCAAGCCTCCGCGCGCCTGTCCAGATCGATCGAAGATCCTCGCGGTGAGGGAGTCCAACCGCCCGTTCTCATTTCACCCACTTCTCGCCAGAAGTGGGTGAGACCCTGCGTATCGCCGCATATCCCCGCGTATCTGGGTCCGGACGGAATCTGAGCCGTGATGTAAAAACGCTGCTAATTAGCAGCTTTCTGCGTCTTCTAGAAACGCAGCTTTTGTGGATCGCACCCAGGAGGTCGGCGGTTCGAATCCGCCTAGCTCCACTCATCGACACCCCCTGCAAACGGGCAACTTCGCTCTCCAGGGGGAAACTTGAACCATCGCCTCCTATCCCCCGCATTTGAGGAACTAGTTCCCGAAATGGTCTGGATATGCGGCGATTGACGCCGATTCCGCCTCGCTTTGCGAAGGCCAGACAGAGCTGGGCTGTCGGCGCCCCACTGGCCCCTGCGCTGACAGGATGCGATCCCTCGGCACTATGCGGCGTTTGCCCCCGTGTGCATTCAATCCGCGCCCTGCACGCAAGTCCGAGCTCCACTCCGACCCTCCCGGGTCCCGGATTCGTCATTGGCTCGGCGACGGGCGGCGAGGTCGTCGGCTCAGTGCCCGCCGCGGCTGCTGGCTACGTCGACCTCAAAGACCCTAGCGGTCGACGTCGGCCATATCGCGCTGTATCCCGGCCGGGTCCGAGCCAGGCGGGAGGACGGAGTGTGCGATTCCCTTGAGTCGCTCCCTTTCAGGCACGAGTACTTGCTAGTCGCGCCGTGCGAAGGCTCAGCGTGCGGCCTCAGCGCCGGGCTTGCGTTTTAGCTCCGGCCTGACCTTCCTATCGACGGTGCGGATGTTGCCGGCGGGGTCGGTGACCGTCGCTCTCAGGAGTAGGCTCACCTTTCGCTTCCTCTGGAGTACGTGCCGCAGTGGCCGCGGCAGCGTCAGCTTCACCGTCATGCGAGCGCCCGCGCCGATGCTGAAGGCTTGGCCTTTCAGGTTGACGACTCGCCGCCTCGGGGCACTCACCCGCTTCGCGGTCCTGGCGGTGAGCGTGCCGTCGATCTCAAAGGGATTCTGGTTCCGCACCGACACGCGGATCGGCCCACGGGCGGGGATCCGCTTGGCGGCGAGCGCCAGATGCACGCGGGTGAGTGCCCCGAAGGCGGGAGGCAAGGCGCGGGGCGCGATCGTGTGCACGGCGCTGGTCTGCGAGGAGCTGCCGGCGAAGTTCGAGGCGGTCACCGTGCAGCGGTAGTCCCCCGGCTCGGTCGCGGTCAAGGCGCTGGCGGTGGCACCTGGCAGGGCGACACCTTCGCGGCTCCACTCGAAGGTGAAGCTGGCAGGTGCCCGATAGAGGAACGCGCCCAGCAGATCCGGCGCCCAGGAACCCCGAGAGCAGGACAGCTCCGAGCCCGGCGTCGAGCCGCCCGCGAGCACTGGAGCACCGGCGCCGGCCGGCCGCTTCAGGAGAGCGGGAAGGCTGGGCCCACCGAGCGAGGCGCCAGAGGTCGCGAGGTTGGCGCCGCCGCTGCCGTCGAGGGCGGCAAAGGAGATCGTGTCGGCGGTCGTGTTGGCCCAGTAGATCCTGCCGGCCGGGATGTCCAGCGCAGCGCCGCCGGGGTTCATCACGGTCGCGCCCGTGACCGGGAGGTCGCCGCCGCCGCTGCTGTCCAGGCGAGCGAAGGAGATCGTGGATCCGTTGCCCCAGTAGATCCTGCCGGCGGCGACGTCGAGCGCCACTCCCCAGGCGGAGCCGCTCGTCGCGCCGGCGGTGTTGAGATCGCCGCCGCCGCTGCCGTCCAGGTTGGCGAAGGAGATCTTCGAGCCGGGAGGGTTGTTGGCCCAGTAGATCCTGCCGCCGGCCGGATCGATCGCGACTCCGATCGGAGAGGTCACAGTCGCGCCCACCGTGTTGATCGTGCCGGCGCCGCTCCCGTCCAGGCGGGCAAACGTGATCTGGTTCGCCCCGTAGTTGGCCCAGTAGATCATCCCCGCGGCCGGATCGATCGCCAGCCCGTTTGGAAAGTCCACCGTGACACCCGGGGTGCTGAGGTCGCCGCGGCCGGTTCCGTCCAGGTTCACGAACGAGATCCGGTCTCCAGCGCTGCTGCTCCTGCCGAAGTAGAGCCTGCCCGCGGCGGCGTCGATCGCGACGCCGTCGGCGTAGTCATTCGGCAGCGCCCCCGGCACGAGATCGCCGCCGCCGCTGCCGTCGAGGTTGGCGAATGAGACGAGCGGGCGGCCACTGCCCTGCTCGTTGGCGACGTAGATCCGGTCCGCGGCCTCGGCGGTGGCCGGGAGGCACAGCGCGCAGGCAACCGCGAGAGCCCGCGCAACTCCTCTCCCCAGCGTCATCGTGGTGCAACCGTACACGCAGGACGGTGCCGAGACAACGCCAAGATGCCGTGATCGAGCGTCCGGCTGAGCCCGGCACTCGGTGGAGAGTGACGCAGGCCGGCAGCCACAAGTCCATCAGCCGGCGCCGCGGTTTCGACCAGTTAGGCCCATTCTCCGGAGTGTCTGCTCAGTTCGTCAACGCCGAACTGAGACGCATGTCAACGCTCTTGAGTGCGCGACGCACCCGCTGGTCGAAGCTGGCCAGGTCGGCGCCCACCCGCTCGGCGGTCGCGAGGGCGAAGCCGTCGGCAAGGCTGATGCCGAGGGCGCGACGGCGTGCCGCGACGCGGGCCAGGGCGGCGTCGGGCGATGACGTGCGGATACCGAGCGAGGCGATCGCGTCGACGGCGGCACGAAGGCTGCGCTCGTCCTCGGCCGGGCGCACCAGGGCCTCGGCGTAGTTGACAGTGCAGATCACAAGCTCGGTCCTCCTGGTGGTGAACCGTTCGAAGGCCGCCGCGGCGGCGGCGTGGTGCGCGTCGGCACGGTCGAGCGCCGCGATCACGACGTCGGTGTCGAGAACGCAGGTCGCCACGGAGACGCCGGCGTTCTCAGCCGCGCTCTTCGGAGCGCAGCTTCGCGAGGTAGTCGGGCCCGTAGAGGCCGTCGAAGACGCCGAGCGCGGACGCCAAATCCGGGGCCGCCCGATGCACGACGATCCGGTCTGCTCCCTCGGCCTCGATCACCACGTCGTCTCCTGGCCGCAGGCCGGCCGCCTCGAGGCTCTCGACCGGCAGGGTGACCTGGTGCTTTCTGGAAATGCGTGGCATGCCTTTACTCTAGCGTAAAGGGCAGACCGATCAACCGGCACCGATCGCTCACCGCCCAGCGGTCGGTGACGCGAACGTCAGCTGGCGAGGCTGTCGACCATCCGGCGGAATGCCTGGTTCGAATGCCGTCCGGTTAGGCCCACTTTCGGAAATCCCTGCTAGTCGGGATCCTAAGGCAGGGAGGCCTCATTTCCCGGGCCGGGGGCGCTCCCTGGGCCAGCGGCGCTGGGGCGGATCGGTGCTGGAGTCGAAGATGGTTAGTTCGTCGAGGTCTTGCTCAAAAGCGACCGTCTTGTGGAGGACCCAAAGGTTGAGCAAACAGCCACCGTTATCCCCTTCGTTCTTTTCCGGGGTGTGGCGAATTTCGACGTAGGCGCGGTCATCCTCGTACTCGATGATCGGCTCTTCGAGTCGCACCGGATCCCGGCAGATATCGACCGGAGCCACCAGTCGGGCCGTCTTGGGCCCGATGACGCGTTCGAGGGTCCACTCGACCGCACGCTCGGAGCCGTCATCGCCGCCGCCACATCCGACTCCGAGCAAGGTCGTGCTCAGGACCGCAGCGATCATCAAGGCTCCAATCGCTCTTTTGAGCACGAAGACCATCTACGTCATCCGCCCAGTTTGAGCTGCATCGGCTTGGATCCGCTCAACCTCAGGGAGGCCTCATTCCCCGGGCCAGGGCCGGTCTCTGGGCCAGCGACGCTCGGGCGGGTCGGTGCTGGAGTCGAAGAGAGTTAGTTCGTCGAGGTTTCGCTCCAAGGTGATCGTCGGGTGGGCGATCGGGAGGTTGAGGAAGCAGCCACTCGGGCCCTCGGGCTCCTCTTCGGGAACCAGGCGGAGTTCGATGTAGGCGCGATCGCCCTCGTACTCGACGATCGGCTCTTCGAACTGGAGCTCGTCTCTGATGCAATACTCGATCGGCGCGGAGAGGCGTGCCGATTTGGGGCCGATTTGACGTTCCACCTTCCACTCGACCGGCCGCACGGGCCCGTCGTCGTCACTCCCAGAGCCGCGCCAGATCAGGATCGCACCCGCGAGCGCCACGACCGCGAGGGCGCCGATCGCCGCCTTGGTCCAAGTTGCCATCGTTCACTCTCCGAGTTTCAGCTGGATCGGCCCCATGCCCTGACCATGGAGTATCCCCGGCAGTTCCCCCGGCAGCGCGAACCGCGGATGGATCAGGGGTGCGACCAGGGTTTCGATGTACTCGCCTTCAGGCCGGCCGGCTGAGACGAGACCGAGTTGGAGGCCTGCCTGGTCAACGCCGAACGGGTCACCGACCTCTACCGCAAGCTAGCCGAGCAGCAAACCGAACTGGAGCGACTCAACCGCGACCTCTACGAGCAGTCGCGCCAGGACGCGCTGACGCGGGTCGGCAACAGGCTGCGCATGGAGGAGGACCTGGAGACCACCGAGGGGAACGTCGGCCGCTACGGCCGGGGCTATGCCGTGGCGCTCTGCGACATCGACCATTTCAAGGCCTACAACGACTGCCACGGCCACCCCGCGGGGGACAACGTCCTGCGCCAGGTCGCAGACACCCTGCGGCTGACCTGCCGCAAAGGCGACGCCGTCTACCGCTACGGCGGCGAGGAGCTCCTGGTCCTGCTTCCCGGTCAGAGCATGGAGCTGGCGGGGGCCGCCGCCGAGCGGATGCGCTGCGCCGTCGAGTCTCTGGGCATCCCCAATCCGCTCAGCGAACCATCTCCAGCGGTGACGATAAGCGTCGGCGTGGCGATGCGGGACGCCGATCGCGACGGCAGCGTCGAGAAGGTGTTGCGCAAGGCCGACGAGGCGCTGTACCTAGCCAAGGGTGACGGCCGCAACCGGGTCGTAGTCAGCGACTCCGGCTCCTGAGTGGGCTTGGGCGCGAAGGTCTCCGGGGAACGCCGCCCGTGCGGCAGCATCGCGGTGGAACGAGTCCAAGCGCGTGCTCTGAATTACCTGCAACACACGCGGCCCGACCCTTTCCAACCGCCCTGCGCCGATTTCGGGCACTTCTCGCCAGGAGTGCCCGACTTCCCGCATATCGCTGCATATCCCTGCATATCCCGCGCTGCACCGGGTTCAGAGCGCCATCACGAATACCCTGGAAATCAGCAACTTTCCAACTTTCCCGCTCATTCTCTCGATCGACCGCCTTGGATCGCACCCAGGAGGTCGCGGGTTCGAACCCGCCGCCCTTAATTCAGAGGGATCCTGCCCGGGAGCGGTTTCGGTTGCCGGAGCAGTTGCCAGGAGGCGCCGCCTCGGGAGGGGGATAGCCTGGGGCCCTGGACAGCTGCAGGGCCAGCGGCAAGGCTCGCTTCTACACACCGGAGGTAGTCCACCCTTGGTGATTGCCGGAGGATCGTTATCGACATGGGCGCCGAATCCACCGAGATGAGTGAGCCAATCGAGATCCGGACCAAGGCGGCAGCGGATGCGGCGGACGGAAGGGCAGCGTAGGCGTGGCGGGCAAGCCCTCGGAGCGGATCGTGTGGGCGGTGGAGACCTTGGCGCTCGATCCAGGCGATCGCGTGCTGGAGGTTGGGTGCGGACACGGCGTGGCGGTATCGCTGGTCTGCGAGCGGCTAACCAGCGGACAGATCACGGCGATCGATCGCTCGAAGAAGATGATCGAGATGGCCACGCGGAGGAATCGCGAGCACGTCGCGGAGGGCAGGGCGGTGCTGAGGACGACCGCACTCGAAGAGGCCGACTTCGGGAACGAGCGATTCGACAGGGTCTTCGCCTTCAATGTGGCGCCCTTCTGGCTTCAGCCAGAGGACGCGCTGGGGATCGTCCGGCGGCATCTCGCCCCGGGTGGAGTGGTCTATCTGTTCTGGGACGCTCGTCACACGCAGCCCGGCCGAGCTCGCGAGCTGGCGGACCAGCTGGGCGAGAAGGTCCGGCTGGCAAGGTTCTCCGTAAGTCAAGTACTGGTCAAGGACCTGCGGCCGGTTCCCGCGGTTTGTGTGATCGCACAGCCCCAGTAGGAAGGTCCGTGGGCGCTACCGCAGTTAGTCGCGGCGAGGGTCAGGAGGCGTCTCAGCGATGTTGCCCGCCAGCTCGTTGAAACCAACCGCTCTGACTACAGCGTGTCGTCCGACACGTCCCACGTGCTGACGGCCGCATCCCAGTCGCCGTGTGCTTCGCCCGAGAGCACAGGATCGAGGAAGGCTGCGGCGCGCTCGAAGGCCGCTGCCAGGTCGGGGTCGAAACCGACCTCCTCGGCGAGGCGGCCATATGCCGATGCCCATTGGGGCGGGCAGACTTCCAGGAAGCGCCTGGCGGGCGCGGGTCTCGAAGATGTGATTCAGCGCCTCTCGCGATGCGGCGGCTTCGAGCGACTGTGAGTCCGCGATGAGCAGGATGTCGATCAGGTCCTTGGGCCGCGTGCTGGGCCTGCCCGCCGTGCCATAGCTCCGCGTGTAAGCGTGAACCTTCTCGGCCAGGTGCTGGGCAAGCGGTATCGCGGGAAGCTCAAGCGGCTCGATACCCGCGAAGGAGTCGCTGGACCGCGGCGATGTCCTCGATCGCGGCCTCCTCGTCGTCGTCGCGCCCGAGGTCGATGTCTTTGGTCGGCCGCGAAGCGCCGCCCAACCGGAAATCGAGCGCCAAGGCCCCCTTCAGCACCCAGCGATCCGGCGCCACCTGCGCGAGGCGTCGCAGGAACAGCTCGAAAGCGACTCGCTTGCGAACTCGCGCAAGGCTGAATCCGGTCTTCTCGGCCTCCGTCTTCAGCCGCTGCTCCAGGGCCATGCGAAACGCGGCAGCGCTCTTGTATCTCACGAGGTCACCACCGCAAGGGCGGCGCTCACCGCGTCGTGGCGACCGCGCCCTCGTGCCTCCTCTTCGAGTTCCCGCGCCGTGAGCAGCCCGCGGCCGAGCCCCTGCCGCACGCCCATCTCCAGCTGCTCGGGTTGCAGTTCCCCGGCTACGTCGATGAGCGTCCGAGCGGGGGCGGTCAGAGGGAGTCCTTCGCGCCAAACCGTGTCGACCTCTTCCTCGTCGCGGCGGGTGTGGATGACGACGCCAGCGGGACGGCGCAGGCCGCGGTATCGGCGTCCGAGGAGCAGGTGGACGGCGTCAGGGATGTTGTCGCTGAGGTCGAGCAGGGCGAGCGCGCTTTGGTGCGAGAGGATGGCCTTCTCGACGCCGACCGCCATCCACTTCTCACGCATCTCGTCGTCTTCTGGGCGGGGGAAGCCGGGTAGGCGATAGAGCCCGCGCCGCACCCGCTCGAACCGGTTCCGGCGCACGTAGTGGCTCAGGAGCTGGCTGCTGATTCCACGCTCACGGGCCTGGCTCGTGGTGAAGTAGCCATGCTGCTCGTAGGCAGTCGTCTCGAGTCCCCGCACGTCCGGCTGGCTCCCGTCGCCTGAAGCGACGCGCGCCATTTAAGGAGATCCTCTCTCTGTTCGCTCCGTCACACATTCGAGCAGACGGCAAGTCTCCGATGGTGTGGTGCACGACCTGCCCGCGGACCTGCGCGAGGCGCTGGTCGCCAAAACCAAGGTCTCGAGGCCTGGAGGACATCGCTCCCCTGGCCCGCAACGAGTTCATCTGCTGGTCGAGGACGCCAAGCAGGAAAAGACCCGGGAGCGACGCATCCGCCGGACCCGGGAGGAGCTGGAAGAAGGTCGGCGGCGGCCCTGCTGCTGGCCGGGCTGCAAGCACCGCGAGCGCACCGGCGCCCCATAAGCCTCACCGGCAAACGCGATAGCGGAGGTGGGTGACGCCGGAGCCCTCCAGGACCCGGACCGGCTCGAGCTCGATGTGGTCGGCACCGAGGTGCTCGAAGAGGCGGCGGCCCTCGCCGAGGAGGACGGGGATCAGGTGGATCTGGATCTCGTCGAGGACTCCGGCCGCGAGGGCGAGCTGGGCGACGCCGGCACCGTGGACGAGGACGTCCTTGTCGCCGGCGGCCTCCTTTGCCCGGGCCATCGCGGTCTCGACGTTAGGCACGTAGGTGACCAGCGGCCAGGGTGGATCGACGCCGGGGTCCTGGTGGCTGAGGATGAAGATCGGCACGCCGTCGTGGTGGTCGCCGCCCCAGCCTTTCGCGGGCTCGAAGGTCCCGCGGCCAGCGACCACCGCGCCGGTGGCCATCGCCCCGTCCATCACCTCGCCGTTGACCCCCGCCGGGCGGGCGGGTACTCCCCCGTGCTCGGTCGGCGCGCCGGCGAAGATCCACTCGTGCAGGCGCTCGCCGCGGTCGCCGAGGCCGTTGTCCACGCTCTCGTTGGGACCGGCGACGAAGCCGTCGAGCGACATGGACATGTAAAGGACGGTCGAGGACATCAGCTCTCTCCTTCGGTCTTGGCGGTGAGGACGTGGGTGACGGCCCCGTCGGGATAGGCGGTGGTTGAGACCGGAGCGAAGCGCTGCGGTTCCGGCAGCCCATGCCAGAGCGGCAGGCCCTCGCCGAGGGCGACGGGGTGGACCGTCAGCCGGTACTCGTCGATCAGCCGGTGGCGGGCGAGCGAGTGGGCGAAGCGGGCGCCGCCGAAGCAGACGAGGTCGCCCTCGCCGGCGCGCTTGCGCTCCGGGATCTCCTCCTCCACCGGTCGGGTCGAAAGGCTGGCGTTCTCCCACTCGAACTCCGGCGCACTTCTGGAGAAGACCAGCTTGGGCAGCGCGTTGATCCTCCGCGCCATCGGGCTGTCGGAGCTGCTCCACGCTTCGGCCATCTCGTCGTAGGCGCCCCGCCCGAGCACGATCTCCCCGACCTGGCCGAGCAGCTCGAGGTTGCCGGCGTGGCGAGCGCGGCCGGCCGCGTCGGCGACCTCACCCGGCGCGGCCAACCAGTCGAGGTTCCCCACCCCGCGGGCGAGGAAGCCGTCCAGCGAGGCGGACATCAAGAGGATCAGTCGGGGTGTGGCGGTGGGGGACATCTGGCCTTCTCTCTTACTCGTTGGGGGGCACCGTTTGCCCGCTTCTACCCAAATGACGAACGAGCGCAGCCGAAATCGACATTCCCACCTCAGCCCGGACCCAAGGATCGCCTAGGTGTGGTGCGCTCCAACCGCCCTGCGCCGATTTCGGGCACTTCTCGCCAGGAGTGCCCGACTCCCTGCATATCGCCGCACATCCCTGCCTATCCGGAGAATTTGCGCGAAACCAGAGCGCATTAGAAAGCGCTGGAAATAAGGGGTGAGCCGTGGCGGGCTCGGGTCCACCGAGCCAGTTCTGAATGCGGCGGAACTCGCCCGGGCCGGTCTCACCGCCACGAGTGCCGCGCAAGAGCTCGCCATGAACCCGTTTGAGGAGGCGGAGACTGAGAGGAAGGCCCTCCTCCATGGTCTTGAGCCCCAAGTTGAACGCGGCTAAGTAGTTGGTGGTCTCGCGAACGTCTTCCTCCGGGACACCCGGCGCGACGTCGTGCTCGAAGAGGAGCAGGTCCGAGAGCGAGGACTGGGTCCCCTCGATCTGCGAAGAGAGCACCGCCTCCTTGCGGATGTAGCTGTAGGGAACTGATCGGGGTCGGGCAGAGGAGCGTGATTCCGCCGAGGCGACCAGAGCCTGATTCGCTCGATCCAGCAGGCGCTGCATCTCCGCATCGATCACAAGGGGAGGATCGGGCGGCAAGGGCTTCGGCGAGAACGTCGAGTAGGCGCCGTCCCCAGGTGACACGGGCGTGAAGTGCCCCGCGGATCGCTGCCGATTCGGGCGATCTCAGCTCACCATGCCCGGCCATCGAGCTACGGTCGGCGCCTGAACATAGGGCAACCTTCAGATTCGATGTCGAGAAGCCGTGACCTGCTCCGCTCACCAAGTGAAGGCCGCGACAGGCGCGGCCCCCGACACCAGGAGACCACCATGCCGAAGTATCTGCTCCTCAAGCACTACAGCGGCGGCCCGGAGCCGCACCACCCGTTCCCGCCGATGGACCAGTGGGCGCCCGAGGACGTGGAGGCGCACATGGCCTTTTTGCGGCAGGTCAAAGAGCTGCTGCAGGAGAACGGCGAGTACGTCGACGGGCAGGCACTGACGCCGGCGCAGACCTGGGTCCGCTACGGCGGGCCGGACGCCGCGCCGGTCACCACCGACGGCCCGCTGCCCGAGACCAGCGACCTCGTGGCGGGCTGGTACATGGTCGAAGTCGAGTCGCGCGAGCGCGCGATCGAGATCGCGGCGTACATCTCCTCCGAGCCCGGCCCGGGCGGCGGGCCGCTGCATGAGTGGATCGATGTGCGCGAGGTCATGTCCGGGATGTCGTCGTCCGAGGACTGACCGGGTCGTGGCCGGCGCGCCGATGTCGGCGTGGGACGAGGG
>JBAQZI010000118.1:0-4976 GCA_049790835.1 Solirubrobacterales bacterium
CTCGGGCGCAAGCTCGGTCCCGATCCGGCCAGCACCGACATCGCCTGCGTCGGCGGCGTCGTCGCCAACAACTCCGGCGGGATGCGCTGCGGCACGACCAAGGACTCCTACTCGACGGTGCGGGCGATGACCCTGGTCCTGCCTTCGGGGACGACGATCGACACGGCCGCGCCCGACGCCGAGGAGCGCTTCGCCGCGGCCGAGCCGGAGCTGGCCGCCGGCCTCGCGGAGATCCGCGAGGAGATCCTCGCCGACGAGGAGCTCAGCGCCCGCATCCGCCGCAAGTTCGCGATCAAGAACACGACTGGCTACCGGCTGTGCGCCTTCCTCGACGCCGAGGAGCCGCTGGAGATCTTCCGCCGCCTCGTCGTCGGCTCCGAGGGCACGCTGGCCTTCGTCGCCGAGGCCGTCTTCGAAACGGTGCCGCTGCCGGCCCGCACCACCACCGCCTGGGTCCACTTCCCCGACATCGACCAGGCGATCGACCCGGTCCGCGAGCTGGTCGGCGCCGGCGCCACCGCGGTCGAGCTGATGGTCGCCCCGGCCCTGATCACCGCCGCCTGGAACATGGTCGGCGCCCCGCAGGAGTGGAAAGAGCTGCCGCCGGAGTCGGCGGTGCTGCTGGTCGAGTTCGGTGGCGCCAGCGACGCGGAGCTCGACGACTACCTCGCCAGGGCGGACGAGATCTTCGCCGCCCGGGAGACGATCCGCCCGATCGAGTTCACCCGCGAGCCCGAGGGGATCGAGCTGGCCTGGCGGGTGCGCGAGGGGCTGCACGGGCTGATCGGCAAGCTGCGGCTGCCGGGCACGGCGCTGATCGTCGAGGACGTCTGCGTGCCGCCGCGGCGGATCGCCGAGGGCGCCCGCGACCTGCAGGCGCTGCTCGGCGCGCACGGCTTCCTGCCCGGCGTCGCCGGCCACGCCTCCGCCGGCAACCTCCACTTCATGCTGACCCCGGACTTCGCCAAGCAGGAGGACCTCGACCGCTACGAGGCCTTCATGTCCGGCCTGGTCGAGCTGATCGTCGACAAGTACGACGGCTCGCTCAAGGCCGAGCACGGGACCGGGATCAACATGGCCCCTTATGTAGAGCGCGAGTGGGGCGAGAAGGCGACCGAGCTGATGTGGAGGGTGAAGCGGCTGGCGGATCCCGACGGCGTGCTCTCCCCGGGCGTGGTCCTCAACCGTGACCTCGGCGCCCACCTGCGCAACCTGAAGACGACGCCGCCGATCGAGGAGTCGGCGACGACCTGCGTCGAGTGCGGCTTCTGCGAGCCGGTCTGCCCGAGCCGCAACCTGACGACGACGCCGCGGCAGCGGATCGTGCTGCGGCGCGAGATGGCCCGCCAGCCGACCGGCTCGCCGGTGCAGCGGGCGCTGCTGGAGGAGTTCGAGTACGAGGCGATGGAGACCTGCGCCACCGACGGCTCCTGCCAGCTCGCCTGCCCGGTCGGGATCGACACCGGCCTCTTGATCAAGGAAATGCGCAAGCGCCGCCACACCGAGCGGGCCGAGAAGCTGGCGCTGGCGACGGCGAAGCGCTGGGGCACGGTCGAGGGCGCCAGCCGCGCCGCCCTCCGCCTCGGCCCCCTCGCGCACCGCACCAAGCGCGGCAAGGCCCTGCCACCCCCGGCCCCCCGCACCCTGCCGCCGACGATCCACCCGGGCGCCGCCGCCGTCTACATCCCCTCCTGCACCAACCGCATCTTCGGCACGTCGGCCGATGGGCCGAAAATTCGAGCCACGAGCGACATATCGGCCCATCGGCCCTGGGTCGTGGAGGCGCTGGTCGAGGTTTCGGCACGGGCGGGGTTGCCGGTTTGGATTCCGGATGTGATCGGTTCTTGCTGCGGGCTGCCCTGGAGCTCGAAAGGGTTTGGCGACGCGCACCGGCACAAGGCCAACGAGATGGTCGAGAAGCTCTGGCTCTGGAGCGGCGCTGGGGCGCTGCCGGTCGTCGTCGACGCCGCCTCCTGCACCGGCTCGATCGCCGCGCCCGGCGACGGCGTCCTCTCCGAGTACAACGCCGAGTGCCTCGGCAAGATCGAGATTCTCGACTCGGTCGCCTGGGCCCACGATCGCCTCCTGCCCTGGCTCGAGGTCGGCGAGAAGGTCGGCTCCGCCACCGTCCACCCGACCTGCGCGACCCGCCATCTCGGCCTCACCCATCGACTCGAAGCCCTCGCCGACGCTCTCGCCGACGACGTCTTCGTACCGCCGACCGCAACCTGCTGCGGCTTCGCCGGCGACCGCGGCGTCTCCCACCCGGAGCTGACCGCCGCCGCCACCCGCCCCGAGGCAAATGAGGTCGCCGGCCGCCACTTCGACGCCCACCTCTCCAGCAACCGCACCTGCGAGATCGGCCTCGAGCGCGCCACTGGCGAGCCGTACGAGTCCGTGATCACCCTGCTCGAGCGCCTCACCCGCGCGAATTCACAGTGATCTGACAGAGCCGCGTCCAAGCTGGCGCACCCACGTCTTGTTCGGTGACAGATCTCAGGCCAGGATCAGCCGATGTTCTTTACCAGCGACCGCGTGGTCCATGGCGAAACGACCGGCCAGTACGACGAGCCCGAGTGGGCCCCGCTGCTTGAGCTCACCCCCGACCAGATCGACGAGTTCATGTGGATGTTCGAAGTTGAACTCGAAAATGGGCTACGCCTCCACGCCTACAAGCACATCGAAACGAGGAAATACCTCCATCTCGACAAGGAAGGAAGGGCCTTCGTCTACCTCTGGTCGGGAGAGGAATGCGATGAAGATCCCGGATATCGGGAAGTCGACCCCCAGCGCATGCTCCGAGAGGTACTGCGACGGAGGACCGAATGATGCCGAGCATCAGCCGGTTCTGCGGCATCACGATCAGAATGTTCTTCAACGAGGATTTCCATCCCGGCAAGCCGCACTTCCATGCCGAGTACGCAGGGGTGGAAGCTTCGTTCGAGGTGGTGAGCCTCGACTGCCTCGCGGGAACGTTGCCGCCTCGAATCGAGCATATGGTGAAGCTGTGGGCAAGGGAGCATGAAGTTGAGTTGATGATCAATTGGAAACGCGCCCGACACCACCAGCCGCTGAAGCCGATCGATCCGCTCCGTTGAATGTTCTATCATCGAAACGTGTTGTCTCTACCGCCTGCACTCGTCGAAGCCGAGCCACTCGGGGATTATGAGGTGCATCTGCGCTTCGCAGACGGTCTCGCCGCCGATGTCGACCTCTCCTATCTCCTCGATTTCGGCGGGGTTTTCGAGCCGCTGCGGGATCCCGATTTCTTCCGCAAGCTCTTCATCGATGGACCGTCGATCGCCTGGCCGAACGAAGCCGATATAGCGCCGGAGACGCTCTACGACCACGTGCAGCGCGCCGAGTACGAGAAGCGGCGCGCGCCGAGCGCTAGCTCTTAACGGCGTCGACGCTCTTGGCGTCGAGGTCGCGGATCAGCGCCGCCGTCTTGGCGTCGCTCTCCATGCGCTTGTCCAGCAATGGGTTGACCAGGCCGCGGAAGGCGGAGACGTAGCGCCACCACTTGGGGACGAAGATGCGCGGGGCTTGTTCCTCGATGCCGCGGACGAGGCCGGCGCCGGCCTCGGCGGGAGTGATCCGCTTCAGCAGGAAGTCGGGGCTGAGCTCCCTGATCCGGCCGCCGTCCTCCTGGTCCATGGCGTCCTGGACCATCCTGGTGTCGACCCAGCCGAAGTAGGCGACGCTGGCGCTGGCGCCGTGCGGGGCGAGCTCGACTCGGAGTGAGCGGCCGAGCGCCTCGACGCCCGCCTTGGCGACGGCGTAGGGGGTGTTGCCCATGCCGTTGGCGAAGGCGTAGACGGAGGAGACGACGACCATCTGGCCGCGGCGCTCGACGATCTGCGGCAGGGCGGCCCGCACCGTGCGCCAGACGCCGAGCAGGTCGACCTCGAAGACGCGTTCCCATTCCTCGCCGGAGATGCCGCGGGCGGTGGCGAACTGCTTCTGCGCGATCCCTGCATTGGCGACAGCGATGTCGACGCCGCCGAGCTTCTCGACCGTCTCGGCGACTGCCGCGAGCATTGCGTTCTGGTCGGTGACGTCAGCACCGATCCCGATCGCCCGCGGGCCGATCCGCTCGGCGGCCTCGCGCGCCTCCTCGGCGCTGAGGTCGAGCACCGCCACCGAGGCGCCGCGCAAGTGCATCTGGCGCGCCGTCTCGAAGCCGATTCCGCGGGCGGCGCCGGTGACGAGCGCAACCTTGCCGTTGAGGTCGTAGAAGGGCATCGGCCGGGGAGGGTAGCGGGCTGGCGCGCCACGCAGGTGCGCCGGGATGGCTGGCCTACGAGCCGCGCCGTTGCCCCGCCTCGACCTCGGCCACCACGGCGGCGATCGCCGCGTCACGCTCCATGCGGCGGTCGAGCAGGGGGTTGAGCAGGCCGCGCAGGGCGGAGATGTAGCGCCACTCCCGGGGCGCGAAGGATCGCGGTGCCCGCTCCTCCAGCGCCCGCACGATCGTCGTCCCCGCCCGCGCCGGCGGGATCCGCCGCAGCAGGAAGCGGGGCAGGATCTCGCCGAGGATGCGCCCCCCACGCCCCTCGTCGCGGCGGTCAAGGGACTCACGGACCAGCTCGGTGTCGACCCAGCCGAAGTAGACGACGCTGGCGCTCGCCCCAAGGGGAGCCAGCTCCGCCCGCAGCGCCCTGCCGAGCGCCTCTACCCCCGCCTTGGAGACCGCGTAGGGGCTGGCGAGGAGGCCGTTGGCGAAGCTGTAGATGGAGCCGATGAAGACGATCTGCCCGCCGCGCTCGGAGACCTGCGGCAGCGCCGCCCGCGCCGTGTGCCAGGCGCCGATCAGGTTGACGTCGACCACCCGCTTCCACTCCTCGCCGGGCATCGTCCGTGCCGTCGTCACCGTCGGCGGTGCGATCCCGGCGTTGGCGACGGCGACGTCGAGCCCGCCGAAGCGGTCGACGACCGCGGCGACGGCGGCGAGCGTGCCGCCCTCGTCGCTGACG
>JBAQZI010000119.1:0-6485 GCA_049790835.1 Solirubrobacterales bacterium
CCGTGCCGCCCGCGCGGCGGCCGCCAGCGCTCGCGCCGCTGGGGCGCTTGCGCCACGCTCAGCCCCCGGGACGGAGCGACTTCTCCGCTTCCCGGGACTGGCGCAGCGCCTCGTCCTGGCCAAGGTAGGGGATGGTGACGATGTAGACGATGTCCGGCAGAAGTTCCGGCAGCCGCTCGGCGTTGCCGGCGAGAATCTGGCCGACGATCAACGACTCGGCGGCGGCGAGGGCGCCACGGCCGGCGCTGGACGGGATCCCCTGTTCCTCGATCGGGTCGCCGCGGCCGCGGTCGAGCAGCGCCTGCAGAACCCGCTTGCCCGACGCGTACAGCTCCAGCGAGCGGCCGCCCGCCGCCGGCGCCTCGATCAGCGCCATGCGGGCGAAGTCGGGACGGGTCGCCAGCAGGTCGAGGAAGCTGGCGGCGGCGTCGCGGACCATCGCCGCCCAGGGCTTGTCCGGCGAGTAGATCTCGACGATGCGGCCCATCGCTTCGGCGAGCGAGAGCTCCATCGAGGCCTGGAGGCAGTCCTCCTTGTCCTTGAAGAGCTCGTAGAAGGTGGCGCGGGAGACCCCGGCGGGCTCGCAGATGTCGGTGATCGTCGCCGCCCCGAAGCCCTTGGCGGCGCAGGCCGCGGCCATCGCATCGAGGATGCGCTCGCGCTGGGAGTGGGCGACGAGAGGCTCGGGCAGGTCGGCGCGGCTGGCCGGGAGCCGTTCCTGCTCGATCAGCCCACCGATGTCGTTCGGCTTGGCTTTGGACCTGGCTCCGTTGGGGGAAGCGGTGGGCGGCATGGGGTTCCTCGCTCAGACAGCCGTGTTTAGGTAAACGCGATTGTACACCCCGGGCGGCCTTCTGTGGACGTTTCAGTACCGAACTAGTTTTGTCGCGGCTAAATGGGAACGCCGGCGGCATGCCTGTACACGCGGGCGAGCGAGCCACCGAAAACTTCGGACCGCTGTACAACGAGGCCGGGGCGATTTCGGTCGACCATTTACCGATGAAGACGGTGCCCCGCCAGATCGTCGCCTTCGGAGGCGGCGGCTTCTCGATGGAGTCCGGGAACCCGCTGCTCGACGACTACGTGCTCGGCCTGACCGGGGCCGAGCGCCCGCGAGTCTGCTTCCTGCCCTCGGCCAGCGGCGACGCCGACCACTACATCGTCCGCTTCTACCGGGCCTTCTCCGCCCACCGCTGCGAGGCCACCCACATCTCCCTCTTCCGCCGTGAGCAGGGACCGGAGGACCTCCGCGCCCACCTGCTCTCCCAGGACCTGATCTACGTCGGCGGCGGCAGCGTCGTCAGCCTGCTCGGGGTCTGGCGGGCGCACGGGATCGACGAGATCCTGCGCGAAGCCTGGGAGGCCGGCGTCGTCCTCTGCGGCCTCTCGGCCGGCTCGCTCTGCTGGTTCGCCGAGGCGGTGACCGGCTTCCACGGCGCGCCCAAGCGACTAGAGGGACTGGGGCTGCTGCCGTTCAGCAACTGCGTCCACTACGAGCCGAAGTCGAGGCGGCGCGAGTCCTACCACGGCTTCCTGCGCGAGGGGATGCGCGCCGGCTACGCGGCCGAGGACGGCGCCGCCCTGCACTTCATCGGCACCGAGCTGAGCCGGGTGATCGCCTCGCGGCCCGAGGCCCGCGGATACCGGCTGGACGTCGCCGGGCAGCGGGTGGTCGAGATGCGGATCGCCACCACTTTCCTCGGCGAGCGCGGAGTCGTCCCGATCGCACCGGTACCGGAGGCGCTCTCCACCGCGGCCGCCGCCTGATGGGGTTGGTCAGCGTCAACGGCGACAGCGGCGTCGCGCCCGGCCAGGCAACAGCCGTGCGCCGCATCCTCACCCTCGGCGGCCATGACTTCAGCTCGCGCCCGCCCGACCGCGCCGTCTGTGAGCTGCTGCTGCGACTGGCGGGAGAGCGCGGCGGCGAGCGGCCGCGGATCTGCATCCTGCCGACCGCCAGCGGCGACACCTCCGAGCAGATCGGCCGCTTCTACGCCGCCTTCAGCGAGCGCTCCTGCGAGCCGTCGGACCTCTCCCTGTTTCGGCTCGGGCGGCAGCCGATGGCGCTGCGCGACCACCTGCTCGCCCAGGACCTGATCTACGTCGGCGGCGGCAGCCTGGTCAACCTGCTGGCGGTCTGGGAGGCGCACGACATCGCCTCGATCCTCAGCCTCGCCTGGCGCCAGGGGATCGTCCTCGCCGGCCAGAGCGCCGGCGCGATGTGCTGGTTCGAGGCCGGCATCACCAAATCGTCCGGCAAGCCGCTGGCGGCGGCCGGGCTGGGCCTGCTCAAAGGCAGCCTCTGCGTCCACTACAACAACGAGCCCGAGCGCCGCGCCGCCTACCTCGAGGCGGTCGGCGACGGCATGCCCGGCGGCTACGGCCTCGACGACTACGCCGGCCTGCTCTGGGAGGGCGAAGGTTCCCCATCCGCCGTCACCGCCCGCCGCGGCGCCCGCGCCTACCGCGTCCGCAACCGCGAGGAGGCCGTCGCCGAGTCCCCGCTGCCGGCGCGCTTCCTTCCCGCGCCGGCCCCGGCGGCCCTACGCGAGGACATCGCCGAGTTCCGCCGCATCAAGACGATGCGCAAACGCGCCGGCTGGCTGGGCTAGGCGCTTTTGCAACCCAGAGGGTGACAAAAGCGCCTCTCGCTACTCCCCCGCGACCGGCGGAGCGGTCGGGTCGCCGCTCTCTTCGCCAAGGCTCTCCCGCGCGATGTAGTCCTCGGCCAGCAGCAGGTTCTCCCTCGAGCGCTCGACCACGTTCAGCAGATCGCCCATCAGCGCGACCTCCTCGACCTGCTCCTTGACGAACCACTGCAGGAACTGCTCGGCCCGGTAGTCCTTGACCTCGCGCGCCAGCTCGAACAGCGAGAAGATCTCCTCGCTCACCCGCTTCTCCTGCTGCAGCGCCATCTTGACCGGCTCGCTGCCGTCGACGTAGGTGGTCTCGACCGACTTGATGTCGGGAATCTGGACGGCCTCGCCGACGTCGAGCAGGTAGCGGATCATCATCATCGCGTGCTCGCGCTCCTCCAGCGCCTGGCGGTAGAAGAAGCTGGCGAGGCGGGGGAGGGTTTCCGTGTCGTAGTAGACAGCGGCTCCCACGTACTGCTGCGAAGCGGCGAACTCGTTGGCGATCTGCTCGTTCAGCGCGTCGGCGAAGGACTTGTCAGGCATCTCGGAGCTCCTTGTCGGCGGGGCGTGGCTGGTGCGTCCAACGTAGCCGAAACCGCGAATTCGGTCGGCCGAAGCAGGCGTGAGGGAACCCTGATCGCGGTGCGTTCGTCTTTGTTCGCCCGCTGGGCGAAAAAGGACGAACGCGGGTCAGACGCGCCAGCGGAATCCGGTCGGCTCGATCGCCGGTTGCAGTGGGCTGGAGGGCAGGCCGGGCTTGGTCGCCTGCCCGGGGTCGTTGTAGCCGCCCGGCGCCACGTCGTTGGGGGTGTCGGGATGGAAGATCGAGGCCAGGTACTGGATCTGGCCGCGGCCCTGGCCGAGCTCGGTCTGGCCGCCGCCGTAGGCGCCGATCCCGCGCTCCTCGCAGTAGTCGTAGGCGGCGAAGAGGTTGCGGATCGGGCCGAAGCGCGAGGGCTTGACGTTGACCGTCCGCGGCGGCGACCACGGCATCGCCTCGATGTCGGCGATCGAGTGGATCGGCGCGTCCCAGGTGACCCGCTCGGAGACCGGGTCGAGCAGCGGCCGGGTCTCGTCGGTGACGTCGGGGTCCTCGAGCCAGGCGTCCGGGAAAGCGTCGATCAGCTTCGCGTAGAGCTCGGGGTCGGTGATGACGTCGACCGGCGTGCCTTTGTAGAAGCCCTTGAGGTCGAGCGAGTCGACGGCGCCGGTCTCCGCCAGCGCCGCGATCAGCTCGTCGTCCCAGTCGTTGACGGGGTCGAGCTTGAAGCGCAGGGTCGGGTAGACGGCGAGGCGGGCCAGCAGTGGCTCGATCGAGGAGCGTTCGTCCTCCGCGAACCCGGCGAGCCGCATCGAGTTGACGAAGTTCACCGGCTTCGGCTCGCGGCCGAGCGCCGCGGCGAGGTTGGTCCCGGACTGGCGCAGCGCCAGGTCCAGGGCCGCCGACTCGAAGGCCCAGCGCCGGTAGTCGCGGGAGATCTCCTCACGCTCGGGCGGCCCCGCCGGGAAGAGGTCGATCGAGTCGAGCCGCGCGGAGAACTCGGCGAAGCCGCCGGAGAAGGCGAGGCCCGCGGGCGGGCCATGGCTCTGCTGGCCGACGTGGTCGACGGCGTCGTAGACGACGTCCTCGCCGATGCCCTCATCGCCGCCGCCGCGCAGCTTGACGATCGTGGTCAGCCGTTCGAACTCGCCCATGGTGACTTCCAGCCCCTCGAACTCGCAGGACTCGATCTCGAGCGGCAGGTCGGCGATCGCGTCGAAGCTGGCCATCGGCGGACCCTAGCGGTTGCTGTTTGTCGCCTGTGGGCTACAAGGGCGCAACCGCGTCAGAGGGCAACCCGCAGCGTCTTCAGCTCGCGATCGCTCCCACCCCGCACATAGCCACCATGCGCCACGCTCTCCCTTATGTAGTCGAGCGTCTCGCTCGTCAGCCGCTCGCCGGGGAGGACGTTGGGTATGCCGGGCGGATAGGCGGCGAGCCCCTCGGCGGCGACGCGGCCGGCGGCGGCGTCGAAGGGGATCACCTCCTGCGGGCCGAGGAAGGCTTCGCGCGGAGTCATCGCCAGCTCGCCCCAGGGTGGCGGCGGCATCAGCTTCTCGTCGGGCGCGCCGGGCTCGGCCTCGAGCTCGTCGAGCGCCTTGCGCAGCCCCGCGACCAGGCGCTCGCCCGCCGGCGCCGCCGGCTCGCCCAGCCCGAAGATCGCGACGACGACGTTCTCGGAGTAGAGCTCGAGGTCGAGCCCGCTGGTGTAGAAGGCGGCTTTGGCCAGGCGGTACCCGGTCGAGCCGGTCTCCCGGACGTCTATAGAGAGCCGCAGCGGATCCCAGCCGGCGATCCCTGGCCGCCCAACCATGCTCTCGTCGAGCACCGCCAGGCCGGGGGTCCGCGCGATCTCCGCCCGCGTGGTGGCGACCGCCGCCAGGGTCTCGCCGAGCAGCTCGGTGCCGTGGACCTGGGCCTGGCGCCGGGCCGCGTCGAGCGAGCCGGAGAGCAGGCCACTGGGGCTGGTCGTTTCGACCAGGCTGACGCAGCGGTCGACCACCGCCGCGTCGATCCGGTCGCCCTCGCCGAGGTGCAGCATCGCCGCCTGGGTCAGGCTGCCGACGATCTTGTGGGTGGAGGAGGTGACGAGGTCGGCGCCGCTGGCGAGCGCGTCGGCGGGCAGGTCCGGGTGGAAGTGGAGATGGGCCCCCCAGGCCTCGTCGACGACCAGCGGCACGCCGCGCTCGTGCGCGACCGCGGCCAGGGCGGCGACGTCGGCGCAGGCGCCGAAGTAAGTGGGGGAGACGACCAGCGCCGCGACCGCGTCCGGGGTCTCGTCCAGCCCCGCCGCCAGCGACTCCGCCGTCAGCCCGTGGGCGATCCCCAGCTCCGGATCGAGCTCGGGGGCGACGAAGGTCGGCCGCATCCCGCTCAGCACCAGCCCGTCGATTACCGAGGAGTGGACGTTGCGCTGGACCACCACCCGGTTGCCGCCGTGGGCGAGCGCCATGCAGGTGGCGTGGTTCCCCTGCGAGGCGCCATTGACGAGGAACCAGGTGCGGGCCGCGCCCCAGGCCTCGGCGGCGAGCAGCTGCGCCCGCTGGAACGGCGTCGGTTCCGGGCCGATGTCGACCCCCTCGGTCACCGAGGGGATGTCGTTGCGCAGCCCCGTCTCGCCGGCCAGCTCGCGCAGCGCCGGGTCGGCGCCGGCGCCGCCCTTGTGGCCGGGGACCTGGAAGCGGCCGGGGTCGAGTGCAGCGTAGGCGAGCAGGGCGTCGACATAAGGAGTCGAGTCCTGATCGCGATCGGGCATCCGGGCGAGTCTACGCCGCCCGCCCGGCCCGTCAGCGACACTGGTTGAGGCGATGAAGCACACCCCACACGGCTACTGGCTGGAGGAGGCGGGAGCGGTAGCGCCGGCGCCGCCGCTGGGGGACGAGCGCCAGGCCGATGTGGTCGTGATCGGCGGCGGCTTCACCGGGCTCTGGGCGGCCTGGCACGTAAAGCAACTGGAGCCCGAGGCGAGGGTGGTGCTGCTCGAGGCGGACGAGTACTGCGGCCGCGGGCCGAGCGGCCGCAACGGTGGCTTCTGCAACGTCATGTGGTTCTCGCTGCCGAACATGCGGCGGCGCTGGGGGGACGCGGGGGCGCTGGCGGTGGCGCGGGCGTCGGAGCGGGCGGTGGGGGAGATCGGCGAGTTCTGCGAGAAGGAGAGGGTCGACGCCGGGTTCCGCCGCGGCGGCTACCTCCAGGTCTCGACCGCCCCGGCCCAGGACGAGGTCTGGAGCGAGGCGCTGGCGGCCTCTCGCGAGCTGGGCGAGGCCGGTGCCGTGCGGGCGCTGACGCCGGCCGAGGTCGCGTCGCGT
>JBAQZI010000120.1:0-17289 GCA_049790835.1 Solirubrobacterales bacterium
GAGCTCGACGCCGCGCTCGTGGGCGAGGTCGAGCAGGCGCTGCTTCTCGATCCCCTCGCGCGAGGCCTCGAAGAAGACCCAGGCCAAGAGGCCGAGGCCGAGGAAGGTGCCCTCGATCATCATCACCACGCCCGCCGTGCTCTGGTCGGCGATCGGCGAGATCCCCCAGTAGCGCTCCCCTGGCGCGTAGATCGGGTAGAGCACGGTGCCGGACCACATCAGCACGTTGCCGAGGATCGCCCCGGCGAAGCGGACCGCGATCACGTAGACGACCTTCCAGGCGGCCGTGAACCACTGCGGCGTCGGCAGCGGCCCGAAGACCGGCATCCACATCAGACAGCCGAAGAAGATGAACATCGAGTGCTCGACGACGTGCATCGCCGCCGTCCCGTAGGCGGCTTCGTAGAGGGCGGGGATGTGCCAGACGTAGAAGTTGATCGCCCAGAGCGGGAAGGCGATGAGGGGGTGCGCGAGGACGCGCAGGCGGTCGAAGACCGGGATCGCCAGGATCGGCTGCAGCAGCGGCCCGGTCAGGCCCAGGACCAGCAGCAGGGTGGCGAGGTCGCCGAGCAGCAGATGCTCGACCATGTGGGCGATCACCAGCTCCTCGGAGACGTGCCCGATCGGTGAAAACAAGGCCACCACGATCATCAGCAGACCGCTGGCGAAGCAGAGCTGGCGCCAGATCGGCAGCGGCCGGCCCTTGTGGGCCAGGGTCGAGGCACGCTTCGCGTAGAGACCCGCGGCGATCAGCAGCGGCAATAGCTCGATCGGGGCGAGGACGCCGGCCACGTGCGCGAACGGCAGGGTCATGGAGGCAGCGTAGCGACGCGGATCGCCCTGGCGGCGCCGCTGGACGCTGGTAGCTTGGCCCGTCGTGGCCGCCCGCAAAGATCGCTTTCCGACCATCGGCAGCTACGGCTTCCTCTCCGACTGCCACACCGCCGCGCTGGTCTCCTACGACGGGTCGATCGAGTGGCTCTGCCTCCCCCGCTTCGACTCACCCAGCGCCTTCGCCGCCCTGCTCGACCGCGGCGCCGGGCACTTCCGCCTCAAGCCGCGCGGCGTCGTCGTCCCGATCGGCCGCCGCTACGAGCCGGGCACGCTGGTGATCGAGACGACCTGGGTCACCGACACCGGCTGGGTCGTCGTCCACGACGCGCTGACGATCGCCGAGTGGGCCACCGCGGACGGCAAGGGAAGCCGCCCGGACACCGAGCACGAGTCCGACCACTCGCTGATGCGGACGATGACCTGCATCGACGGCGAGGTCGAGATGGAGATGGAGTGCCTGCCGCGCTTCGGCTACGGACTCGACGCCGCGCATTGGAGCGGCGGCGAGCTGGGTGAAGCCGTCGCCCACGCCGCCGACGGCACCGAGCTGCGGCTGACCAGCGACATGGATTTGACGATCGCCGACGGCGCCGTGCGCGGAACCTTGCAGCTGCGCGAGGACGAGAGCGGCTTCTGCGCGATCACCTGGGGCAACGAGCACCTCGGCGGCCCCCGCAGCGCTCCCGAGGCGCTGGAGCGGCTCGACTCGACCGAAGAGTTCTGGCGCGACTGGCTGCGCGACGGCAGCTTCCCGGACCATCCGTGGCGGGTGCACCTGCAGCGCTCGGCGCTCGTCCTCAAGGGCCTCACCTACACGCCGACCGGAGCGATCGTCGCGGCGCCGACCACCTCGCTGCCCGAGACCCCGGGCGGGGAACGCAACTGGGACTACCGCTTCAGCTGGATCCGCGACTCGACCTTCAGCCTCTGGGCCCTGCACACGCTCGGCTTCGATCAGGAGGCACGCGACTTCATGCGCTTCATGGTCACGGTCTGCAAGGAGCGCCCGGACCTGCAGATCATGTACGGGATCGGGGGCGAGAAGGAGCTGACCGAGTCGACCCTGGACCACCTCTCCGGCTACGGCGGCGCCCAACCGGTGCGGATCGGCAACGGCGCCTTCGCCCAGCGCCAGAACGACGTTTGGGGGGCGTTGCTCGACTCGATCTACCTGCACGAAAAGGCGCTCAAAGGGCACGGCACCCAAGCCGATCGCGAGCTGGTCCGCTATCAGGTGGAAGCCGCGATCGACGCCTGGTCCCAGCCGGACCAGGGGATCTGGGAGTCGCGCGGCGAGCCCCGGCACTACGTCTCCTCGAAGCTGATGATCTGGGTGGCGGTCGACCGCGGCGCCCGCATGGCCAGTGGGCTCGGCTTCGACGAGCTCGCCGCCGGCTGGCGGACGAAGGCCGACGAGTTCCGCGCCGAGATCCTCGAGCGCGGGGTGCGCGACGGCGTCTTCCGCCAGCACTACGAGACCGATGCCCTCGACGCCTCGCTGCTGCTGATCCCGCTCTTCCGCTTCCTCCGGCCCGACGACGAGCGCGTCGTCGCCACGGTCAACGCGATCGCCACCGACTTGACCGAGCACGGCCTGGTCCTCCGCTACAGGGTCCAGGAGACCGACGATGGCCTGCACGGCAAGGAGGGCACCTTCCTGATCTGCTCCTTCTGGCTGGTCTCGGCGCTCTCGGAGATCGGCGCCTGCGAGCAGGCGCGCGAGCTCTGCGAGCGACTGCTGGAGGCGGCGGGCTGGCTCGACCTCTACGCCGAGGAGCTGGAGGCCGACTCCGGCCGTCACCTCGGCAACTTCCCCCAGGCCTTCACCCACCTGGCGCTGATCAACGCCGTCTCCCACGTGATCGCCGACGAGCAACGCGAAGACGGCGGAGTCACGGCGGTCTTCAGCGAAATGGGCGGCGTCCGCGAGAACATCTGAGCCGGCTACCGCGGCTCCGGCTTTCCGCAGACAGAAGCACTACAGACAGAACGTTTCGTTTTGCTCTATATTGCGCGGGCCGCAATGACGAATCTCAACCGTTCCGACGACAACGACCTGCTGGTGGCCCTGCGCCACCCGGTGCGCCGCGACATCCTGCGCGTGATGGCGGACGAGAAGGCGATCAGCCCCCGCGAGATCGCCAGCGCCCTGGACCAGCCGCTGAGCAACGTCAGCTACCACGTCCGCGTGCTGGCCGACTGCGCCGCGGTCTCGCTGGTCAGCACCAAACCGGTGCGGGGGTCGATGCAGCACTTCTACTGCACCGCGATCGAGGCGCCTTGGGCTCGCCAGGTGCTCGGCCTCGACGCCAAGGACAACGGCGGCGCGGGGGAGAGTTCGGCCGAGCCCGAGACTTAGAGCGCCCACGGTCAATGAACGAGATCGACGACACCTGGACTCCCGCCGCCGGCGACAACGCCACCGAGGCCGCCGTCCTGCAGCGGCTGCTCGATCTGCACCCGATCCAGGTGACAACCGCCGAGCTCGTTCGCGAGGTCGGCGGCCAGTCGCCCGGCTTCGCCGAGCGGGACGCGATCGAGCGCGCGCTCCGCGACCTCGCCGGCGCCGGCCTCCTGCACATCCACGACGGCTTCGTGCTGCCGACCCGGGCCGCGCTCCGCTTCAGCGAGCTCCTCGACCGCTACTAGCGCGCCAGGTCCTTCCTAGACCACCAGCCGCCGGAAATCTGCCTGCAGGCGCCGCTCGAGCTCAACCGCCGCGGCCTCGCCGGCGGGATCCTCCTCGGCGCTGCCGGTCACCAGGACCACGGCGGTCGCGGCAAAGCTTCCCAGTCGGTCCTCGACCGCCTGGACCAGGTTCTCGTCGCCGACCCTGGCCTCGGCGACGATCCCGGCCTTGGCCAACGCGGCAACCGTGATCACCAGCCGCTGCTGTGCCGCGCGCCTGGCGCCCTCGACGTCGGAGGCCCAGCGGTCGAGAAAGCCGATTCGCGCCGGCGCCAGGACCAGGACATCGGCCGCGGCGGCGACCCCGTTCCCACCCCGGGCCAGTCCGGCGATCGCCCGGATCGCGTCAGGATCCTCGACCGGCCTGCTGACGACGACCAGCAGGCGGCGGACGTCCGCGTTCGCCGCTGGCTCGCCGATCGCGCCCCGCGGGTGCTCCCTGACGGCCACGGCGACGATTGCCACCGCTGCCAAAGCGCCGGCGGCTACCCCCGCCCCGGGCCCACCGGCATAGAAGACGACGGCGATCGGGACGGCGATCGCGACCACGACCAACGGCAGTTTCCATGGCGCCATCACCCAAAGCCTGGCAGGCGCGGCCGCCGTCCCTTCGCCTCCACCTAAGCGCCCTTGCTGACAGCCGCTGGAGTAACCCGCTCCTGCATCGTTCCGATCTTCACGTTCGTCCACCTCCCCTCGCGAATTCCTCTCCCCGAACCGCCTCCCTCCGGGCGGTCTCCGTGCAAGGCGAAGTAATACTCTAAATCTTTCTATCAATCAAGGGGCTCGCAGCAAGAAACCAGGAAATAAACGAAAATTGCGGAACCGTTGTAGAAATCCTGAGTCTGGATCTTTAAAGTCGGGTAATCGGTCGCCACCCCGGAAAACAACGTAAGGAAGCCGCTGTGCCGAAAATCAAGAAAAAAGAGGGCGTCGAACAGATCGTCGCCAAAGCATTCGCGCATCCACTGCGTGTACAGATTCTGATCATTCTTAACGAGCGGGTCGCCAGCCCCAATCTGCTCTCCCAGGAGCTGGACCAGAGCCTCAACCTGGTCGCCTACCACGTCCGGGTCCTGGAGAAATACGACTGCATCGAGCTGGTCGACACCAAGCAGCGGCGCGGTGCCACGGAGCACTTCTACCGCGCCACCAGGCGCCAGTTCCTCAGCGACGCCGAATGGGCGCGGATGCCGGAAGCGCTGCGCCCCGGACTGTCCGGCGCAATGCTGAAAGCGGTCTTCGACGACATCGAGGAGGCCGTCAGCAAAGGCACCTTCGACGAGCTCGAGGATCGGCATCTCAGCCGGGTCCCGATGGTCGTCGACAAACAGGGGTGGGGCGACGTCACCACCCTGCTGCTCGGCACGCTGGACAGGCTGCTGGAGATTCAGGCCGAGGCCTCAGAGCGAATCGCCAATGGCGACGAGCCGGGCATGCTGACCAAAGTCGAGATGCTGCACTTCAAGTCGCCCAGCGCGGAGTCCGGCGCCGAGGCGCAGGCCGACGCGGATGCAAAGGCAGCCGCGGCCGAGTAACAGCGGAGCGGTTGACACCGAGCCCGGCTCCGCTCAGTTTCTGGGCGTAGCCGGGCTCGGCTGGTTCGTGCCGACGGTGAAGGTCTCGGGTAGGCCTCGGCCCCTCGCTATGGTGTGAGCACGGCGGTCACTTGAGACGCCGGGCGCTGCACGGCTTCGTTATCAACGCCCTCAGGGCGGCGCCGGCATGACAATCCGGCGCGAGGCATCGATGGCGGCGAAAAGGGACCAGACCCGACCAGCTCAGCACGAAGCGACGCCCGGCCCCGGGGACGGCTTGGCGAGCGAGCGCGAGCTCTGGGCGCGCTTCGCAGAGAACCGCGACCCGGCGACCCGCGAGGAGCTCGTTCGTCGCTATCTCCCCTTCGCGAAAAACCTGGCGCTGCGCTACCGCGGCGCCAGCGAGTCCTTCGACGACCTCCTGCAGGTCGCCAGCCTCGGCCTCGTCAACGCGATCGACCGCTTCGAGCCCGGCCGCGGCACCCCCTTCGCGGCCTTCGCCTCGCCGACCATCCTCGGCGAGCTGAAGCGCCATTTCCGCGACCGGGTTTGGACCGTGCGGGTACCGCGGGGCCTGCACGACCGCATGGCCGAAGTCGACAAGGCGATTTCGGCTCTGACCGTGGAGCTGCAGCGCTCACCGTCGGTCGGCGAGATCGCCGCCAAGCTCGAAGTCGACCCCAATGAGGTGCTCGAGGTCCTGGAGGCCAACCACAACCGGCGGCCCCTCTCACTCGACCGGCCGGTCGGCGGCGACGACGAGGAATCGCCCGCCTCGGAGTGGGTAGGCGACGAAGACGAGGGATTCGAGCTGGTCGAGGACAAGCTGGCTCTGGAAGGGGCCCTCCCCCACCTCGACGAGCGCGAGCGGCTGGTCCTGAGGCTACGCTTCGTCGAGGACATGACCCAGTCGCAGATCGCCGAGCGGATCGGCCACTCGCAGATGCACGTCTCACGGATCCTGCGCCGCACCCTGGAGCGAATCCGAGCCGAGGTCGGCGAACAGGACGGTGACGGCGTTTAGGGACTAGGAGGCGAAAGAGGCGATGCCGACGACGAGGAACTCGCCGTCCTCGTCCCGCTCGACCCGCAGCTCGTCGGCCAGGCTCTCCAGCGAACCGCCCAGCTCCGGCAGGTCGAGGCTGGTGCGCAGCTGCTCGGCGCCACCGCCCTTCATCGGGCCGATCCGCAGCTCCAGGCCCTCGTCGCGGTCGGCGATGCTGAGTGAGACCGAGCCGTCCTCGAAGCCCTGGGGCGCGCCGGCGGAGATCGCGTCGCTGAGCAGCATCGTGTCGGAGAGGCGATCGACGGTGATCTCGCGACGGGCTGCGAGAGCGCCGAGGGCACGGCTGAGGATTGGCGCGACCAGATCTGGATGACCGACCTTCATCTCAGTCTCCTCGGCCATGACGGGAGCCTCGGCCGCAGCGGAGCCGGCGCTCCCCGGGCCCGCTCGCAGCGGCAGGTGCATGCGAATCTCGGTGCCGCGGTCGACGCCGCCCTTGATCTCGAAGCTCTTGGAGAGGGCGGCGATCAGGGTCAGCCCGATCCTCAGGCTCGGCCGATCGACCTCCGGGCGAGGGCGAATTCCCATTCCGTAGTCGCGGATTGAGACCGTGAGGCCGTCCAGCTCCTCCTCCGCTTCGACCTCCAGCAATCCCGGCGAATCGGCTGGATAGGCGTGAACGACGACGTTCATGCAGGCCTCGGTGACCACCGTCTTGAGGTCGGCGACGCTCGCCTCGTCCATCCCGATCCGCTCCGCAAACCCGGCCAAGGCATGGCGTACGACCGCCACGTTCTCGGCCCTGGCGGGAAGGGACATCTGCAGCCCCGATCGGTCCTCGGTGGTCGTATTCACGTTTTTAGGCCAGTCCCCAAGCGCTGGAACGCTCTCGTCGGTATCGCGGCGAGCATAGCTTTCCGCGCCGCCGCTCAATTCTTACCCTCGCCGGCCGGGCGCAAACCGCCGCCCGTGCGTGCCCGACCCCTGCGGTAGCATCGGCGCGTGAATCCGGCGCCATTCGAGGCAACCGCCGCCCAGCTCGACGACGGCGTTCGCGTCGTCGCCGTCCGTGGCGAGCTCGACCTCAGCACCGCCTCCGACCTGGAGGGACCACTGGAGGAGGCCGTCGCCGCCAAGGACGCCTCGGTCCTGATCGACCTCAGCGATTGCGAGTTCATCGACTCCACCGGGATTGCCCTGATCGTGCGCGCCTGGCAGCACCTCGATCGCGGCGCCGACGGCGAGGGCAGGGTCGTCATCTGCAGCGCCAACGAACAGGTCCGTCGCGTGCTCGAGATCACGGGGCTGGAGCTCTCGATCGCGATTCACGGCAGCCGTGACGAGGCGCTGGCCGCCCTGCGCGACTGAGCATCGCCTCCAGGCATAGGTCGGTCAGGCCTGGGTAGACGTACCTGATGCCCTCTCCGCGCCGGCCGAAACTTCCCCGCGAGCTGTTCGAGACCCGCAGCCACGCTTGGCACTCGCTCGGCCTGGGGGACGAGCTGACGCCGCGGATGTCGCGCAAGGCGATCGGCGAGCTCCTGCTCGCCCTCCTGGTCCTGGCGGCGACGTTGGTCGTCTACTACAACCGGCACCGCCTCCTGCCCGGCTACGGCCAGTGGGTGCGAATGGCGACCGTGGCGATCCTGATCATCGTCGGCTCGGCCGCGACGCACTGGCTCGTGCGCGGTCTCTCCCCTCCTCTCTACCGGCGGCTCGATCCGGCGACCGCCGGCACCCTGGGCTTCCTGGTTCGTCTCTTCGCGATGGCGGCGGTGGTGATCGCCGCCCTGCGGATCGCCGGGGTCAACGCCGCGACCCTCGCGCTCGGCGGTGCCTTCACCGCGATCGTCCTCGGCCTCGCGGCCCAGCAGACCCTCGGCGGGCTCTTCGCCGGCATCGTCCTGCAGAGCACCCGCCCCTTCAAAGTCGGCGAACGAGTGCGCCTGGTCGGCGGCGCCCTGGCTGGCTCGATCGAGGGCACGGTCAGCTCGCTCGGCCTCTTCTACGCGACCCTGGTCCAGGGCGCCGACCGCCTGCTCGTCCCCAACAGCGTGCTCATCAGCCTCGTCGTCGTCCCCCTGCGTGAGCCCGACCGAGTCGACGTCCGGGCGCGCTTCGATTCTGACGCCAGCCCCCAGCGCATCGAGGAGCGCCTGCTGCGCGCGATCACGGTGCCGACGCGCTACCGGCCGAGCGTTACCCTGGAGGAAGTCGACGAAGAGGGCGTCGTGCTGCGGATCAACGCCACGCCGCTGCGCCCCGAGGATGGGTCGCGGCTGGCCGAGGAGGTCCTGGAGGCGCTGCGGAGGCGCGAAGGCGCGCCCTCGGCCTCATGAGGTGAAGCCGAGGATCAGCTCGGCGGCCTCGAGCGGAACGTCCATCTGGATCGCGTGACCGACGCCGTCGAGCACGACCCAGTCGGCCAGGGGCAGCCATTCGTTGCGAAAGCGGGCGGCGGCCGCCGGCCAGGGCAAGAGCCGGTCGGCGGTGCCCCAGGCGATGCGGACCGGGCAGTCGATCTTCTCGGCGTCGAGGTTCCAGCCCTCGCGCTCCGCATATTCGATCAGCGGCGTCGCCGCCGCACACTCCGCCGCTCCCCGCATCTGGTGCGCCAGTAGATCGGCCGGGATGTGCTCGAAGTTGACGGTGGCGAATTCGGTCGCCCGGCGGCGTCCCTCAGGGGTGGAGAGGATCGCCTCCGCGTGCGGGACGGCGGCCACGAGCAGGTCCTGCATCGTCGCGAAGAAGGCCAGCGTGTCCCGGAAGGACTCATCCCCCGGAGCCCAGCCCCCGGCCGGGGCGAAGGCGACGACCGTCTCCGCCCGGCCGCGAGCCGCGAGCTTGAGGGCGACGAAGCCGCCGAGCGAGCAGCCGACCAGGTGGGCGGTCTCGATGCCGGCTTCGTCCATCTGCCGCTCGACCGCGTCGGCGAGCGCGCCCTCGGTGATCTCGTCCTCGATCGGCGGACCACCGGCATGGCCGGCCAGGGTCGGCGCGAAGACGTCGTGCTGGCGCTCCAACGCGGGCAGCACGAGCTCCCAGGTGCGCCAGGTGTCGACGAAGCCGTGGAGGCAGACCATCGACGAGCCGAAGCCGCCGCGGTGAAAGGGAGTGAAGTTCGAGTCCAGAGCCCAACGCTAACGCCAGCGCCCACTGGATGCCGCGATTTTTCTCGACCGGGCGGCGATTCGTGCCCGATCTAATGCCAACGCTCAGGCGAAGAGCAGGATCGCGAGGTTGATCAGGACCGCGGTCGGGGTCCCGATCAGGGAGAGGGTGCGGAAGAATTTCGCGAAGCCGCCGTGGTAGCTCACGCTGTCGAAGAGGGTCAGGCCGACGACGTGGGCCATGTTGATCAGAGCGGTGAAAATCGCGATGCCGATCGCGGCGCCGTTCCAGCCCGTCTCGGTATCGGCACCGGACGTGGCCGCCGCCGCGAGGACGATCGTCACGATCGTGCCGACGATTCCCATCGCCATCCCGGCCAGGTCTTTGCGGGGGACCTGCGGCATGTTGTCCGAGACCGGAATGCCGACCTCGGACTCGCCGGCGTCGGCGGTGCCGGCACCGGCCTCCTCGACGTCGACGATGTGCTCCCCATCCGGGTCGCCGGTGTGGAGCACCACCATCCGCAGCGGTGGCTGCAGCGATTCGCGGGCGCGGTCGAAGAGACCCTCCTCGAACCAGCGCGCCTGCTCGGACTCGCGCTCGAAGATCAGCACTTCGTCGGCCGGGGCTTCGAGCAGAGCGTCCTGCGCCGCCTGGACCGGGTCCGGATCGCCGACGCCGCCGGTCGCGGCGACCCCGTTGTGGCTCAGCGACTCGAGGGCTACGCGCAAGCGCTCTTCGGCCTGGCGCTTGGCCTCGTCGATGTCGCCCATCGTGTGACGGAAGGAAGTCGCCTCCACGGCCGGCACGATGACCCGGACCTCCGCCCCGTCGCCGTTGCCGGCGCGGCGGATCTCGTCGATCGGCTCCTTCCCCTCGAGGGAATCGGTGACGATCGCCAGCAGCCGGTGGGGGGTATTCGTCGCCATCGCTCACCCATCCGGCGGGATCGGCTGGTCCGCCTCGCCACGCTCGACCGACTCGCGCTCCTCCGGCGGGGCGACACTTCTCGGAAAGTGCCGCTCGTCGCCGTGACTGGCGATATCGACGAGCTGCTTTTCGGCCAACTCGAATCCCTCGGACTCGCCCTGGCCGGCCTCGATCAGCGGTTGCTCGGCCGGGTCGTCGCTCTCGACCGGAGCATCTCCGCCGACCTCAGCGGCTTCGAGGGCAGCCGCTTCGGCCTCTTCCTCGACCAGCTGCCTGTCGGCGAGGGTCTCGTCGGTGTCTTCCTCAGGTGCGTTCATGCCGCTCGGCTACCCCTCGTGCACGCAGCCGAAACAGCGCGCCGGTGGCAGGGCGTCCAGCGCCTGCCCGAGCAGGGCGTCGGCGACGGCCTCGACGTGGCGCTGCGGGTCGGGCCCACAGCTCCCTCGTTCGACGTCAGGAAGGCGACTCTCTTTCCATTCAGCTGGTCGGACCTCGAAGCTCCTCCATCCCATATTGGTGCCCGCCGGGCCGATCGCCTCTCCGTTGGGGGATAACGGTTGGTCTTCTCACCCGAGCGGGAACCGGGGCAAGGCCCGGTGAAAAAGCCGCTGGGAATCGGGGCGGCGGACTGGGCACGGCGCGCTCGATCCGCACCCGCTGGCGCGCCGTCATCTCACCAGTCGGCCCGCCGCAGCCGGCCCCTGCTACTCAACTTTCTTGCGGGCTTCCTTCGCCTTCTCCGTCGCCTCGCGCAACTGCTCGGCTTCGTGTTTGGCGCGGACCGCCTGCTCCTCCGCCTCCAGGCTCCGCTCGCGGGCATCGAGCTTCTCGAGCCGGGCCGCTTTCTCGCGTTTCTCGTTCTCGCGCTTGGCTTTCCGCGCTTTCTTCGCGCTGGCCCGCTTCTTCGCCGCGGCTGCTTTCTCGGCCCGCCCCTCGGCGGCTTCGCGTTTCTCGGCGGCGCGTCGGCGCTCTTCCTCGGCCTGCTCGCGCAGGCGCTCGGCCCGGTCTCGCTGCCGCTCGGCCGCGCGGGTCCTTGGATCCTCTCGCTTCAGGCCGGTCGCCGTGAGGGCGAAATCGAGCGGGACACGGGTCAGCTTCAGCGAGCGGTCGACGACCGTCTTCGGCAGCGAAAGCAGGCTCATCGGCCCTGCTCCGGATCGGCGGCGTCGGCGGCGCGCTCGGCCCGGCTCGCCTCGCGTTCGAGGGCCGCGGCCTCGCGGGCTTCCTCGGCCTGGGCGGCCTCCGCCTGGCGCTTGCTCTGCTGGCGCTCGCGCTCGATGCGCTCCTCCTCTGACATCTGCGACAGCTCTTGCTCGAGCTCGCTGCGCTCGGTCTCGGTCTCGGCCTTAGCGATCGAGAGCCTCGCCTCGGCGTCCTCGGCGTCCGCCTCCTGGCCGCGCTCGATCGCCTCCTCTTCGGCCTCGACCTGGACCTGCTGCAGGCGTCCCTCGCGGTCGAGCTGGTCGTTGCCCAGCGCCGAGCCGACGATCTCCTTGGCCCGGCCGGCCGCCTTGCCCAGCAGCCCGCCGGCGCTTCGCTCCTGCCTGTGCTCGTGATCGGTCATCGTGCTTCTCCTTTCGGTCGGGTCCATCACTGCCGCTGCCCTACCCCGCTGGCGAACTCGCCAACCCGCATCGGCCCGCCGGCGTGGGGATCGAGCGGCGGCGTCGGGCCGCCCTCGCCGTGGCGGATTCCCCGCAGCAGATCGGCGAGGGCGTCGAGCGAAGTCTTGGCCGGATGCCAGCCCAGCTCCTCGTTGGCGCGGGACGGGTCCATCATCGGCACGCCCAGCGCCAGGTCGATCCAACCGGCATCGGCCGGCTGCAGGTGCAGGCGCCAGCTGAGGTCGGCGGCGCGGCGCAGCGCCCGCGCCGGCATCGCGAGCGGCCGCGCCCCCAGCATCTCCCCCAGCTCCTCGGGCCCGATCTCCGGTTCGGCGGCGAGGTTGAAGGCGCCGCTGACGTCATCGACCAGCGCGCGGCGGTAGGCGTCGCCGACGTCGTCGGCATGAACGGCCTGGAAGCGCAGGCGGGGGACCCGTGGCACGACCGGTATCAGCCGCGGGCGGACCAGGAAGCCGGGCAGCAGCGGCCCGATGAAGAAGCGGCGGATCTCACTCGCCGCCTCGCTCTTGAAGATCAGCCCCGGGCGCATGCGCACGACCCGCGCCTCCGGGTTCTCCGCTTCGAAGCGGTCGAGCAGGCGCTCGACCCGCACCTTGTGCCGCGAGTAGGCGGAGCTGGGAATGCCGCCGGTCGGCCATGACTCGTCCACCTGGCTCTCCTTCGGACCGGGGCTGTAGGCGCCCACCGAGGAGGCGTGGACGAGCGTCGATACCCGGGCGGCGGCGACCGCGTTGAAGACGCGCTCGCTGCCCCGCACGTTGATCTGCTCCATCGCCGGCTCGTCGTGGCTGGGTTGGATCGCCCAGGCGAGGTGGACGACGGCGTCGACACCGTCGAAGAGCGGGGCCAGCTCCGCCGTGGTGATGTCGCCCTCGACCCAGCGAACCTTCTCTTTCGCCAGGTCTGGGCGGCGGCGGGCGAGGCCGACGACTTCGCTGACCGCCGGCTCGGCGCCCAGGGCGTCGAGGACGCTGGTGCCGACGTTGCCGGTCGCTCCGGTGACCACGACTCGCATGCGCCCCAGGTACCCGAGCGCGATCGCATTTAACCGGGCGGGAGATGTTCCAGAAAGGAGGACGGCGCGATCAAGGCGGTGCTGAAGCCCTGAGCGCGTGGCGGCGGCGCAGCTCCGCCTCCGGGTGAGCCGCGACCCGGATCCTCTGGCCGGCGTAGCGAACGCCGCCGCAGCGGAGTCGCTGGGCGACCGCGAGCCAGGAGCAGAGGGCTCGCTCGAGGATCCAGACCGGCGCCAGCAGCGAGGCGCGTGCCGGAAAGACGCGACCGCCGCCGCCGCGCCGACGGCCGCGCTCGGCCACGAGCATGGAGAGAACCGCCGCGATCGCGAGCGGGCGCAGCCTTCCCCGCAACGCGGCCAGCGCGAACAGCGGTGGGATCGCGAGCCAGGTCGCCATCCGCGCGGGGATCGCGAAGTCGTCGTATGCCTGGCGGACCCGCTGGTTCCAGAAATGCGAAGACGTCGGCGGCCGCCGGGCCACGTACAGGTCCAGCGGCGAGGCGATGTGGCCGCCAGCGGCGCGGACCGTGCGGATCAGCTCCAGGTTCTCGAAGAGGACGTCGCCGTCGTAGCAGCCGATCGCCAGCAAGCGCGATCGGCGCACGGCGAGCGTGCCGGGGTAGTCGCGCCCGGCGCTGCGGTTCAACAGCGTCCTCGCGGTGTCCCAACAGGCGTGCCAGGGCAGGGGATCGAAGTAGTTCTGCGGACGGACGAGGTCGTGTCCGTCGAGCAGCTCGAGCGTGCGCCGCAGCGAGCCCGCGTCGTAGCGGACGTCGTCGTCGGCGATGACGACGTGGTCGTGGGAGGCAAGGTGGATGCCGGTCCGGACCCCGGCCACCTTGCCGTTCAGGCAGGCCTCGGCCGGGTCCGGCGCCAGGTGAGTCGCGTGGGCGCCCCAGGCCGCGGCGTTGGCGCGAAAGACCTGCCCCGGCGAGCCGTCGACCACGATCGCCTCTGGGCAGTGATCGCGCAGCCACCGCAGGTATCGCGCCAGCTCGTCGCGCTGCTCGCCATCGGCCCAGCGAACCGGCACCACGTAGGAGAAGTCCCGGCCCGCGCCCACGCTAGGTGGCCGGGAGGGGCATCAGCAGCGACGTCTTCCCCCTCGCCCAGGAATCGAGCAGGTGGGCAGCCCAGCGGGCCTCGAGCGCGAGCAGCGCGCGGGCTCCGAAGAGGATGTCCGCCGCGGTGTCCGGCTCCGCGGCGGCGAGGCCACCGGCCAGGTCCCAGGTGGCGATGTTCTCGTGCACGGCGTCGGCCTCGACGTGCTCGTCGTAGAAGTGGGTCACCGCACGGCCGTAGCCGAGCCGCCGCATGGCGTTGCCGTAGCGACGGTTTGGTATCGAGGAGGTCATCTCGAACCCGGCCAGGTGGCCGACCAACGCGCCGCGTCGGCGCCGGTGCAAGCCGAAGCCGGACATCAGGTTGACGGTCGCCAGCGTCACTCCCGGCAGCAGTCCGAGGTAGGCGCCGTAGGTCCCATCCAGGCCCAGCCCGACCATCGTCTTCTCGAACAGGACCGAGTGCATGCGCTCGCTTTTGCCGCCGCCGTACTCGTCGAACTGGACCTCCAGCAGCGCTGCCTTCGGGACCGCCGAGAGCCTCGGAATCGCCCAGGAATGGGGATCGGACTCCTTCAACTGGTAGGCGGAGCGGTGCACCACCTGCTCCAAGATCTGCTCCCGCGTCGCCCGGGTCTCGAGGTAGCGCGACAGCGGCGGCCCGTCGTCCGCGGCGACGATGCGCTGCAACGCAGCGCCGACCGAATCGGTCTCCTCGGCGCTCGCGGCCGGCACCAGCTCCGTCACGGCGTCCTCGAAGCGACGCTCCAGCGCCGCCCGGAAGGCGAGCAGCGAGGGAGACCACTCCCACCGTTCGTCGACCCCCTCGATCCCCGAGTAGTGAAGCTCGTAACAGACGTAGAGCGCCAGCTGCAGGTCGTGATCGGCGATCGGATCGGCGCTCGAGATCGGGTCGGCCGCGCCGATCTCTGCCTCTGGCGCCTTGCGCAGGCCGGCGAAGAGCCGCTCGCTCAGCGGCCCACGGGGCTCGGGCAGCTCGATCCGGCGGCCGGCCGCCGGGGGGCCCGCCTCACGAGGAGGCGCGACCGCGTGGCTCACCGCGAGTCCCCCTCTTCATCCCAAGGCGCTTCCTCGGGCGCGCTGGGAGCTTGGAAGCCGGCGAGTTTGTGGGTGCCATCGCAGAGCGGTCGCATCCGCGACTTACCGCAACGGCAGAGCGCGATGGTGCGGCGCTGGAACGGCATCTCGTTGCCGTCCTGATCCAGAACCAGGAACGCTCCCCTGATCAGATACGGCCCGTCGCGGTAGGGCGTGATCGTGACCAGCTCGCTGTCGTCGGGGTACTCCCCGCCCGCACCCTCGAGATCGTCGTTCATGACCGCGATGTACCCCTCGCGGGCGGGTGGGAAACTGAGACGGATGAGTCAGAGGCGACTGGCGACGCCGGCAGGCGTGCGGCGCGAGGGCAGGAACTCGGAGGCGTCCGCGCTCAACTTGGCGCTCCTCCAACCGACGCCGACGGCCGCTCGCGGACGACCTCGGCCGCGGGCTTGTCTTCCCGCAGGCCGAGATAGCGGGGGTGGCGCAGCTTGCCGTCGCGGGTCCACTCGCCGAAGGCGATCTGAGCGACCAGTCGCGGCTGCACCCAGCGCGCCTGCCGCGGCAGCCCGTCGCGGGCAAAGGGAGAATTCGGGATCTCCAGCGCCTCCATCCTGTCGCCGAGGTCGGCCAGCGTGCGCTCGCTGAAGCCGGTCCCGACTTTGCCGGCATAGCGCAGCTCGCCGTCCTCGTAGTAGCCGACCAGCAGGGCGCCGAAGCGCTGGCGGGCGCCCTGCGGTGGCGTGAAGCCGCCGATCACCAGCTCCTGCTCGAACGAGCACTTCAGCTTCAGCCAATCGCCGCTGCGGCCGTGGACGTAGGTGCTCTCGGCGCGCTTGGCGATCAACCCCTCCCACCCCTTCGCGCAGGCCTCGGCGAAGAGCTCCTCGCCGCGCTCGTTGCGGTGCGGGGTGTAGCGAACGGGGCCGTGGAAGGAGAAGGCGCGCCGCAGCGCCGCCTTGCGCTTGCGCAGCGGCAGCCCCGTCAGGTCGTGGCCGTCGAACTCGAGCAGGTCGAAGAGGTAGAGGTAGACGGGGATGCCGGTCATCCGCGCCAGCCGCGGGTCGTGGATTCCCATCCGTCCCTGCAGCCGCTCGAAGCTGGTGCGCGCGCCGTCGAAGGCGACGACCTCCCCGTCGGCGACGAACTCGGTCGCGGGCTCGGCTTCCAGCGCCTCGACCAGCTCCGGGTAGGCGGAAGTGAGCGGCTTGCCGGTGCGCGAGGTCAGCGTCACTGCGCCGGCGTCGCGCCGCACCGAAGCGCGAATGCCGTCGAGCTTGCGCTCGAAGACCCAGTTCGAATCGCTGAAGGGACGGTCGGTCAGCTTCGCCTTCATCGGCTCCCCGGCTGGGCACATGCGGCCAGGCTACCCGTGGGCCGGCCGCGAAAACGAGGCGCGATCTAGCATCGACGGCGATGAGGCCCGCCACCAGAGTCGCGAGTGCCGGCGGCGCGGCACTGCTGCTCTGCCTGCTGGTGGCGATCGCGATCGGACCGGCGAGCGCCGCGGGACCGAGCGGCGCCGGCGCCACGGCAAGCGCCTCGCGGCCGCCGATCGTCAAGCGCCTGATTCCCTTCGGGCCCAAACGCAAGCGCGAGATGGCCGCCTACTCTGAGCGCCACTACGGCCAGCACAAGTGGCGCCTGCGCAACCCGAAGACGATCGTCGAGCACATGTCCCAGACCGCCAGCGCCGCTGCCGTCTTCAACACCTTCGCGCCGGACGTCCCGGACGTCGAGCTGGGCGAGCTGCCCAACGTCTGCGCCCACTTCGTCGTCTCCCCCTCCGGCAGGATCTTCCAGCTGGTCAACCTGCGTACCCGCTGCCGTCACACGGTCGGGCTCAACTGGACCGCGATCGGGATCGAGCACGCCGGCTACGGCGACGGCGACGTCCTCAATAACCCCGCCGCGCGGCGCGCCTCGCTTTGGCTGACCCAGTACCTGCGCTGCCGCTTCGGGATCGGCGTCGGCGACGTGATCGGCCACAACGAGAGCCTCAGCTCGCCCTACCACCACGAGCTGGTGCCGAGCCTACGCCGCCAGACCCACGGCGACTGGCGGCACCGCTCGATGCGCGCCTACCGCCAGCGCCTCAGCCGCATGGGGGCCTGCTGAGCTCGCTGCCCCCGGCGACTCACGGTTTCTGCCGCAGCAGCGCCAGCATGTCGCCGACCGGGCCGAGGTGGCGGAGCTTGTCGGGATTGACGATGGAGTTGACGGCGACGATTTCCTCGCCGGCGATTTCGAGCGACATCGCCCCGATCAGACCGCCGTCGGCATCGAACATCAGGGCGCCGGGAAGTCGGTTGACCGTTGCCCGGCGCATCTGGCCGCCACCGCGAGCGCCCTGACGGGTCCAGTTGGCCAGCGTGCCGGCGACCCGCTCGGCGCCGTGCAGCGCCCGCGCCAGGGCCGGCAC
>JBAQZI010000121.1:0-21505 GCA_049790835.1 Solirubrobacterales bacterium
CGGCCTGGATCGCCTCGCGGCGGTCGCCGCTGTCGCGGACGACGCCGCGGCCGACCCGCTTGCGCCCCAGCTCGAACTGCGGCTTGACCATCGCCAGCGCCTCGCCGCCGGGCGCCAGACAGCCCGCCACTGCCGGCAGGACCTTGGTCAGGGAGATGAAGGAGACGTCGACGGTCGCCAGCGAAGGCGCGAAGGGCAGGTCGGAGGGCAGCAGGTCGCGGCCGTTGAGGCGCTCGATCACGGTCACCCGCGGATCCTCGCGCAGGCGCACGTCGATCTGGCCATAGGCGACATCGACCGCGGCGACCCGCGGCGCGCCACGCTGCAGCAGGCAGTCGGTGAAGCCCCCCGTGGAGGCGCCGATGTCGACGCAATCGCGCCCACTGACGTCGATCCCGAGAGCCTCCAGCGCGTTCTCCAGCTTGACGCCCCCACGGGAGGCGTAGCGGCGCCCCTCGTCGACGATCAGCGTCGCCTCCGGCTCGACCAGCTGGCTCGGCCGCAGGGCGACGGGCCCGTCTCGGCCGACCCGGACTTCGCCGGCCCGCACGGCGCCTGCCGCCGCCGTGCGCGAGGGAAACAGCCCCTGCTCGGCCAAAACCGCGTCTATCCGGGCCTTCTTCACGCCGGGAACGCTACAGCGAGGATCCAAAATCGCCTGTTTACGACCTTTTAAGAGGGGTATGCGACCTTCATTGGGAGGCTGTTTGCGACCGATCAAGGTCTCTGTGATCGGCCTCACACACAAATCGCACGTATGTTCGTACGCTGTTCAAGGATTCAAGTGGAGATGCCGACGCAAGGAGCAGCACAAATCTTTTAGGTCGAGTCCCGCGTCATACATGCCCCGTTGCTTCCCACAACGGCGCCCATGACACAAAACAGGGCTCACCCACCTCCCACGGATCCACATATATAGAGATACATATCTCTCCTCCCTGTAGTAACCCCAGAAGCGCCCCGCCTCCCCGGTGGGGCGTTTTCTGTTGTGCAGGGCTTTAGCAAGCCAAAAACGGGCGGTCTGCTTGCTTATGGAAGTGGCTTTCTGATCGCCCCTAAGGGGCGCCGTGCCACAGTCGGTGCCACAGTCGTGCAGCATCAGCGCGGGTACGTCAGCGATCAATCGGATCGCAAGCGCTGTCTCGCCTTTCGGTGAGCACGGAGGCCGGCGCGTGGCGCGACGGTCAGCCAGCGGCATTCAGCCGGGGCGCCATCGGTGGGCTCGTTGCGGTAGATCAGGCGGAAGCGGGGCTTTCCGGAGTACGAAGGAATGTCGAATCGAACACGGCGGCAGTTGGCAAGCTCGGGATGGAGGCCTGGACCCATCAGTTCGCCGAGGAACGGATTGCTTTTGCAGTCGACCAGCAGTCCCGCGATGCGCTGCTTCAGCGCCTCCGCTTCGGCGGCGTATGGCTGATCGTCCTCCGGAGAGATCGCCGTGAGTTCGCGCACGTCATCGAGAACCCCTCTGGCGAAGGTGACGGGCACCCCACCGACTGCGTCAGCCGTCATCCCTCAGGAAGCTTGATGCCTAGGCTCGCCAGCGCCTCGGCGCCGTCTTCCGCGTGATCAGCGGCGCCGCTGCGAATCCGCTCTGCGGCGATGGCGTCTGCCTCGTCGTCAGCGCGGCGCGACTCAAAGGCCGAGGCCATCGCGTCGATCTTCGAGTTCATCTTCTGCATCTGCTCTTCGAGCCGACGCATCTTGTCTTGAACCCGTCCAGATCTCATTCGCGAAATCAAAGGCATGCTGACGAGGATAGCTGCGCCATCCGACCTATCCATGACGCGTCCTCACCCGCAGATAAACATCCATGCTGGAGGACATAGCAACGGCGAATCGGGGCCGGCGCACGATTGAATAGCCTGAACAGGATGCAGGTATTCAAGGCACTTTCCTTCGGTGACAGGTGGCGCGTCAGACGGTTTGTCTATCGAGGCGAGGCTCCGCGAGATCCACAGATGGCCGCCGCGGCTATCGCGCTAGCCGAGAGCTACCAACGCCAAGGGCACATGGGCTTGGTGCGCTGGGGGACGGTCGCCATGGTGGTCTTCATGGTGCCCGCAGCGGTCTACGCCGCGATTAGCGGCGACGCACTGAAGGCAGTCCTCTGGGGTTTGATTGCACTGGGCAACGCCGCACACCTCACGTTCAACCCGGCAACGCAGCCGAAGAGCGTGGCTCGGTCCCTGGAAGCGTCGCGGCGGATCGTTGCCCCAAGCGGCTGAATCCGATCGCTGACGACACATCGAGGCGCCCCTCCCCCGCTGGCGTCAGCCAGGCACGGCGACGCTAGCGGTCTTTGCCGTACTGGTCCACCCTGACATGGGGGACGAGTTCATCCCGGCGAGCCAGCGCCCGGGCGGCCTGCTCGCGGAACCCCGCGGCGTTTCGCCGCTGGCGCATCGCTTCGACCTCGTCGCCATTCTTCCGCGCCATCTCGTCTAGGCGGTCGGCGCGGCGCTCCAGGTCTTTAGCCTCCTGCCACTTCTCGATTCGCTTTTGACGCAGGTCATGGCAGGCGCGACATCGCGTGTGCTCTCGGTTGACCGATTCGCCGCAGTCCACGCAGACCTTGTCGCGGAACCGAGCAATGCACTCTCCGCACATGGTGTCGTTGTCCTCGGCGAGGCTCATTTTGCATCCGGCGGACGGCGAGCAGCCCCCGGTCACTTGCATCGGCATGTTCGAGTCAGGACGCGGCAACCTGAGCGAGTTGGCCAGCCGCGACGCATACGAGCCGCCGCCATTTCGCTGATCTTCGACACCGGCGTCCTCGTCGGGGCGTTCTCGCGCCTCGCCCTCACACCCGCGCTTCCAGCACCAGGTTGAAGGGGGTCTCCGCGGCACGGCGCCAGTGGCTGAAGCCTGCCTCGGCGAAGACCTCGCGCAAGCGTGCCTCGCCGGCCTGGGCTCCGAGGGCGGTGCCGCCCTCGGAGATCGCGTGAGCGCAGCAGAGGCTGGTCGAGGCCGCGTAGTAGAGATGGCCGATCGGACCGGTGTTCTCCTCGACGCTGTCGCCGGCCCGCGGCTCGACCAGCATCACGCTGCCGCCCTCCGCCAGCGCTTCGCGGGCGTGGCGGGCTGCGCCGACCGGGTCGCCCATGTCGTGCAGACAGTCGAAGAAGCAGACCAGGTCGAAGTCCTTCTGCTCGAACTCGGCCCCGGTCTCGGCAAGGAAGGTGGCTCGGTCCTCCACCCCCACGTCGGCCGCGTTGCGCCGCGCCTCCTCGATCGAGCCGGCATGGACGTCGAAGCCGAAGAAGCTCGAGTGAGGGAACGCCTCGGCCATCAGCACGGTCGAGTGCCCGTGGCCGCAACCGATGTCGGCGACGCGGGCGCCCGCCTCCAGCTTCGCGAGGACTCCCTCGAGGGCCGGCAGCCACTCGGGCACCAGATTGGCGCGGTAGCCGTTGCGGAAGAAGGCGGCGACGCCACAGAAGAGGCGCTCGTCGTGCTCGCCCCACGCGACTCCGCCACCACTGCGGAAAGCCTCGATCGTCTTCTCCTCGTCGAGCCAGAGCGAGGCGACGACGTCGAAGGCGGGGGTCATGAAGTTCGGGCTCTCGCGGTCGGCCAGCACCGCCGCCCGCTCGGCGGGCAGCTCGTAGGAGGTCGCTTCGGGGTCGTACTCGAGATAGCCGGCCGCGACCTGGCTGTTCAGCCACTCGCGCACGTAGCGCTCGGCACAACCGCTGCGCTCGGCGAGCTCGACGGAGGTCAGGGGGCCGGCGCCGGCGAGAGCTGCGTAGAGGCCGAGCCGATGGCCGATGCTGGTCATCACGCCGCCGTAGCAGTTGGCGAGGCTGGCGAAGACCTGGTCGGCGAAGGCCGCGGTCTCGGTTGGGTCGGGGACGGTGGTCTGAGTCATGTCTTCTCCTGGTAGCAGTGGTGCTCTCAGGTTGCCCCCCCGTGACCGTCCCGACAAGGGTCATAATCGCCGCCAGAGGTCCATTCGTGCCAAATGAGCGCTAATCCCCGCTAAAGCCCCAGCCCAAGCCACCCCGACCCGCGTCAGCCTCCTCGCCACGCCCGACGCGATGGTGTCGCCGGTCAGCGGCCTGTTCGAGGTACTGCAATCGGCGGCCGCCCACACGGCTCCGCAGGACCGCTTCGCCGCCGGAAGCAAGCCCTTCGAGATCGAGATCGTCGCCGAGCGCGCCGGCCTGATTGAGGGCTCCAGCGGCCTCGCGGTGAACGCCCACCGCGCCGTCGCCGAGGTGGAGCAAACCGACGTCGTGATCGTGCCCTCGATGGCGCTGCGCGACGAACGCGAGTGGGTCTCAGGCCGCTACCCGCGGCTCGTCACCTGGATTCAGGCGATGCACGAAGGTGGCGCAACCGTCTGCTCGGCCTGCACCGGCGGCCTGCTGACCGCCGAAACGGGTCTGCTCGACGGCTGCGACGCGACGATCCACTGGATCGCCGAAAACGACTTTCGCCGCCGCTACCCGAAGGTGCTGCTGCGGCCCGACGAGGCCCTTGTCGTCTCCGGCGAGGGCGGCCGGCTCGTCACCTCGGGGGCGGCGACCGCCTGGCATGACCTCGCCCTCTACCTGATCGCCCGCCATGTCGGTCCTGCGACGGCCCAGTCGGTGGCCCGCTTCCAGTTGCTCGAGTGGCACCGCGACGGACAGTCGGCCTTCCACGTCTTCCAACCCCGCACCGACCACGGTGACGCCGCGATCCTCGCCGCCCAGCGCTGGGCGGCCGAGTGCCACGCCGTCGCCAATCCGGTCGACGAGATGACCTCCCGCTCGGGCCTCAGCCCGAGGACCTTCAAGCGCCGCTTCAAGGCCGCCACCGGCCTGACGCCGATCGCCTACGTTCAGCGGGTCCGGGTCGAAGCCGCCAAACAGGCCCTCGAGACGGGGATCGAACCGGTCGAGGAGATTGCCTGGACGGTCGGGTATGAGGACCCCGCCTCCTTCCGCCGCCTCTTCAAGCGGCTGACCGGTCTGACGCCAGGCGAATACCGACAGCGGTTTCGGGTGCCAGCGCTACCGCAGGTCGGCTGAGGCCATGGGATCAGTAGCTCTTCTCGATTGCGCCGCGTGCCTGCTCTGCGTTGGTCGGCATCGAGAGAAATCTAGCTCCCGGGACGCGAGTTCTTGTCGTGGGAGATACTGCCCCGCATGACGCGCCGTCGGGGACTGATTGCATCGGGGATCGCGACGGTGCTTCTCCTCTTGGCGATGGCCCCGGCCGACGAGCGCATGCAGGACACCGGTGGCCCGGGGATCGTCCCCTTCGAGTTGACGGGCGGCCAGGATCGCGCCGATGAGATCCTCGCCGAATGGGGTGAGGACGGTCAGGACGCGGCACGGGAGTCGCTGTGGATCGACTTCGGCTTCCTGCTCGCCTACGGCACCTTCCTCACCCTGGCCCTCACCGCGGTACGCGATCTGGCCAGGAGACGAGGTTGGCGACGGCTTGCCACGATCGGCGGGATCGCCGTCTCGTTTGGCGCTCTCGGGGCCGGGTTCGACGCTCTCGAGAACATCTGCCTTCTACTGACCCTCGACGGCGCCGGCGCCGCGTTTCCCCTTCTGGCGACGATCTTCGCCGCCTGCAAGTTCATCTTCCTCGCGGCGGCGATCGTTTACCTGCTCGCCGGTCTCGTGTCCAGCATTCGCACGAAGCGGCTCGTGTCGGATTGACGTTCATATCCGGCAGCCGCCCATAGGCTCATCGCGGCAGCCTCATCGCTGACGACGATCGCCGTCAGCCTGGCGGCGCCGAGCCCATACAGGCGCTCCTCACCAGCTCGGATCAAGGCGGTTGCGACGCCCTGTCGTCGATGTTCGGGATGGACGGCGAGGCGGTAGAAGCTGCCTCGCCATCCATCCCAGGCGGTGATTGGCGAGCCGACGGCCTCCTGACCGAGTGAGGCCAGGAGCAGTGCTCCTGGGTCTCGGTCCAGCAAGCCCCTGAGGGCAGGCTCGGTGTCGGTGGCGGAGGGTCGCCCCTCCGCCACGCGCCACAGGTCCAGGACCGAGTCGATGTCGGCCGCTTCGCCGTTGCGGATCACCGGTTTCTCCTCCGATGCCATGTGGTCCCGGCCGCGCCTCAGCCCGCCTGCTCCGCCAGCAGCTTGTCGAGTCGGGCATAGGTTTCGTTCATCCCGCGTTCCATGCCGGACTCGATCATGCCGTCGCGTTCCTCGGGCGTGTGGAAGATCGAGTCGGAGGTGACCTTGGTGCGGCCATCGCCGAGATCCTCGAAGTTGGCCGTGTCGACGGAGACGTGGCCCGGCATCCCGTCCCATTCGAACGTCTGCACGATCCGCTCGGGGGCGGTGACCTCGCGGAAGACGCCGCGGAAGACGATCTCGCTGCCGTCTTCGCTGCGCATCACGAATCGCCACATCCCGCCGGTCTTCGCATCCAGCTCCTCGACGATGGTCGTCGTGCTTCGCGGGCCCCACCAGCGGGGAACCAGCTCTGGATCGGTGTAGGCCGCGAATACGCGATCCCGCGGCGCGTCGAATATGCGCTCGACGTGTATCTCCCGCTCTGCCGGCAACGTGACCGTCGATTTTCCTGCGACACCTTGCTCACTCATGATGCGTCTCCTTTCGTCTGCTCGAGTAGCTCCTCGAGCCGATCGAACCGCTCCTCCACCATCGCCCGGTAGGAGTTCATCCACCCCTGCAGGTCCTCGAGGCGTTTCGGCCCGAGGCTGCAACGGCGCGTCCTCCCCACCTTCTCGGTGCTGACGAGCCCGGCGTCCTCGAGCACTCCGAGGTGCTTCTTCATCCCGGTCAGGGACATGCCCGCCGGCTCGGCGAGCTCGCTGACGCTGGCGCTGCCTTGGCGGCCCAGGCGCTCGAGGATGCCTCGGCGGGTCGGGTCTGCCAGGGCAGCGAGGGTTCGATCTATTGATTGATACTGAACCATCTAGTTCAGTATAGCAGCAGCGCTTCTCCCCGGGAAGGCCTTAGGGTGCGTCGATGGCGAAGCGTCAGCTGATGGCGATCGATGCCCTTGCCCGCCGCGACCGATGACCGAGGTCCTCCCAGATTTGCTCCGACCTGGCCTCAGAGTGGTCTTCTGCGGGACGGCGGCGGGGACGGCCTCAGCCAAGAGACGGGCCTATTACGCCGGACCCGGCAACGCGTTCTGGCAGGCGCTTCACCTGACCGGCCTGACTCCGGTCGAGCTGGTGCCGGCGGAATTCGAGCGACTGCCCGAGTTCGGAATCGGGTTGACCGACATCTGCAAGGTCTCCTACGGCTCCGACGCGGAAGTGGGAGTGGCCGAGCTCGACGTCGCCGGGCTGCAGGAGAGGATCGCCGTCGCCGAACCGACCTACCTCGCCTTCAACGGCAAGAACGCCGCCCGCGGCGCGCTGGAGCGAGACGTCGCCTACGGCCTCCAGGACGAGCAGATCGGCGGCGCCTCGGTCTGGGTATTGCCTTCGACTTCCGGGGCCGCGCGCAGGTTCTGGAGGATCGAGCCCTGGCAAGAGCTGGCGGCGGCCTGCGGGTAGCGAAATGACGAGCCGGGACGCCCATCTCTGAGCATCCCGACCCGCCTAGGGAGAGAAATGAAGCCGATGGCTCAATTCCTCAGCGGCAACCTTAGCTACTCAATTTTAGTAACACACTGGTTAACGTTCGGAGACTTTCTAGGTGGTCTGTTACGATATATCGCGTTAGTTATCGATAGAAAGGTTCCAGATGCACCACAGACACGAATCACGACATGCCGGCCATCGAGCCCACCCCGAGTTCGCTCGTAGCCGCGGCCCTCGCTACGGACGCGGGCGGGGCGGCCCGCGGGCTCGCCGCGGCGACGTCAGGGCAGCGGTGTTGGCCCTGCTGGCCGAGCGACCGATGCACGGCTACGAGATGATCAAGGAGCTCGAGGAGCGCACCCAGGGGGCGTGGACCCCGAGCGCCGGCTCGATCTACCCGATGCTGCAGCTGCTCGAGGAGGAGGGGTTGATCCAGGGCGAGGAGAGCGACGGCAAGCGTCGCTTCACGCTGACCGGCACCGGCCGCGCCGAGCAGGAGGCGAAGGCCGGTGAGGAGACCCCGTGGGACGCGGTCCGCGCCGGCGCCGCGCCGGAGGCGATCCACCTCCGCGACAGCGTCGGCAAGCTGCACCACGCGATCGGCCAGGTCTTCCACGCCGCCGACGACGGACAGCAGAAACGGGTCCGCGAACTGCTCGACGAGTCCCGCCGCAAGATCTACGCGATCCTCGCCGAGGAGAGTTGAGCTGGTCGCGTGGCGGGTCGAAAGGCGCGCCACGCGAGACCGGCCGCACTAGGCGGCCGGTCCCTAGAAGGTCCGTCCCCCAACGGACCCACACATACAGAGAACCTCTCCTCCCTATGGCGATCCCCAGAAGCGCGGGCCTGACGACCGTTGCTCCGTCAACCATCACCGGAGAGATCGAGGCAATCTATTCGATTGAGACGATTGGTTCAATCGTCAAAATTAATGAGAGGCGAAAAAGTGTCGTTCAGCCCAAAACGGGCTGGGCCGAGGGCAGCGCGGCGAGGACCCGCTCCGCCACCGACTCACCGGTGAGGCCGGCCTCGGCCCGCAGCAGCGCCGGCTTGCCATGGGTGACGTAGCGGTCGGGGAGGCCGACGCGCAAGACCCGCGCCCGCTCGGCCAGCCCTGCGGTGAAGGCGTCCTCGAGGTGCTCCAGCACGGCCGAGCCGAAGCCGCCGGGGAGCACGTTCTCCTCGATCGTCACCATCAGGTCGTGCTCGCGCGCCAGCCGCTCGGTCAGCTTGCCGTCGATCGGCTTGGCGAAGCGGGCGTCGGCGACCGTGGCCTTGAGCCCGTGGCCGGCGAGGATCTCCGCCGCCTCCTGAGCGACGGCGACGCCGTAGCCGTAGCCGAGCAGCGCCACCCGCTCGCCCTCGGCCAGGACCTCGCCACTGCCGATCGGGATCAGCTTCGGCTTCTTCGGCAGCTTCGCTCCCTGCCCCGCGCCGCGCGGGTAGCGCAGCGCCGCCGGCCCCGCGTGGGCGAGGGCGGTGTGCAGCATGTGGACCAGCATCGCCTCGTCGCGCGGCGCCATCACGACGACGTGCGGGATCGGGCGGAAGTAGGAGACGTCGAAGGCGCCGTGGTGGGTCGGGCCGTCGTCGCCGACCAGGCCGGCCCGATCCATCGCGAAGGTGACGTCCAGCTTCTGCAGGCAGACGTCGTGGATGATCTGGTCGTAGGCGCGCTGGAGGAAGGTCGAGTAGATCGCGCAGACCGGCTTCGCCCCCTGCAGCGCCAGCCCCGAGGCAAGCAGGACCGCGTTCTGCTCGGCGATGCCGACGTCGTAGTACTGGTCGGGCAGCTGGTCGGCCAGCTTCTGCAGGCCAGTCCCCCCCGCCATCGCCGCGGTTATCCCGATCACCCGCGGGTCGGCCTGGGCCTCGGCGACCATCGCGTCGGCGAAGACCTGCGTGTACTGCGGCGGCGCCCCAGCCGCGGGCGGCTTCTCCAGCATCTCCGGCGCGATCGCATCCGGCGCATCGGTTTCCGTCACCGGCACCGGCCGATGGGCCGATTTGTCGTCGCTGGCTCGACTTATCGGCCCGTCGGCCCCGGCGGACGCGGCGGGTTGGCCGTTGACGATCGAGTTGGGCTTGGCGGCGTGCCATTTCTCCATCGACTCCAGGCCGCCCTCTTCGGCCGGGAGGAAGCCCTTGCCCTTGACGGTGTGGATGTGGACGACGACCGGGCGCTCGGCTTCGAAGGCCTCCCGCAGCGCCTCGCGCAGGGCGTGGACGTCGTGGCCGTCGATCACGCCCATGTAAGCGATGTCGAGCTCCTCGAAGAAGAGGCCGGGCGCCCAGTAGGCCTTGATCGCCGACTTGATCTCCGGTCCGAGCCGCTCGATCCGCCGGCCGAGGCCGAGCGGCAGCTTGGTCAGCCGATCCTCGACCTCCTCGCGCGCGTGGAAGAGCCGTGGGTTGAGGCGGATCCGGTTGAAGTACCGCGATAGAGCACCGACGTTGGGTGAGATCGACATCCCGTTGTCGTTGAGGACGATCACGAACGGCGTCTGCAGGCCGCCCGCCGCCAGCATCGCCTCGTAGGCGACGCCGCCGGTCAGGGCGCCGTCGCCAATCACCGCCGCGACCTTGCCGTCCTCGCCGATCCCCTTGCGCATCGCCTCCTTCAGCCCGACCGCGTAGCCGATCGAGGTCGAGGCGTGGCCGGCGCCCATGATGTCGTGCGCGGACTCCTCGATCGAGCAGAACGGGGCGAGCCCCTCGTATTGGCGGATCGTCGGCAGCTGCTCGCGGCGGCCAGTCAGGACCTTGTGCGGGTAGGACTGGTGGCCGACGTCCCAGAGCACCTTGTCGCGGGGCGAGTCGAGCAGGCTGTGCAGGGCGACGGCGAGCTCGCAGGTGCCGAGGTTGGCCCCGAAGTGGCCGCCGATCTCGCCGATCGTGTCGATGATGTAGGTGCGCATCTCCTGCGCGACCTGCTGCAGCTGCTCGTCGTCGAGCCCCTGCAGGTCGGCGGGGCCGTCGATTCCGGCCAGCAGCGCCTCCGTATTGTCGTCTTCGCTGCCCTGGGTGGGGGGCTTCTCGCTCATTCGTTCCTCGTGAAGATGTAGTCGGCCACGCGCCTCAGGTCGTCCGTCTCCCCCGCAGCCTCAGACAATGCCGCGGTCGCCTTGGCGTGGGATTCGGCGGCCAGCTCGCGGGCGTGATCGAGCCCGAAGAGGCTGACGTAGGTGAGTTTTCCATGTCGCTCGTCACTTCCGTGTGGCTTGCCGAGCTGCTCATCGCTCTCGGTGACGTCGAGGATGTCGTCGACGATCTGGAAGAGGACCCCCAGCTCACCGGCGAAACGGCGATAGGCAATTGTCTCAGGTTCTTCCAATCCCTCGAGGATCAGTACGACGCCGACGCTGGCGGCGATCAACCGGCCGGTCTTCAGCGCGTGCAGGGCGCGCAGCCCCTCGGCGTCGTTCTCAGCGCCAATCACGTCGACGTACTGGCCGCCGACCATGCCGTCGACCCCGGTCGCGCCGGCCAGCTCCGCCAGCGCCGCCAGCACCCGCGCCGGGTCGCCGGGCTGCTGGCAGAAGAGGCGCATGGCCTCGGCGAAGAGGCCGTCGCCGGCGAGGATCGCCACGTCCTCGCCGAACTTGACGTGGGAGGTCGGCAGGCCGCGCCGCAGGACGTCGTCGTCCATCGCCGGCAGGTCGTCGTGGATCAGCGAGTAGGTGTGGATCAGCTCGATCGCGGCGGCGATCGGGAGGAAGCGCTCGGGGTCGGCGCCGAGCGCGCGAGCCGTTGCCAGGGCGAGCACCGGGCGAACGCGCTTGCCGCCGGCCAGCAGCGAGTAGCGCATCGCCTCCTCCAGCCCGGCGGTCGGGTCGGCGTTGGAGAAGTGGAGACGGTCGAGGGCGGAGTCGACCAGGGAGCGCAGGTCCTCTGGGTACATCGACGCCGGGGTGGCGCTCACCCGGCGCTCGCCGCTTCGCGCGCCTGGCGGTTGGCCTCCTCGACCGCCTCGGCGGAGAGGTCGGCGGCCTCGGCGGCCAGCTCGGCGGCCAGCTCGTCGCCCACCTCTGCCCCGGCGAGCTCGCTGGAGATCTGGCGCAGACGCTCGGCGATCTCGCGCAGGCGGCTCATTTGGCGTGCTCCCGCTCGCGCACGATCGCGCCGAGGATGCCGTTGATGAATTTGGGCGCGTCGGCACCGCAGTACTCCTTGGCGATCTCGACCGCCTCGTCGATCGCGACCTCGACCGGGGTCTCCCCCGCTTCGATCTCATAGAGCGCCACCCGCATCACGTTGAGGTCCAGTGGCGCGATTCGGTCGACCGTCCAGCCCTTGGCGTATTCGGCGATCGTCTCGTCGAGGTCTTCGCGCTCGGCGTCGACGCCTTCGGCCAGCTCACGGGTGAGCGGTTTCGCACCGGCGACCAGCTCCGCCAGCGGCCGCCCGGTGACGTCCCGCTGGTAGCTGGCGAAGACGGCGTCGCGGCGTTGGTCGGATCGGCGCATCGATTCATTCTCGCGCTTTTCACCGCAGGATCTCGACCAGGAGGACCCAGGCATTGATGACTGCGCCCGTGATCGCGAAGACGATCCCCGCAACGACCCAGTAGAGCCCGCCTCCAGAGCCGGCCAAGAGGCTGACGGCGCCGAGCAGAAAGGGCGCAGTGCCCGCCACCCGCACCGACCAGCGACCCCACAGCCAGGCGCGCGGCTGCGCCACGCCCTTCTCATGACTCGTCGGCAGGCGGCCGATCACCGCCCCCAGGATCAGGCTGACGGCAAGCAGCTCGGTGCCGAGGGCCTCGTTGCTCTGACCGGGCACGAGGCCGACGACGGAGACCAGCAGGACCCCGAGCAGCAGCAGCACCGTCTCCAGCGCCCGCTCCGGCAGCCCCTTGTACTTGAGGATGCGCTCGATGTTGATCGAGACGGCGACGAATACGAGCCCGGCCAACGCGGCCGAGGCGCCCGCGGTGGCGACGAAGAGGTCGCTCCACTCGCTCGGGTCGTAGGCGGTCACGGGCCGGATCGTAGGCGCCGGCGAGGTCGCTCAGGCGCGCGAGATGTAATCGCCGGTGCGGGTGTCGACCCGAACCGTTTCGCCCTCGTTGATGAAGAGCGGCACGTGGACGACGACGCCGGACTCCAGCGTCGCCGGCTTGGTGCCACCGCCCGAGGCCGTGTCGCCCTTGAGACCGGGGTCGGTCTGGGTGACCTTCATCTCGATTGCGCCACCGACCTGGATGTCGCTCGGCTTTTCGTCGACGAAAAGGATCTCGACCTCGGCATTGGGCAAGACCCACTTCATCGAGTCGCCGAGCGCATCGGTTGGGATTTCGATCTGATCGTAGTCGCGGCTGTCCATGAAGACCGCGGCATCCCCGGAGTCATAGAGGTACTGCATCTTCTTCGATTCGGTGCGAACGGGACGAAACTTCTCTCCGGCCCGGAAGGTTTTGTCGATCACCGAGCCATCCTCGATCCGGCGCAGCTTGGTCCGCACGAAGGCGCCGCCCTTGCCCGGCTTGACGTGTTGGAACTCGATTACCTTCCAGATCTTGCCGTCGATCTCGATATGGACGCCGTTGTGAAATTCGTTCGTGCTGATCACGGCGCGGATCCTAGAGGGCCGGCGAGGCGCAAGATCGCCTGCTCGGGATCGGGGAAGACTTCGCCGCGGGTGAAGCGGCCATCGGCGACGTCCCAGATCCAGGCCATTGGGACGTCGCGGATGCCGAGCTCGCGGCTGCGCACGTAGACCCGGCCCTGGACCAGCAGAGAGCCGCCGCGTCGCTCGACCGCCGTCGGCGTGATCAACAGCTCTTCCCAGGCCCGGTCGACGTCGCCGAGGTAATCGCGCAGGCCGTCCGGTCCGATGTAGGGGGCGGTACGGCCGACCGCCTCGGCCGTCCCGACCGGGAAGAAATTCATTCCCGCGTCACAGACGGCGACGATCTCGTCGACGTCGCGGCGGTTGAAGGCCTCGAAGAGCCGCTCGATCAACTGCCGGTCCTCGGGCGGGACCGGCTCGGGCGGGACCGGCATCGGGGCGACGGCGAGGATCGCGGCATCGTCGTCGAGGTTGCCGGCGCTGAAGCCGTGCAGGGTACCCTCAAGCTTCTGAGCGGCGAGAGCGGGGCTCGAGACCCCTGTCAGCGCCTCGTGGAGGCGTCGCTCACCGAAGCGCCCCTCAGCGCCGACGCACTCGGTGACGCCATCGGTGACGACGACCAGCTGCTCCCCGGGGCGTACGTGGATGCACTCGATTCCCCAGCTGGCGTCGTCAAAGGCGCCGAGGACGGGGCCCGAGACGGCCGCCTCGGCGACGGAGTCGCCGTCGATGAGCAGCGGCGCCGGATGACCGGCGACGGCCAGGCGCACCGGCCGCGACGGATCTTCGTCGATTGCCATCGCCGCGACGCTGCAGAGCGCCGCGCCACGCCGCGCCAGCAGCTCGCGATTGAGCGCCTTCAGCGCGATCACCGGATCGCCCGTGAGCGCCGCGGCGGTCCGCAGGGTGTAGCGGGCGAGGGCGGTGATGGAAGCGGCCTGGGCGCCGCGGCCGGTGACGTCGCCGATCACCACCATCCAGCCGTCGGCAATGCGGAAGGCGTCGTAGAAATCGCCGCCGATCTCGTTCTCGGCGCCGGCCGGCCTGTACATCGCCGCCACCGACCAACCGGGGATATGCGGCAGCCGCGGCGGCAGCAGGCCACGCTGGAGGGTCTCGGCGATCTCGGCCCGTTCGCGCTCGCTGCGCTCGAGGTTGGAGAAGAGACCGGCGTTGTCAAGTGCCAGGGCGACACGGCCGGCGAGGATGCTGGCGAAGTGGGCATCGCCCGAGCGGAAACGGCGACCGGAGTGGCTGACGCCGATCGACAACACGCCGGTCGGCCGTGCCCGCGCCCGCAACTCGACGGTGACGAAGGAGCGAACCTTCATCGAGAGCAAGAAAGCCAGGTCCTCCTCGGTCTCGGCGGCGGGGCGTAGGTCCGCCTCGGTGACGCGCTCGAAGAATTTCGGTTCCTGCCGGGTCACCGAGGCGGCGTTCGCGAGACTTTCCTGCAGGGCCGGCTTGCGCTCGCTCAGTCCCTTTTCAATCGCTTCCGCTTCGGGACCGTCGACGCGGACGGCGGCGCGGCGGATGCGGCCTTCCTCGATCACGTCGATCATGCAGAAGTCGCCGAAAGCGGGGACGAGGATCTCGGCGATCACGTCCAGCGTCTCCTCCAGCGAGCGCCGACCATCGGCCACGGAGGCGATGTCGTCGAGGATCTGGAAGCGGCGGTCTGCCCGCTTGGCGCGCGCCCGGTAGCGGGCCGTCAAGACGATCAGCGCTACGACGGCGACCGCCAAGGCTCCTATCGCGATCCCACTCACCGGACTGTTCCTCTCTCCTCATCGCCGCCCCAGTTGCACCGCAAGGGAGCCTAGCGTCTGGTGCTGGGACGAGATGGGACTCGGGCAAGCCGCAATCTCACGTTTGCGAGCACCGCGCCGTTGACCTGGCATGGACCGCCAAGATGTCGAATTCCTCGTCGACGGCGACAACTGCGCCGCCTGGCTGTATCCGGCTGACAAGGGCGCCGCAGAGGCGCCGATCGTGGTCATGGCCCACGGTCTGTCCGGGACGCGGCGAGACGGGCTCGGGCCGTTCGCCGAGCGCTTCGCGGCGGCGGGGATGGCGGCGCTGGTCTTCGACCACCGAGGGTTCGGCGACAGCGGCGGCGAGCCGGACCTCTTTCACCCGGGACGCCAGCTCGAGGACTGGCGGGGAGCAATCGCCTGCGCGCGCTCGCTGCCGGGCGTGGACGCCGAGCGCGTGGCGACTTTTGGCTCCTCGATGGGCGCAGGCAACGCGCTCGTGGCCGCGGCCGGCGACCAGCGGGTGGCGGCGGTGGTGAGCCAGGTGCCGTTCCTCGACATCGTGCGCCAGGCGCATCGCTCCCCTCCGATGGTCGCGGCGCGGATGCTTATCGCGGCGGTGAGCGGTCGCCACCTCCCGGCGGTCGGCGGGTCGGACCAGGCCGCCTTCATCAACGCACCCGGAGCCGAGGCCGGCTGGCGCCATGTCGTGGCGATCGGCGAGGACTCGCGCTGGCGCAACCGTGTCTCCTCACGCTGGCTGCTGCGGCCGCCCTTCCGCCCGGCCCGCGACGCCGCCGGCCTGCACTGCCCCTGGCTGCTCTGCGTCGGCGAGGCCGACCGCGTCGCCAGACCGGGCCCGGCGATCGCGGCGGCGCGGCGGGCGCCCCTCGGTGAGCTGCGCACCTACCCCGGCGTCGACCACTTCGACATCTACGACGGCGCCGAGTTCGAGGCGGTCGTCGCCGACGAGGTCGCATTCCTGCGGCGCCACCTCCTGCCGGCCGGCTGACGGCCGTTCAGCCGGAGGTTGGGTCGGAGTCCTTTTCCGCCGCGGTGCTGGTGGTCAGATTGGCGGCGGCATCGCCGCTGAGCACGCGGCGGACGAGCCGCGGGGCGAGGATGCGGGCGACGGCCGCAAGGGCATAGGGGCGCGGCACGTAGCGCTCGGCCTTGCCGCCTGGCCCGACCTCGTAAATCGCGTCGGCCACCTTCTCGGGCTTGGAGACGACCCAGCGGGTGATCGCCTTCTGGCGCAGCTCCGTGGCCGGGAACCCCTCGGTGGCGACGAAGCCGGGCAGGACCATGCCGACGTGGACGCCGTGCGGCAGCTCCTCGGCGTAGAGCGAGTCGGTCCAGCCGATCAGGGCGAACTTGCTGGCCGAGTAGGCGCCGGTGCGGGCGCGGGAGACGCGGCCGGCCGTGCTGGCGACGTTGACGATCGCGCTCGGGGCCGAAGCACGCAGCAGCGGCAGCAGCGTCTCGGTGAGGCGGACGACGGCGTCGAAGTTGAGCTCCATGTGGCGCTGGACGTGGGCGTAGCCGGTCTCGGCGAAGTTGCCGCGCCAGGCGGCACCGGCGTTGTTGACGAGCAGATCGAGGCGACCGCCGTGGTTGGCCTCGAGGTGGGCACGGACGCGCTCCGGGGCGTCGGCGTCGGTCAGGTCGAGCGCCAGGTACGTGGCCCGGCAGGGCAGCGACTCGGCCACCCTGCGCAGCAGCTCCTCGCGGCGGGCGACCAGTACCAGCTCCGTGCCCGGCTCCCGCGAGAGCCGGATCGCCGTCGCCTCGCCGATCCCCGTCGATGCTCCGGTGATCAGTGCAACGCTCATCAAAGCAAGGCTATTCGACGGTCCCCGGGGGCGTGTCTGAGTTTTCCGCTCGTATACGGCGGGGAAACTCAGACACCCCCTTCGGCGAGTTGCAAGGATGCGGCGATGCCGGACCCATCCGCGCAACGTGCCTCGCACCTCTCTGCCACCCGGCGCGAGGGTGAGCGGGTGACGCCGCTGGAGCTCTTCTTCGACCTCGTCTTCGTGCTCGCGATCACCCAGTGCACGGCGCTGATAGCGGACAACCCGACCTGGTCGGGGATGGTCCAGGGCCTGCTGGTGCTGGGCATCCTCTGGTGGGGATGGGTCGGCTACGCCTGGCTGACCAGCGTCATCGACCCCGAGGAGGGCGCGGTGCGCCTGGTCATGTTCGGGGCGATGGCGGCGCTGCTGATCGTCTCTCTCTGCGTGCCCGCGGCCTTCGGCAACCTCGGCCTCACCTTCGCCCTTGCCTTTGGCGCCTTCCGCGTCGCCCACATCGCTCTCTTCATGCTCGCCAGCCCCGACGACGCCGCCCTGCGCCACTCCGTCCTCGGCCTGGCGGCCAGCACCGCGATCGCCGTAACCCTGCTCGCCGCCGCCTCGCTCTTCGACGGGGTCGCCCAGGGCGCGCTCTGGGCCCTCGCGATCTTCCTCGACATGGCGGGCCCCTACTTCTTCGGCTCCGAGGGCTGGAAGCTCGTCCCGGGTCATTTCGCCGAGCGCCACGGGCTGATCATCATCATCGCCCTCGGCGAGTCGATCGTCGCGATCGGAGTCGGCGCCGCCGGCGCCCTCGACCTCGGCATCGGCACCGCGGCGGTGCTGGGGGTGATGCTGGCCGCGGCCCAGTGGTGGACCTACTTCGACGTCGTCGCCCTGGTCTCGGCCAAGCGCCTGGGCGAAGCCGAGGCCGGCCGAGCCCAGAACGAGCTGGCCCGCGACTCCTACTCCTACATCCACCTGGCGATGGTGGCGGGAGTCGTCCTCGTCGCCTTCGGCATGAAGACGACGATCGCCCATGCTGACGAGCACCTTCACGCTGAGCCCGCCTTCGCCCTCCTGGGCGGCGTCGCGCTCTACCTGCTGGGCCTGGTCGCTTTCCGCTACCGCCACGTCCACACGATCAACCGCCAGCGATTGGGCCTGGCAATCGTGCTGCTGATCCTCGTCCCAGTCGCAACCGCGGTGCCGGCGTTGATCTCCCTGGCCGTGGTCGTCGGACTTGTCTGGGCGATGATCGCCTATGAGCACCGCGGCTACGGCGAGGGGCGCAGCCGGCTGCGCCCCGAAGCGGCGGCGGGCCAGGCCTAGGGCCGCCCTCGCGACGAACGTACTTTCGATTCCGACATACTGAAAAACCTTGAGCGCCACGCCACCACTCCTCGAGAACCTGCTGCGCGCCGGCGCGCCCTCCGGATATGAGGGGCCGGCCGCCGCCGTCTGGCGCGAGGCAGCTTCGTTCGCGGATCTGAGCACGGACGGCATCGGCTCCTCGATCGCCCGCGTCGGCGACGGCTCGCCGTTGCTCGCGGTGGTCGGTCACATCGACGAGATCGGATTGGTCGTCGTCCACATCGACGACAAGGGCTTCCTCTGGTTCGCCCCGGTCGGCGGCTGGGACCCGCAGATCCTGGTCGGCCAGCGGGTCGAGGTGCGGGGCAAGAACGGCCCGGTACTGGGCGTCGTCGGCCGCAAGCCGATCCACCTGCTCGAGCCCGACCAGCGCAAGAAGGTAGTGGAGCTGAAGGGCCTGCACATCGATATCGGCGTCAGCGACCGCGAGGAGGCCGCCGAGCTGATCCGGGTCGGCGACCCGGTCGTGATTGCCGCCGAGCCGATGCCGGTCGCCGGCGAACGGCTCGTCTCGCGGGCGATGGACAACCGCCTCGGCGCCTACGTCGCGCTGGAGAGCCTGCGCCGCTGCCACGAGCGCGGCGAGATGCACGGCTCCATCGCCGCGGTCGCCGCGGTGCAGGAGGAGATCGGACTCTTCGGCGCCCGCACCGCTGCCTTCGCGGTTCGGCCCGACATCGCGATCGCCGTCGACGTCACCCACGCCACCGACGCCCCCGGAGTCGACGAGAAGGAGATCGGCAGCCACCCACTCGGCTCCGGGCCGGTGATCGGCCGCGGCTCCACTCTCTCTCCCAAGGTCTTCGAGCTCCTGATCGCGACCGCCGAGGCGGAGGGCATCGAGCACTCGATCGGCGCCAGCGGCCGCGGCACCAGCACCGACGCCGACGTGCTGCAGATCTCCCGCGCGGGCATCCCCACCGGCCTGATCTCGATCCCACTGCGGTACATGCACTCCCCGGTCGAGATGGTCGACCTAAGCGACGTCGAGGCGACGGTCGAGCTGCTGGTGGCCTTCGCGGCGCGGCTCAAGGCCGACGTCGACCTCAGCCGCTGAGGCCTCAGGAGCCTGAGAGCGTCAGTCCACCAGGGTCAGGTCCTTGGGCAGCCCGCTGAGGTTGCGCAGGCCGTCCTCGGTGACGACGACCAGGTCCTCGATCCGCACCCCCAGCTTGCCGGGCAGGTAAACGCCCGGCTCGACGGTGACGACTTCGTTCGGCGCGAGGACGTCGTCGGAGCGCAGCGAGAGCCGCGGGCCCTCGTGGACTTCGAGGCCGACGCCGTGGCCGAGCCCGTGACCGAAGCGGTCGCCGTGGCCGGCGGCGTCGATCAGCTTGCGGGCGACGGCGTCGACCGTCTCGCCTTCGACGCCGGCTTCGATCGCGTCGAGCGCGGCCTGCTGGGCCGCGCGGACGACCTCGTAGACGGCGCGGCCCTCCTCGCCCGGATCGCCGGTGGCGTAGGTGCGGGTGCCGTCGGAGCAGTAGCCGTCGAGCTTCGCGCCCATGTCGAAGACGACCAGCTCGCCGCGGCCGATCTCGCGCTCGCCGGGCTCGGCGTGCGGCAGGGCGCCGTTCGGGCCGGCGGCGACGATCGCCGGGAACGAGGGGTCGGCGCCGAGCTCGCGGATCCGCGCTTCGGCGGCGCGGGCGACGTCGCGCTCACTGCGCCCGGCGAGGCCGCGCTCGACGCTCCAGCGCCAGACCTCGTCGGCCAGCTCTGAGGCGGCCGCGATCGCCGCCAGCTCCTCGGTGTCCTTGACCCGTCGCAGCCGCTCGACCGTGCCGCCGGCGGCGACCGGCTCGACCCCCTCGGCCAGTTTCTCCTTCAGTTTCTCCAGGGTCCGAACCGGCATCTTGTCGTCTTCGAAGCCGATCCTTCCCCGCAGGCGCTCGGCGATCGCCCCCAGCCAGTCGCCGCCGACGGTGACCGGCTCCCAGCCCTCGACCTCGGTGGCGGCGCGCTCGGTGTAGCGGAAGTCGGTCAAGAAGACGCGGGTGCCGGGACCGCAGACGCAGGCGCCGTTGGTACCGGTGAAGCCGGTCAGGTAGCGAACGTTGGTCAGGTCGGTGACCAGCATCCGCTCCAGCTCGCGCTCGGCGAGCAGCGCCTCGAGGCGATCGCGGCGACCGTGCATCAGGCGCCGGCGCCGAGCGCGTCGGCCAGCAGCTCCAGCGCCTCGCGGTAGCCCTCGGGGCCCTTGCCCGAGATCTTCGCCAGCACCAGCCCGTCGAAGACCGAGTCGCGGCGCCAGTCGTCGCGGGTCTCGACGTCGGAGAGGTGGACCTCGACCGCGGGCAGGCGGGCGACGTCGAGCGCGTCGGCGATCGCCCGGCTGTAGTGGGTCCAGGCGCCGGCGTTGATCAGCGAGGAGTCGGCGAGGTCGGGCAGGCGGTGCAGGTACTCGACGAACGCCCCCTCGTGGTTGGTCTGGAAGAAGATCGGTTCGAGCCCGAAGTCGTGCGCCCAGCCGCCGATCCGCTGCTCCAGCTGGCTCAGCGAGAGGCCGCCGTAGACCTCCGGGTCACGGCGGTCGAGGATGTCGAAGTTGACCCCGTGCAGGACGGCGACGCGGTTGCGGGTGGTGCTCATCCGATCAGCTCCTCCACGGCGCTTCTGACCCTAGCGGGGTCGACCAGATGCCCCACCCGGGGCTCGCCCGGCACAGCGAGGAGGACGAAGCCGACGCCGGCGGCGGTGCGCTTCTTGTCGCGCTGGAGGGAGTCGAGGACGGCATCGATGTCGACCGCCTGGTCCAGGCGCACCGGCAGGTCGTGGCGGCGCAGTGCCGATTCCACCTCCTCACGCAGCTCGTTCGCGTCCGCGAGGCGCAGCGCCGCCAGCAGGCCAAGGCCGACGGCCTCGCCGTGGCGGTAGCGCTCGTAGCCGCTCGCGGCCTCGATCGCGTGGCCGACCGTGTGGCCGAGGTTGAGCACGTGGCGGCGGCCGCCGTCGCGCTCGTCGGCGGCGACGACCTCGCACTTGTAGCGGGCGCAGGCGAAGACGACGTCGTCGAGGCCGGCGGGATCGAGCGAGTCGAGCCCCCGCACCCGCTCCCAGAGCGCGCCACCGGCGAGCAGGCCGGTCTTCAGCACCTCGACGAAGCCGGCGGCGAGCTCGGCGGCCGGCAGCGTCGCCAGCGTCGCGGTATCGGCGATGACGGCGGCGGGCAGGTGGTAGGCGCCGGCGTAGTTCTTGCCCTCCGGCAGGTCGACGCCGGTCTTGCCGCCGTAGGCGGAGTCGACCTGGGCGACGAGCGTGGTCGGGACGTGGACCACCGGCACGCCGCGCTGGTAGAGGTGGGCGCAGAGCCCGGCGAGGTCGCCGACGACGCCGCCGCCGAGCGCGACGACGTGGTCCTCCTTGGTCATCCCGGCCCGGGCCAGATCGCGCAGGACGCCCTCGGCCACGGCCATCGTCTTCGAGCTCTCGCCGGGGGCGATCTCGGCGGCGGCCGCAAGCGGCTCGAGGTGCTTCCCGTACAGCGAGGGGGTG
>JBAQZI010000122.1:0-4198 GCA_049790835.1 Solirubrobacterales bacterium
CCAACAGCCCCTCGTTCGCACGCTCGAACACGGCGCTGATGGCCTTGGTCCAGGCGCTGGCACACGGTCTCTACGCCCGTGACGAAGCCGCGCACAAAGACCGCATTCGCGCCTACAAACTGAAGTAAGGGATCCCCAGCCGCGAACACCCCGGGCCGGATCGTCTCCAGCAGATGCGGCTCGCGATCGCTCAGCGGCCAGCACAAATGTCCGGGGCACTCCGCCGCGCCCGTGCCACAGCAGATACCCAGCATCGTCAACCGTGAGCAGGTCCTCGGCTGCCTCGGGTACATGGGTCGGCGCCGATCATCACGTAGACCGCGGTGCAGTTGACCTTTTGAGTGCTGTCGTCACGGTTGTCGCGCAGGGTCACTGACTCGACCGTCGCGGTGCCTTGGACGGCGGTGACCTCGGTCTCGGTCATCACCTCGATTTGGGGCGAGCGTTCGATGCGGTCCACCAGGTAGTGGGACATCGTCGACTTCAGCGCCTTGCCGCGGACGACGATGCGGACGCTGCGGGGCGTGGCGGCTGAGGTGGGCCGCGGCCTGGCCCGCCGAGTTGCCGCCGCCGATCACGACCACGTCCTTGTCGCGCGCTCGCTAGGCGTCGGTCGACATCGCCGCGTGGTAGACGCCGGCGCCGCGGAAGCGGGCCATGCCCTCGGCCCCGAGCTCGCGCTAGCGTGCCCGGTTGGCTGCCGCAAGGGCGCTTGCTTCTCAGATCGAGATGTGTATCGTCTCGCTGCGAGATGTCAAACATCACGACCTCAAACGACACTGATGCTCTCTTCCTCGCGCTCGGCGAGCAGCTATCGGCCGTCGGCGAGCGCTATGAGCTTGTCGTAATCGGCGGTTCGGGGCTCTTGGCGTTGGGCGTGATCGAGCGTTCGACCCGCGACGTCGACCTTGTCGCCCTGCGTTCAGGCGATGAGTTGCACAGCGCTAAGCCATTGCCGGAGCCGCTGTGTATTGCGCGTGACCGTGTCGCCCGCGATTTCTCACTGGCGGGCGAGTGGCTCAATGCCGGGCCCACCGGCCTGCTCGATTTCGGTCTGCCCGAGGGGTTCCTCGGACGTCTTGAGCGCCGCGACTATGACGATGGCCTCACTGTCCATCTGGCCTCTCGTTACGACCAGATTCACTTCAAGCTCTACGCGCTCGTCGATCAAGGGCCCGGCAAGCACGAGGACGACTTGCGCGCGTTGGAACCGAGCGAGGACGAGCTACGAGCGGCAGCGCAGTGGGCTCGCAGCCACGATCCCTCGGAGCCCTTCGCCCGGATCCTGCGTCAGGTTCTCTCTCATCTGGGAGTCGAAGATGCTGGTTGGCGAACTTAAGGACGAGCTCCAGCGCGAGTTGGATTCCTTCCTCTGGGACCAGTGGGGGCAGATGGGCCTGCTCGCTGCGTCGGCGCGGCGCGACCGCTGGGCCGCTGATCCAGAGGCGCTGCTCCTGCTCAGCTTCGAGGTGGGCCGGGAAGACCCGCGCCTGTTCGAGGAGGTGCTCGATTGGATGCTCGTCAACGAGCGGCTGCTCAGCACCCAGAGGTTGCGCAACCTCTGTCAGGACGATGCCGATCGGACTCTCGCCTGTGCGGCGATCGCCTGGCTGCGCGAGTGGCGCCGCAAGGGTCGCGTGCCGGAGCCCGAATTGGCGCCTGCGGGGGAGCTGGCCGAGCCGCTGTTTCTCGGCGATCGCGCCCCGTTCGAGCGGCCCGATCCGGCCTTCCTGGAGTTCGGGCTGCTCAAGGCCTGGCGTCACCCCGAGCGCCGGTCCGGCCAGCCGGACCTGGTCGCCCCGATCAACCTGGCACTGCGCCTGCGCAGCCTGCTCGGCATCGGCGCTCGCGCCGAGGTTGCCCGCGTCTTGCTCACCGCCGACGCGCCACGTATGTCGGTGCAGGCACTTGCCGCTTCGACCGGCTACGCGAAGCGTAACGTTCAGGAGGCCGCCGCCTCCTTGCGCGCCGCCGGCGTCGCCAGCTCCTCAACGCTCGGCAACGAACAGCGCTTCGCGCTGCCGCGGGAGCACTGGTTGACCCTCCTGGAGCTGCCCCAGGCACCGCAGCATGTCGACTGGCCGCAGCTTTTCCGCGCCCAGCGCGTGCTGCTGCGTTGGCTGCGGAAGCGCGACGGCGAGGAGCTCTCCGACTACATGCTCGCCAGCGAGGCGCGCGCCCTGCTCGAACGCATTGCTCCCGACCTTCATTTCGTCGGTATTCCAGTCGCTCTCACGGGTCCGTCCGGGGCCGACTACTGGCCGCACTTCGTCAAGTTCGTCGAAGACCTGCCGCTGCCGGGCTAGCCTTTTTAGATCCCGTCTTCCCCGCCGGGAAAAACGCCGCCCCGTGAAGCTTGGTGTCCGGGTCAGCTGGGCGTGGGCGGCAAGAGATATCGGGTTCCGCGCCGCTCCCCACGCTGAATCAGGCGCCCGTTGCGTACTAAGCTGGCGAGCAGCGCACGGATTTCGGAACGCTCTAAGCCGGTGGCGGCGCGGGCGTCGGCGTTGCTGATCGGCCCCTCTTCCGCGAGTCCCTCGATCAGGCTGAGCAGTTCGTCTTGGTTGAGGCGCAACCCTGCGGGCGGCGCCAGCGATCCCTCAAGATGGTAGGTGGCTCCACCCCGCTTGCCGCGCTGTACGAGGAACCTGGCATCGCGCAGACGCTGAAGGATCTCGCGTGCCGTTGCCTCGTCGGTTTGCAGAATCTCGCGAACTTTGGCGTTGGTGAGCACTTCTCCTCGAGCGGCATGGACGAGGACCAAGCGATCGGGACCGCGAAGGGTTCCGCGGCGTTCTAGCTCTTGAATCCAGGCTCGCTCGTCTGGCGCGACCGCGCTTCGCACGGGAAGGGTGACTACGACCGAATGGCCTCGATCTTCGATCACCGGCGGGTCGAGCATCTCCTCCAGCATCTTGTCCTCCATGACGTCGATGCCGCGACCGGCGTCCTCGGCTAGGCCATAGCGACGGAGGGCCCCAATAACCGCAAGGTTGCGAGGGGCGCTCGTTTCACGAATATTTTCCACCGTGACTGGCTCAGGAAGGCCGCCTGGGCTGATGACTTTGATCGCCGCCGGTCGAATCTCGATACGCACAGCGGTCCGGTCGAGCTCGTACGAGCGGTGAGCGAGCGCGTTGGCCACGGCCTCTCGTAAGACGACCGGCGGTATGCGACGAAGCTCGTATCGCCGCACACCGAGCACGACGAGCTCGGTTCCCAGCTCCTCCAAGACACGCTCCACGGCGGCTTCCAGCTGGGAGGGCAACGGCCCATCAAGCTCGATCCTCAGGTCGTAATCGACCGAATCGTCATCCCGGTAGCGCAGAAGCTCGATATGGGACTTGCCGAGGGTTTTCCCGGGATCGTTCACCAGGTAGAGCGCTCCGGCGATGGTCAGGCGCCCCTCGGATGCGTAGCCCATCTCCGAGAGGCGATCGGCGAGGAACGCTTTGGACCAGCCGAACGCCTCGCCGAACGCCGCTAACTGCTCCGCATTCGCATCCTCAATCTTCAGCTGCGTCGGAGTCAGCTCAAACCGGTTGGCAGATCGTTCGTTGACCAGGTGCTGGAGTTCGGGTCCGAATAGGGCTTCGTCGCGGCTGCCTTTCCGGATGCGGACGATTCCATTTGACTGTTGGGCGAATCCCTCCTGGCGCCTGGCGACCCCCAAGGCAATGACCGGTCGGCCATCGACTTCGACTTGATGCAAGAAGTAGCGCCCGGGATTGTGGATGTCGTGCAGGATCTGATGGATGGCGTCGGCGGTTCCGGAGTCGAGCTGACGTCCTTGAACAACGCCATCGTCAGTAACCCCAATGAGAATGACACCGCCGTCTGCATTTGAGAAAGCGACGATTGAATCCTGCAGAGTGTCCTTCCCCACGCCTCGCTTGAACTCGATGTACTGGCTCTCGCCCGGAAATTCGCGGCGGAACTCTTCAGGGGCCAGCACAAGGGGAATCTCCGGACGGGACGGATGGAATGGGGGATATGGGGATTTTCTGGACGACATGTTCTCTGGCGCAGAAGTTTGCCATATTCTCCATTCGCCTGCCTGAGTAATAGGCTGCGCTCACTGTCATCGTCGGCTCCAAGGTCGGCGGCAGCGTCCGACCGAGGAGGTTGGTTCTCGGGAAGGCGGCGAGCTGACTCCTAGGCTGGCTGTCGACCCGACAAGGGCCTGACCTCCATGGGT
>JBAQZI010000123.1:0-35550 GCA_049790835.1 Solirubrobacterales bacterium
GCGCTCGATGGGCCTGCTCGTGGTCGGCCGGGCCGAGCTGGTCTTCGAGCACATTTGGCTCTAGAGCTGGGCTGGTTTTGCCGCCGACCGGTATGCGAACATACGTTCCCATTCGATAGCAGGAGGCAATAGATGGCCCAATTCGACGCATATGAAGATCTCGTAGGAAAGTGGCGCTGGCGCCTGCTCGGCGCCGATGGCCGCACGGTGGCCACGTCCGGGGAGTCGTTCGAGTCGCACTGGCATGCGCTGCGGGGTGCTGAAGTCGTGCGCGGCGTGGCCGTGGCGGCGCGGATCTCGAGCACCCCGGCCGACGGCGTCGAGGACGCGCTCGCCGCCCTCATCGACCGCGAGCTGGCGCGGGGCTGAACGGGGCCCCGCCAACGCGGGGCCCCGTTCGCGAGCACAGACGACTTGCTCAACCGATCCCGTATGTACCGGCGATCGCTGCTTCGACTTTCAACGAGCCAAAGGCTTTGTAGGGACCGGCGATCGAGCCGATGAATTCCATTTCGGTGATCGCGGCCGGGGTGAGCAGCGTCACTGTGCTGGTCACCGTTTTGTCGAGTTCGGCGACTGGACAGCCCGCTTTGAAGGTCCGGCGGATGCGCATATTTGTGAACGTCAAGTCCGTCGCGTTGACGTCAACGGTCCAGGGAAGTCCTTTCGATTCCGAGGTGGCCAGTTCGCAGCTGGCGAATTCGCCGAAGCCTCCCGAGCATTTTTTGGTTTCCCATTTGGTGATTTTCCCGACGCTGCCGCCTTCGGTCGTCAGGGTCGCGGCGATTTCGCACGACATGCCCGAAGTGCCGGATTCGAATATTTCGCCCCCGGTGAGCCCGATCGAGATCAGTTTGGTGACGTTCACTCCTTTGTCTTTCCACACCGCCGCCGATGCCGACGAGGTGGATACCGCCGCGAACATCGTGACCGCAATGGCCAGGCCCGCGAACAGCAGGCGCCTATCGATCTTCATCTCTCCCTATCCCTTTCGTAGTGACTGCTTTTAGACAGCACTACCCACTATAGTCAAGGATTCCTCAGTAGAGCTGAGCCGGGCCAGGCGGCCGGTCGGTCATCGCGCCGGCCTACGCAAGCTCCCGCAGCAGCTCCTCGACCCGGTGGGAGATCTCGTCGCGGGTGCGGCGCACCGCCTCCAGCGGCTGGCCCTTCGGGTCCGGCAGGTCCCAGTCGAGGTAGCGCTTGCCGGGTATGTATGGGCACTCGTCGCCACAGCCCATCGTCACCACCACGTCCGCCCACTCGGCGTCCTCGCGGCTCAGCCTGCGCGGCTGCCGGGAGCTGAGATCGATGCCGAGCTCGGCCATCGCCACCGCCACCTCGGGATGGACGCGATCGCCGGGAGTGGTGCCGGCCGAGCGTGCCTCGTGACGCCCCGCGGCGGCACGCGCGAACAGCGCCTCGCTCATCTGCGAGCGCCCGGCGTTGTGCAGGCAGACGAACAGCGCCCGCGCCATCAGCCGCTCCCCGGGGCCGACGGGCCGGAAGCATCCATATCGCGGACGGCTGAGGCCCGTCGGCCGGCCGTTTCGCCGCGGATCGTCTGGTAGGCGAGGGCGCCGACGGCGGCGCCGAGGACGGGCGCGGCGATGTAGATCCAGAGGTCGTGGAGCTCGCCGGTCACCAGCGCCGGTCCGAGCGAGCGGGCCGGGTTCATCGAGGCGCCGGTGATGGGGCCGCCGAAGAGGGCGTCGAGGCCGACCGTGCCGCCGATCGCGATCGCCGCCCCGGCGCCGACCGCCCGCGTGTCGGTCGCCACGGCCATGATCACGAACATCAGGAAGGCGGTGAGCACCACCTCGTAGGCGAAGGCGCTGCCGCTGCCGATCGTCGGCAGGGTCGCGCCGAGGGCCGCCGGCTGGCTCGGCCAGATTGCCGCCAGCAGCCCGGCGGCGACCAGCGCTCCCGCCGTCTGGGCGGCGAGATAGGCAAGCGCCTCGGCGCGGGGAAAGTGGCGGGTGAGGGTGAAGGCGAGGGTGACCGCCGGGTTCAGGTGGGCGCCGGAGAGGTGCCCGGTGGCGTAGACCATCGCCATCACGATCAAGCCGAAGACGAGGCCGATGCCGACGCTGCCGAGGCTGCCGGGATGCTGAGCCTCGGTGACGATCGCCCCGCAGCCGGCGAAGACCAGGGCGAAGACGCCGATCGCCTCGGCGGCGGCGCGGCGGCGCAGGTCGGGGCGCTCGCTCACGGTCGCGCTCAACAGCAGGCGGCAGCGGGAGCGACGGCGGCGGACGGGAGCGGCGTGCGCGCCGGGGTGGCGAAGACCTCCCGCACCGAGTCGAGCGCGCCGGGGACGAGGCTGAAATAGCTGTAGGTACCGCGTGCCTCGCGCCCGACCAGCCCCGCCTCGACGAGCTGCTTGAGGTGGTGGCTGACCGTGCCTTGTGAGAGACCCAGCAGGGGCTGGATCTCGCAGACGCAGACGGCCTCGCCATCCGCCCGCAGCAGCAGGTTGACGATCCGCAGCCGGTGCCGGTCGGCGAGCGCCTTCAGCACCAGCTCGAGCTCCGCCGCCCGCTCTGCGTCGAGCGAAGACCCAGCGAGGGGGGTGCAGCACTCGATCACGGGCAAGTCGGTCACGGGAGTGCAAGCTATCAACTTCATCGATGGGGATCAATGAATAGCGAGAGCGGTGCGATTGGTCTCCAGCTGCGCCTCGGTCAGCCGCTTCGCCCGCCGGCAGACCTGGCGATAGAAGCGCAGCTGGTGGTTGCGGCCGAAGAGCCGGAAGCCGGTGCGCAGCAGCAGCGGCCCGCGCGCGGCGGGCCGCGAGACCGCCCGCAGATGGAACTCGACGTCGCCGCTGTCGAGCCACTTCCAGAGCTCGTAGTGCATCTGGCCCTGCTCGAAGTGCCCTTCCAGGGTGCGGTAACTCCAGCCGAAGACGTGGGCCCGGCGGCCGTCGAGCTCGAGCGTCTCCTCGTAGACCTCGCCGATTCGCACCCCGACCCAGAGCGGCAAGCCGGCGAAGCGGATCTTCAGCAGCATGTCGCGGCCCGACATCGGCGGCTCGCGGTCGTAGAAGGTGGTCACCGCCCCGGGGTCGGCCAGCTGGTACTCGTCCATGATCTTGCGGGCGACTTGCCAGCTGCCGCCCTCGGCCGGCGGCCCCGAGCCCTCGCGCGGCAGCGGTTCGATCATGTCGTCGACCCGCCAGTCCTTGGCGGCGACCAGGGCGTCGATGTCCGAGGCGTCGAAGTTGACCGCGCGCCGGGACAGCTCGGCGAGCCGGCGATCGGCCCCGCGGTCCGTCCGGGTCGGCCTGCGCCCGCCGGGCAGCCGGTCCGGTTTTACGGTGCGAGTGGTGACGACGATGCCTCCCTCCATCTTCCCCGCCGCCATCCGCACCGCCCGGCGCAGGACCGATGACCACATATGCAGCTGGACCTCCTTGGAGATGCGCAGGTACGTGTAGAGGAGGTCGCTGAGGCGATCGCCGCTGCGTGCCCAGGACTCGATCTCGAAGCCGAGCGAGCGGTGGTCGGATCTGACCCGGAATTCGATCTGGCCCGCCTCGAGGTGGTCGGGCAGCGTCGCCAGCCGGAACGAGGTCGGGCTCGAAGCGATCACCCGCACCGGCCCGTCCCAGGGCCCCGGCATGCGAACGATGTACTCGTCGCCATGGCGGAAGCGGCCCTCCTCGCCCTCGATCTTCTGGAAGGTCGCGAACTCCGAGGGCGCCACCCGGTCGAGGTCGCCGACGATCGCCTCCATCAGCTGCTCTGGCGTCGTCGCCGAGCCGACGATTCGGGTCCGGTAGAGGCGGTGGACCAGCGGGCCGGTACCGTCCTCGAACCGCTGCAAACCGCTGGTGTCGACATCGGCAGGAAGCCGGGGTGGAGCGTCTTCGGGCCAATCGCCGCTCAGTTCCCAGCGGTGGACCGGGGTCGTGCTCCACGTATAGCGCCACGACGCGAGCACGACGCCGAGCGGCCAGCGTGCCGCGGTGGACCATCGCCTGCCGATCGACTGGTAGCGCGCCATCTTGGCGTCCTACCCGTCTCCAGGCTCGCTGACGCGCGGCGCGCGTTTGTCAGACTGCAGCGGTGGCCGATCCGATCCTCCGCAAGGCTCCCGTGCGCAGCCTGCACCTCTACGGCCTCTCGCTGAGCTCCGTCGGCCTCTGCGTCGTGCTCTGGATCCGCGCCAAGACGATCGGCGAGGACGAACGCGGCAACGCCGAGCGCCGCGCCCTCTTCGTCGGGCTCTGGCCGCCGCTGCTCTGGCTGATCGGCGACACCCTGGGTCGGCGCGAGGAACGGGCTCGCTCGGGCTGGCGCGGGCGGCTGGCGCGGCGCTAGCGGCCCGCGCTACCCGCCGGCGCGGGCGACGTGCAGCTCGAGCGCATGGATCTGGCTCTGGCCGTAAGACCCCGTCTGCACCGGCCCCGCGGCGCTGACGAGGTCACCGGGGCCGGGGAGCGGGTCTGGGCGCAGGCCCTTGCGGACGTCGATCGCGGTCAGCCCCGGAAGCGTGATCCCCTGTGAGTCGGCGATGACGAAGTGGGCATCGCCGTCACCGTCGGGGTCGACCCGCTCGACGTAGACGATGCGGCCCTCGGTGCTGCGGCAGCTCGGCAGGTCGGCTGGGCAGCGCGAGGGCGCGACCGCGGTGGCAGCCGGCTTCTCGCGAGGCGGCGAGGGCGCGGTGGTGGCCTGCTGTCGCGGCGCGGTCGGCGCGCTGTCCCCGCCGCAGCCAACGCCCGCCGCGACGATCGCGATCAGCGCGGCGCTCCTGACGACGCTCTTCAGTCGAGTCATCGGTTGCATCTACGGTTCGCTCAGTCCAGCTGGACCGGCAGGGAGGCGATGCCCTGCAGGGTGTTGTTGCGGATGCGGGTCGGGGGACCGGCGAGCTCGATCGTCTCGACCTGGGCGACCAGCGCGCGCAGCAACGCCGCCATCTCCAGCTTGGCGAGGTGGATGCCGACGCAGGTGTGGGGACCGTGGCCCCAGCCGAGGTGGCCGCCGGGCGGACGGTCGAGGTCGAAGCGCCGCGGCTCCGGGTAGCGCCGCTCGTCCATGTTCGCGGCCCCGAAGAGGAGGACCGCCCGATCGCCGGCGGCGAGGGAGACGCCGGCGAGCTCGGTGTCGCGGCTGAGCTGGCGGGTGAAGCCGCGGATCGGCGAGGCGAGGCGGACGGCCTCGACCACGGCGGCCCCGATCAGCTCGGGATCGCGGCGGAGGCGCTGCCAGGCTTCGCGGTTCTCGCCCAGCAGCCAGAGCATGTAGGTGCTGGCGAGGATCGTCGTGTCCAGGCTCGGGGCGATGAAGTCGATGACCATGTTGCGCGCCTCGGTCATCTCGATCTCGCCGCGGTCGGCGGCGTCGAAGACGCTGGCCGCCCAGCTGCCCGGCACCACGCGCGAGCGGCTGAGGCGCTGGGAGTAGGCGAGCATCCCGATCGAGCCCGGCGCCGCTTCGAGGCCGCGCCGGTTGAGCGGGCCGAGAATGTCGAAGGCGGCGGCGCCCCAGCCGAGAAGCCGCTCAGTCGGGAGGCGGACGCCGACCAGGTCGGCGACCACCCGCAACGGCAGGCCGCTGGCGAAGTCGCGGACGGCGTCGAACTCGTTCCGGCCGACCAGGCCGCCGACGATCGCCTCGGCCTCGGCGTCGAGGCGGCCGCCGACCGGCGCCATCGCCTGGGCGCCAAGCGAGCGCATCAGCACCTTGCGCCGGGCGGAGTGAGTCTCGCCGTCGCTGAACAGGGTGGTCTTGCGGGCGGCGACGTTGGTGATCGGGTTGACGGCGACGCCGTGGCCGCTGACGAAGAGCTTGTCGTCGTGCAGCGCCGCGCGAACCTCGTCGAAGCGCCCCAGCGCCCACATCCGATGGCGCGGCAGCCAGACCACGGGCCCAGCGTCGCGAATCCGTGCAAATGCGGCCCCCGAATCCTCAACCACACCCCCCGCATAAAGGTCAACATCAACCACCGGCCCCCCGCGCCCCCGGCGCAAGCGCTCGATGGGCCGATAAGTCTTCCTGTAGGCGACTTTTCGGCCCATCGGCCCCTAGGGGGTGGCGCTGGGGCTGATTTTGTTGCGGAGGGTGCCGATCGGGTCGATTTCGAGCTCGACGGTCTGGCCGGGTTGGATCCAGCGGTCCTGCTCGAGGCCGCAGCAGCCGGGCATCGTCCCGGTCGAGATCACGTCGCCGGGCTCGAGGCGCTCGCCGGCCGAGGCGTAGGCCAGCATCGCGCCGACGTCGTGGGCGGCGCCGGCGGTCGTCCCCTCGCACCAGACCTCGCCGTCGACCCGCACCCGGCCGCGCACCGCCTGCCAGTCCGGCAGCTCGTCGGCGGTGAGGACGTCGGCGCCGATCGAGTTGGCGAAGGTCTTCGCCTTGACGACCGGGCCGAAGGGGTTCTCGCGCAGGTCCTCGGCCTGGACGTCGCGAGCGCTCCAGTCGTTGAGGACGAACCAGCCCCCGACCGCCGCGGCCGCCTCCTCCGGGGTGGCGTCGGCGAGCGGCTTGGCCAGCACGAAGGCGAGCTCGAGCTCGAAGTCGAGGAACCTGGTGTGGCTCGGCCACCACATCTCCTCGCCGTCGGCGAGCACCGCCGCATGGTTGGCGACGTAGAAGGAGGGCGTCTCGTAGAAGCGCTTGCTCGGCTTCAGCTTGGGGAAGGTGCGGCGCGTGACCCGCTCGTAACCGCTGACGACCTTGGCCAGCGGCGGCGGGAAGAAGCGCTTGACCAGCATCCGCGCGGAGGCGACGTAGTGCGACTCCCAGAGCATGAAGGCGCGCATCGAGCGTGGCTGAAAGGGCAGGATCGCGGCGCTCGGGTCGGTCGCCGCGCCGCCCGCGTCGACCGCCTCCTGCGCGGTGGCGCGGGCGGCCTCGCCGCGAGCCAGGAAGTCGACCAGATCGGTCTCCCCCGGCAGCCGAATCCAGCGGCCGTCCGCGGCTTGGGCGATCAGGCCCTCGGGGGTGCGGCGCAGTTTCATCCCAGCCAGTCCGGCGGGCTCGTGTTGGCGATCGGGTGGCCGGCGAGCAGGAAGCGCGGCGGCGGCGGGCCGCCCCACTGGTTGATCGCGCCGAAGCCGCCCGGCCAGCGTTTGGCCCGGTAGTCCCCGTGCGGCGGCATCGCCGCCAGGTCGGCGCAGCACTCGACCATCGCCCCATCCGCGTCCTTGAAGTAGATGAAGAGATTGTGACCCGGCCCGTGGCGGCTCGGTCCCCAGGTCGGCTTCTGGCCGCGAGCGACGAGCCGGTCGGCGATCCGCCCCATCGCGTTGAGGTCGGGCACCGACCAGGCGTAGTGGGAGAGCTCGTGGCGGGGGCCGAAGATCAGCGCCATCCCGTGATGATCGGCGTCGCAGTGCCACCAGCTCGCGGTACGGCCCATGCGATCGGAGAAGGCGAAGCCGAGCCCGCGCTCGAGGAAGCGCTCGGTCGGGCCGAGGTTGCGGGCCTTGACCGAGGCGTGCTCGAAGCGACTCGGCCGGTCGCCGGCGGGGGGCGCGGCGACGGTCTCCATCCCGCAGAAGAGCTTGTAGACGTGGCCGCCGGGGCCGCGCACCAGCGCCGCACGGTCGATCCCGGGCTCGCCGTCGTAGACGCCGCCGATCGCCTCGCCGCCGGCCGCCCCGACCAGCCGGCGCACCTCTTCCAGTGAGGCCGCGTCCGCCAGCTCGAGGCCAATGTGGTCGTAGCCGCGCTTGCCGGACTCGATCAGGATCAGCTCGTGGTGGCGCTCGTTGCAGGTCAGGTACGCCACCCGGCCGCGGCGCTCGGTCTCGACCAGGCCGAGGACCTCGGACTGGAAGGCGACGGCCGCATCCAGGTCCTCGACCCGCAGCCCCATGTGGCCGATCCGCATGATCCCCTTCATCGAGGTCGATCCTAGAGGCGGTCCTGTCGCACTTGGGTCACCGCTGTCGCGGGAAGGCGTCGCAATCGGATCCGCTCGCGGCGCCCAGTGCGCCGCGAGCGGTATCGCCAGCCGTTCAGCGAGGTCGGTTTACGACGCCCACTGCTCCGCGGCCCCGGAGTAGCGCAGCGAGCCGGGGGTGGTCAGCAGCTCGCCGGTCTCCAGCAGCGTCTTCAGGCCGGAGAGGATCATCGGCCAGCCGCCGAAGAGTTCGCTGTTGGCGCCCTCGGGCAGCTGATCGTGGGTGACCAGGAGCCGGCAGGAGTCGCCGACCGGCTCGATCTCCCAGGTCACCCGCGAGGTTCCGACCGCCTTGACGTCGTCGCTCCACAGCGCCTGGAAGCTCTGGACCAGCCGCCGCGGCGGCTCCACCTCGAGGTTCTCGCCGGCGGCGATCTCCATCCCTCCCGCGGCCTCGGAGCGGTACTCCGAGCCGGCCGTCCAGTCCGACCTGACGCCGACGCCGAAGTTGTACTTCTGCCGCAGCTCGGGGTCGGTGATCGCCTCCCAGAGTCGCTCCGGCGTCGTCTTGATGTAGATCTCGAAGGCGGCCATCGCCCGCCCGTCCACCACTTCCCACGGTTCCCTCGCGTTCATTGCTGTTCCTCCTCGATGTCGTGTTTGAGCGCGCTGAGCCCAGCGGCCCAGGACTCGGAGTACTTGCTGACCCAGCGCTCGTAGACGAGCCGGATCGGGACGGGGTTGAGGAAGTGGAGCTTCTCGCGACCGCGACGCTGCGTGGTCACCAGCCCCGCCTCCTCCAGAACCTTGAGGTGCTTCATCACGCCAAAACGGGACATCGGCAGCCTCTGCTCGAGCTCGCTCAGGGTCTGGCCGTCCCGCTCGAAGAGCTCGTCGAGCAGGCTGCGTCGGGTCGGGTCGGCCAGCGCCTTGAACACCTCGTCCATGCGCCCACTATAGGTGACCTTTTGGTCACATGTCAAGGAGGTCCGTCGCTAGCTGAACTCGATCACGCTGCGGATGCCGTCCTGGGCCTCCATCAACTCGAAGCCGCGGTTGACTTCGTCGAGCGAGATGCGGTGGGAGATGAAGGGCTCGACGTCGATCTCTCCGGCGAGCGCCCGCTCGACCAGGAGCGGTACCTGGTCGCGGCCCTTGACGCCGCCGAAGGAGGAGCCGGCGATGCGGCGGCCGGTGATCAGCAGCCGTGGCACGACGTCGAGGGTCTCCCCCTTGCCGGCTACGCCGGCGACCGTGCACAGGCCCCAGGCCATGCGGGCGGCTTCGACCGCCTGCCGCATCACCTTGACGTTGCCGGTGGCCTCGAAGGTGTAGTCGGCGCCAAAGCCGCCGGTCATCTCGAGGATCGCCTCGACGCTGTCCTCGCCGCCCGGCATCACCTCCGTGGCGCCCTGGCCACGGGCCAGCCCGAGCCGGTCCGGGGAGAGGTCGACGCAGACAATCCGCTCGGCGCCCTGGAGGCGGCAGCCCGCGACCGCGCCGAGGCCGACCATGCCGGCGCCGAAGACGACGCAGGTCGCGCCCGGCTCGACCGCGGCGGTGTTGATCGCCGCGCCGAGGCCGGTCGAGAGCCCGCAGGCGAAGAGGCAGGCGTGCTCGAAGGGCGCCTCGGGGTTGACCTTGGCCAGGGCGATCTCCGGCATCACCGTGTACTCGGCGAAGGTCGAGCAGCCCATGAAGTGGCGGATCCCGTCGCCCGCGCGGGAGATGCGGGTGCTGCCGTCCGGAAGGAAGCCCTTGTTCTGCTGCTCGCGGATCGCCATGCAGAGGTTGGTGCGCGGGTCGACGCAGTGGACGCACTCGCCGCACTGGGGCGAGAAGAGGGTGACGACGTGGTCGCCCTCGGCGAGCGCGGTGACGCCGGGCCCGACTCGCTCGACCACCCCGGCCCCCTCGTGGCCGAGCACGGTCGGCGCGTACCCCGAGGGGTCGGCGCCCGAGGCGGTGTAGAGGTCGGTGTGGCAGACGCCGCAGGCGACGATCCGGACCAGCACCTCCCCGGCCCGCGGCTCGGCCAGCTCGACCTCCTGGACCGCGAGCGGCTGCCCGAACTCCTCCAGTACCGCGGCGCGCATTCTCATCGTCGGCAGACCGCCATGCCGCAATCTTCTCGCACGAGGAGGCGGCGGACGCGATTGACAAGGGCCTGCGCGGGTATTCAAGGGGCCTGCGCGGGTATCCCGCGAATCCCCGAGAACGAGCAAGGAGGAAAGATGAACACGCCCACCACCCCCGCCAGCCTGTACGCAGGGCTGATCGGCGGCGTCCTCGTCGTCGCCGGCCTGATCGGCTTCTTCTACAGCTCTTCCTTCGGCAGCCCCGGCTCCGTCGACGCTGTGTTCGGCGTGCTCGACGTCAACGCCTGGCACAACCTCGTCCACATCCTCACCGGCGCGCTCGGGGTCCTCGCCTTCCTCTCCGGGCCGCGGGCATCCCGGACCTACGCTCTCGTCTTCGGCGCCGTCTACATAGTCGTCGCGATCTGGGGCTTCATCATCGGCGGCGGCGAGTCGATCCTCGGCTTCATCCCGGTCAACCAGGAGGACAACGTCCTCCACGTGATCCTCGGGGTGCTGGGCATCGGCGCCGGCCTCGCCAGTCCTGAGGTGGCGACCGACGTCGGCGCCCGCCGCGCGAGCCGCGCCTGAGCCCGGCGCTCTTCGGGGCCGCCGCCCTGACCGGCGGATGGGCATATCTGTTTATTGCGACGCGCGGCGGGGGTACCTTTAATCGAGGATGGGGAGCTAGACCGATGACCAAGGCACTCGAGGGAACCGTGGCGCTGGTCACCGGCGCCAGCAGCGGCATCGGCGAGGCGACCGCGCTGACCCTGGCTTCGCACGGCGCGAAAGTCGCGATCACCGGCCGCCGGCTGGAGCGACTTGAGCGCTTGGCGACGGAGATCGGCGGCAAGGGCCAGACCGCGCTGGCGATCAAGTCGGACATCACCATGGCCGAGCAGGCGATCGCGGCTGTCGAGCGCACCGTCGCGGAGCTCGGCCGTCTCGACATCGTCGTCAACAACGCCGGCCAGATGCTGCTGGGCCCGATCGAGGACGCGCCGACCGAGGAGTGGGAGCGGATGATCGACCTCAACCTCAAGGGCTTGATCGTCACCACCCACGCCGCCGTGCCGCACCTGCTGGCGGCCGCCGCGGACTCCGAGCGAGGCTGCGCCGACGTGGTCAACATCAGCTCGGTCGCCGGCCGCATCGCCCGCTCCGGCTCCGCCGTCTACAACCTGACCAAGTTCGGGGTCGGCGCCTTCAGCGAATCCTTCCGCCAGGAGTTCGCCAGCCGCAGGATCAGATCGACGATCATCGAGCCAGGGGCCGTCGATACCGAGCTCACCGACCACCTGCGCGACGGGATCCGGGAGCAAGTGCGCGGGCGTTTCGCCGACATCAAGAGCCTCGAGTCCGTCGACGTCGCCGACGCGATCGCCTATGCGGTGACCCGCCCGTGGCATGTCTCGCTCAACGAGGTCCTGATCCGGCCGACCGAGCAGATCGGCTGAGCGACATCGCCCGCGGGAGAACGCGCGTGCCCAGGATCGCGACGATCGGCGTCTACGGCTTCGACCGCGACTCGTTCCTCGCCGCTCTCGGCGCCGCCGGCGTCGACCTCCTGCTCGACGTGCGCCAGCGCCGCGGCGTGCGCGGCAGCGAGTACGCCTGGGCCAATGCCGGCCGCCTGCAGGAGGCGCTGGCCGGAGCGGGCATCGGCTACTCCCACCTCAAGGAGCTGGCTCCGACCACGGAGCTGCGCGAGCTGCAGTACCGCGAGGACGAGCGCCGCGGCGAGGGCAAGCGCTCGCGCACGGTCCTCGCCTCCGAGTACGCCCGTCTCTATAAGGAGCAGATCCTCGACCCCGTCGATATGGGACCGATCGTGAAGTGGGTCGGCGGCAGCTCGGCGGCGCTGCTCTGTGTCGAGCGCGACCCCGAGGCCTGCCACCGCTCCCTGATCGCGGCGCGGCTGCGGGAGGAGTGGGGCTTCGAGGTCGAGCACCTGCGCCCGCCGGAAGAAGCCTGAACTGTCGCTTCGGCTCAGAAGTACCAAAAAAGGACGAACCCGCGGTCAGGGCTATCAAGGAGTTCGGCAACGCCGTCGAATGGGTATGCGAACCCCATGTTCCGATGCGACAGCTGCCATACCGAGTACGGCGGAATCCGCGGCCTCCCCAGTGGGACCTGCCCCCGCTGCCGGGCGCAGCGAGCGGACCTGGCGCGGCCGGTCGCCACCTCCGCCTCCCTCGCGGGCGCCACCTCCTACGCCGATGCCTCGGCATACCCAGCGCTTGCGAGTTCCAGCGACGCCACTCCTGCGCGGCTGACCGGCGAGATCGCCCGGCTCGACCGCGCCTTCCGTTTCTAGCGCCTGCCAGGGGCGCTGCTTCGGCCGGAGGGCATCTCGCCCTCCTAGTGGTGTGACCACCAACGTTTGCCGGTCCCACCACTAGTCCCAATGGGACAAGACACAGAGCAAAAATGGGCTCTTTGGGACATAGGCGATGGAGCTCAACCCACCTAAGCTGGTCCAGCCTCGACAGAGTTCCGATTGGCTTGTCGAGGTAGAAATGCACCCTCCCCCGGGTGCCAAGAGTTCAAGGGACGGAGGATTTAGATGCTGGATGACATTTTCGTCATCAATCCGGTCGCGCACGCCTACAACCTACTGCCGGAGAACGTGCAGGACAACCGCTCCGCGGAGTCCCTCCGGGACATGCTGACCGCGATGCACAAGAGCTGGAACCCTCCTGGGGTCGGGCTGAGCGAGGAGGAGCAGCAGTCCGACTGGCCGCTCGACGTCCTCGCCAAGACGCTCTTCCTCGAGAGCGACGTCGACCTCGCCGCCTTTCACACGCTGCGGCTCGACTCCTACATGAAGGATGGCCTCTGTCGTCACGAGAAGACGCTCGAAGCGGTGACGAAGTACCCCGATCGCTTCCTCGCCTACGTCGGCGTCGACCCGACCGCGGGACTCGACGTCTGCCTGCGCGAGCTCGACGAGCAGCTCGAGGACATCCCGAATCCCGTCGGCCTCAAGCTCTACCCCTCCCAGGTCGCGCCCTATCGCTTCTGGCGCATGGACGACCCGTCCCTCGCCTACCCCCTGTTCGAACGGGCGTACGAGCGTGGGATCAGGACGGTCGCCATCCACAAGGCGGCGCCGCTGGGCCCGGTCCCGATGGACCCCTACAAGATCGACGACGTCGAGGGTGCGGCCGGGGCCTTCCCCGATCTCAACTTCGAGATCATCCACTCGGGCCTTGCCTTCGCCACCGAGACCGCCTGGGCGATCGCCCGCTACCCGAACCTCTACGCCAACTTCGAGATCACCTCGTCGCTGATCGTGAAGGCGCCGCGGATGTTCGAAAAAGTCCTCGGCGAGCTGCTGATGTGGGGCGGCCCGGAGAAGCTGATCTTCTCGGACGGCACGATGGTCTTCCACTCGCAGCCGGTCCTGGAGCGGATGCTGGCCCTGGAGCTGAGCGACGAGATGCTCGAAACCTACGGAATCGAGCAGTGGGACCATGAGCAGAAGCGGCTCTTCCTCGGCGGTAACTACGCCCGCATCAACAACATCGACATCGAGGCGGCGAAGGCGAGGATCGCCGACGACGAGTTCGCGGTCGGCCGCCGGGAGAACGGGCTTGCGGAGCCCTACTCGAACTGGCGCTCGCACCTCCAGCAGAGCGGCGAGCTGGTGAGCGCATGACCGATCCGATGCTCGAACACAACGCCTGGTCGGCGCTGGAAAGGGTCTACGACCCTTGCAGCGTCGCCACCCGCAGCCCCCTGAACATCGTCGACATGGGCCTGGTCCGCACGGTCGACGTCGACGAGGAGTCCAACGTGACCGTCAGCATCTGCCCGACCTCGCCGTCCTGCATGCTGATGGCCTCGATCACCGAAGGGGCCGAAAACGAGCTCACCAAGGTCGAGGGACTGGGCGAGGTGACGGTGACGATCGACTCCGCCTTCTTCTGGACGCCGGAGGCGATGACCGCCAAGGGCACCGCCGAGCTCGACCTCCATCGAGCCCAGCGCAGCGCCGATGCGCCGGTGCCCTTGGGATTGGCGAAGCCGGCGCGCAGATGAATCCGCGCACCCTCGAGGAGGCGAAGCCCGCCCCGCGCGGGGCCGCCGCTTCGCGGGAGGTCGCCCCCGACATCCCGGCCGACGCCTTCGAAGCGCTGCTCGAGATCGGCCACGCGGTCCAGGCCGAGGAGATCGAGCTCGAGCATGTCCTCTCCCTCGTCGTGCGCCGGACCTCGCAGCTGCTTCAGGCCGACCTCGCCTGGGTCGCGCTGCTGGACCAGCGCGCCGCCAGCGTCCACGTCGTCGAGAGCTGGGGCGCACGCGGCACCGACTTCGACGACATGGCGGTGACGATGGGTGCCGGCCTCGGCGGCGTCGCCCTGCGCGAGAACCAGACGATCGTCGTCGAGGACTACGCCGAGTACACCGCCGGCACCCCGGAGCTCGTCTACAACACGATGATCAACGAGGGTGTGGTCTCGGTGATGTGCGCGCCGATGCTGCGTGGCGCCAGCATGGTCGGCGCGCTCTACGCGGCCAACCGCCGTCGCACCCACTTCCGGCCCGAGCACGTCTCGCTGCTGTCGACGATCGCCACCCAGGTCTCCTCGGCGATCCGGCACGCGCAGATGTACCACGAGCTGGAGCTGCGCAACGACCTGCTCGAGCGCTCCTTCGGAGTCCACCGCGAGCTGACCGCGATCGGGCTGCGCGAGGCCGGCCTGCACGGCATCGCCAGCGCCCTGGCGCGGGTCGTCGAAGCCCGAATCGTGGTCGAACAGGAGGTGGTGCCCCCGTTCCGGCAGGAGCACGGCCCGGCCGAGACGGCCGCCCCCGTGGCGGAGCCGCTGGTGGTGCCGATCGCTGCCGGCGACCGCAACCTCGGCCAGATCGTGATCGCCACCCCCGAGCTCTCCGAGCTGCAGATCCTCGCCCTCGACCACGGCGCCACCGTGATCGCGCTCGAGCTGCTGAAGCAGCGGGCCGCCCGCGACGTCGAGTGGCGGCTGCGCGGCGAGCTGCTGGAGGAGCTGCTGGAGACCTCGGGCTCGATCCCCGTCACCGTCGCCGAACGGGCCGAGCGGCTCGAGGTCGACATCCACGCCCCGCGCCGCATCCTCGCCCTCGAAGCTCAGGGAGGGACAATCGATTACGGCGAGCTGCTGGCGATCGTCCGCGCCAAGGCGGGCCGCCAGCTGCACGGGATCGAAGCGCCGGTGCTGGCGGTGAAACGCGGCGGCAAGGTGATGCTGGCGATGTCCGAGGTCGAGACCAGGCTCGAAACCGCGATCATCGAGGACATCCGCAAGGCCGTCGCCGACCGCGACGCCTCGCTCTGGGTCGGGATCAGCCGCCTGGCCGAGGACTTCTCCGCCGCCCAGCGCGAGGCGATCGCCTGTCTGCGCCTGGCCCAGGCGAGCAGCGGCACCGAGAGCATCGTCCGCTCCTCCGACCTCGGCGCCCTACGCTTCGTGCTCGGCTCGAACGACCTCCAGCACGCGAACGAGATGGTGTTGGCACATCTGCGGCCGTTGATCGAGCACGACGCCGACTCGAAGTCGCCGCTGCTGCCGACGCTGCGGGCCTACCTCGAGGCCGACGGGCACCAGCCCACCGTCGCCGCGGCCTGCTTCATCCACATCAGCACCCTCAAGTACCGACTGAAGAAGATCCGGGAGCTGCTCGACGGCGATCTCTCCGACCCCGAGACCGCGTTCCAGCTGCGCCTCGCCTTCAAGCTGATGGACCTGCTCGACGCCCTCGGCGTCGAGCCATCAGGCCGCGGCTCCCAGTAATCCAGGCCGAGCACCAGACCCCGAGGAGGGCAAGTTGAGCATCCCAGACAACACGATTCGAAACGAGCCGTTCAAGTCGAACCCATCCGCTTCCACCATCACCTGGGGCATCGGACCGGCCGAGGCGAAGCTGATCGTGCACGCGACCGGCCCCCAGACCGGTCTGGCCTGCACGATCGCCGAGCACATCTGGGAGCCGGGCGACGAGGGCGGCTTCCACGCCCACCTGGTCGAGGACGAGGCGTTCTTCGTGATCGAGGGCGAGCTGACGGTGAAGATGACGGACGACGACGTCGAGTTCACCGCCGGGCCCGGCGAGCTGATCTGGCACCCCCGCGGGCACACCCACAACTACGAAGTCTCGGCCGCCGGCCCGGTGCGGCTGCTGCAGATCCTCATCCCCGGCTCCAACCTCGTCCCCGGCTTCTTCGAAGCGGTGGCGAACGGCAAAGCCGCGAACATCGACAGCGAGAGCGGCGCCGCGGAGTTCTTCAAGTGGAGCCGCGACGCCTACAACGTCGAGTTCGCCGCGCCGCCGGAGTGAGCGCCGACGTGGTCGCGGTGGACCAGCGCGAGCTCGCGGTCGAAGGCATCGGCGGCTCGTTCTTCGAGCCCGCCGGTGCGCCAGACGCGCCCCTGCTGGTCTGGGCCGGGTCCGAGCGCTTCGCCCATGACCTCGCCCGGCGCTCGGGCTGGGCGCTCGCCGTGGTGGACTACCGCTTTGGCTCCGGCGATGGGCCTATAAGTCGAGCCAGCGACGACAAATCGGCCCATCGACCGGTGCCGGTCTTTCCGGCCGCGCTCAGCGACGTCTACCGCTGCTTCGCCCATTTCGCCGCCGCGGGCGGGAGACCGGCGGTGGCCGTCGGCGGCTCCGGCTTCGGCGGTGGCCTGGCCGCGGCCGCGGCGTTCCTGGCCCGTCGCTACGGCGATCCGCCACCGGCGGCGCAGATCCTGCTCGCGCCCCTGCTCGACGCCCGCCTGGCCTCGCCCAGCTGGAAGCGCTACGCCTACCCGGGGGAGCGGGAGCGGCTCGATGCCGCGATCGCCGACCACGCACCCGGCCTCGAGCGCACCGACCCCCTGCTCTCGCCGCTCTGCGCCGAGGACTTCTCCGAGCTGCCGGATGCTGTGATCGTCACCGCCGGCGCCGACCCCCGTCGCGACGACGGCGAGCGCTATGCCCAGCTGCTTGCGGAAGCCGAGGTGGTCGTCTGGGGTCACCGCTATCCGGGACTCGCGCACACCCGCGCCTGCGAGGGCGGCGGCGAGGCCGGGGGCGCCGCCGTGGTCAACGGCATGGCCAGCGCCCTGCGGCTGGTGTTGTCCAAGGCGACCCAGAAGCGGTCCCGAAATTCGTCGCCCCCGGCGGATGCTTCGCGACCCGCCCGAGCCTAGCCTGGACTGGAGCCGATCAGAGGCGCGACAGAGAAGGAGAGTCCGTTGGCAACCGATACTCAGGCCGAGGTCCAGGCCGTAAGCAACCTGCCGTTCAAATCCGATCCGATGGACGTGAAGACGTTCAACATCGGCGAGGGCATGATGACCGACACCAAGGCCATCTTCCACGCCGAGGGACATCAGACCGGGATGGCGTTCGGGATGGTGGAGATCATCTGGCAGCACGGTGACGCCACTGCACCCCATGTACACAAGCTCGAGGACGAGGGCTTCTTCCTGCTCGAGGGAGAGCTGACCCTGCACCTGCCCGGCCGCCTTAGCGTCGTCGCCCGCAAAGGCGAGTTTGTCTGGGCACCCCGGGACATGCCTCACTACTACCAGGTGACTGGCAAGGACGGCGCGCGAGTCCTGGTGATGGAGGTCCCGGGTGGATCGCTGATGACCTTCTTCCGCGGCGTCGCCGAGGGGATGGGATCCGACATCAGCACCGAAGAGAAGCTGAACGAGTTCGCCGACTGGTCTGACGACAACTTCGGGATCAAGTTCTTCGAGCCCGACCACGACTTCGGCACGCCGGAGTGGTAGGACGATGTCCGTCCACAAGCTGATCGTGTTCTCGGCTCCGACTCCAGGTCAGGAGGACGAGTACAACGACTGGTACAACAACGTCCATCTCGACGAGGTGGTTGAAATTCCGGGGTTCGTGGCCGCTCAGCGCTTCCGCCTCAGCGACGACCAACTGCCGGGCTTCCAACCCAGCCCACACAAGTACCTCTCCATCTATGAGTTCGATCGCCCCCCGGGCGAACCGTTGGAGACGCTGCGCAAGGAACTCGAGTCCGGTGCGATCGGTCTTCCCGACTCCATACAGGTCGATTCGATCTGTCCCTGGGCCTACTCCTCGATTTCCGAGCGCGCCTCCGTCCAACAGTAACCATCGGGCTCTTCCCCGGCCGACCGCGGTGCCCCCCGCCGCGGTCGGCCTTGCCGTGGTCGCTCGGCGTACGAGGCGGTACCGGTCGTCTCGCCGAGACAGGCACAGCCGCCGATCCGAGCCCGCTTCGCTGTAGTAGCACCCGGACCCACACACCTACCATCGCACCATGGATCGGGGTAAGGTTCGGAATCTGAAGATGGGGCCTGGGTGAACGTCGCCGGGCTGCTGGCACGAGCCGCCATCCAGCATGATCGCGACGAGGCCATCCGCTTCGGCCACGACACCGCGACCTACGGCGAGCTCTACGCGCGCGCCGCCCGGCTGGCGGCGGGACTGCGTGACCTCGGCCTCCGCGAGGGAGACCGGGTGGCGCTGCTCCAGGCCAACGGGCCGGATCTGGTCGAGTCGATCTTCGGCGCCTGGATCGCGGGCCTGACGATCACCCCGATCAACAGCCGTACGCACGTCCGCGAGGCCGCCTACATCATCGAGAACTGCGAAGCACGGGCGGTCATCTACGGGGCCGAGTACGAGCGGGGTCTGGTCGGCGCCCTCTCCGGCAATCTCGACCTGCGGCTGATCTGCCTCGGCCGCGACGGCGAGAAGACCTCCTACGAGGAACTGATCGAGGGGGCCACGGCCCTGGACGCGCCGGCCGAGAGAAGGCCGGAGGACACCGCCTGGCTGTTCTACACCTCGGGCACGACCGGGCGGCCGAAAGGGGCGATGCTGAGCCATCGCAACCTGCGCCAGATGGTGCTCAGCCACCTCGCCGACGTCCGCTCCTTCGCGGTCGGCGAGACGGTCCTGCACGCCGCTCCCCTGACCCATGGCTCGGGACTCGTGCTGCTCGCCTGCGTCGCCCGCGGCGCCCGCAACGTGATCTATCCGGGTGCCTCCTTCGACGGCGCCGAGGTGCTCGAGTTGATTCGCCGCGAGGGCGCCACCTCGGTCGCCTTCGTCGCCCCGACCCAGATCGTCGTCCTCAACCGCGCCGCCGCCGGCGGCGACGGCCGGCCACTGCCGCTGGAGTCGGTCTGTTACGGCGGCGGCCCGATGTTCACCGAGGACCTGCGACAGGCGATCGAGCTGTTCGGGCCGGTCTTCGTCCAGATCTACGGGCAGGGCGAGGCGCCGATGACGATCTCGGTCCTCGCCGCCTCCGACCACGCCCGTTTTGTCGAGGCGAGCGACCGGCGGCTCGGCTCCGCCGGGGTCCCGCGCACCGACGTCGAGATCAAGGTGATCGACGAGGAGGGGCAGACGGTGGGGCCCGAGGAGACCGGCGAAGTCGCGATCCGCGGCGACGTCGTCATGCTCGGCTACTGGGACGACCCGGAGGCGACCGCGGGGGCCCTGCTCGACGGCTGGCTGCGAACCGGCGACATCGGCATGGTCGACCGGACCGGCTACCTGCACCTGCTCGACCGCTCCAAGGACATGATCATCTCGGGCGGCAACAACATCTACCCGCGCGAAGTCGAGGAGGCGATCCTGGAGCTGCCCGAGGTCAGGGCGGTCGCGGTGATCGGCCTGCCGGACGAGTTCTGGGGTGAGCGCGTGCATGCGCTGGTCGTCCTCAACGAGGGCCACAGCCTGGAGGAAGAGGACGTGATCGCACACTGTCGCGACGTCCTCTCCGGCTACAAGAAGCCGAAAGCGGTCGAGTTCCTGCCCGAGCTTCCCACCAACGCCTACGGCAAGGTGTTGAAGCGCGAGCTGCGGCAGACCCGGATGACGGATCTGCCGCAGCGCCTGACCCCCTAGTGCCGACGGGACTACACATCGCTCCGGCTTCGTCTCGTTGAGCTGTGGATGCTCCCGGGTCCCGAACCTAGGATCGCAAGAGTCCCAGTAAAGGTGAGCGACACGCCCGTGCTAACGGTGCGTATCCGTCTACGGGTGAGGAGAGTGGTCCTATGAGGAAAGTTCTGGTCATGTTCGCGGCGGTGCTCTGCATCGGAGTGGTGGTGGCCGGTTGCGGCTCGGATTCGTCCGATACCGACACCGGTGCGGGAGCCGGCGGCAACGCCGACCAGGCAGTGAACATCGGCATGTTCATGGTGGCCACCGCAAACACCCACCAGCAAGCGGCGCTGAAAGGAGCCGAAGCGATCGTCGCCGAGGACGGCAACGCGTCCCTGCGCGCCTTCAACGGCAACTTCGACCCGACGGCTCAGTCGAACCAGATCGAAGATGCGACGGCAAGCGGCGAGTACGACGCTTTCCTGGTCAACTCGATCGACGGGACGCAGACGATCCCGGCGATCACCAAGGCACTGCAGGAAGGGATAACCGTGATCTGCGGCTTCTCGATCTGCGGCCCGGAGCAGGAAGAGTTCTCCAAGCAGCTGCCGGTGACCGCACAGATCGCTTCCGACTACTTCACCGTCGGCAAAGCCGCGGGCACGGCGCTCGCGAAAGGCTGTGAAGAGCAGAAACTCGACCCCTGCAAGATCGTCTACATGGATGGCACGCCGACCCTGGCCCTGGACATCGTCTTCAAAAACGGTGCCGAGGCGGCGTTCGATGAAAACCCCGCCATCGAAGTCGTCGCCGAAGCCGAAGGCGAATTCCTCGCCGGCCCGGCTTACAAAGCGATGAAAACGATCCTCCAGGCGAACCCCGACATCAACGGCGTGATCAGCGTCGGAGACCAGATGATCGCCGGTGCCAAACAGGCGATCGACGAGTCGCCGCTCAAAGACAAAGGCGTGATCCTCGTCGGCGACGGTGCCAGCGTCGCGGGCACCAAGGCGGTCGAAAACGGCGAATGGTTCGCCAGCTCGATCCTACGCCCCCAGCACGAGGGCGAACTCGAGGCCGAATACGCGATCGCCGCGGTGCGCGGCGAAGAGATGTCCCCCGACCTGGTGAACTCGGCGCTCGCGCCCGACTTCCCCGAGGGGTACATCGATCAGGGCAACGCCGCCGACTGGAAGCCCGAATGGGCCGGATGAGCTCAGCGACCGCCGGCCCCTGAGCAATGGACGAGGCACCGACATTCGTCGCGGCGCGCGGTCTGGTCAAGCGCTACGGCGGAGCCCAGGCGCTGAAAGGCGTGGACCTCTCCCTCGTGACGGGGGAGGTCCACGGCCTGGTGGGCGAGAACGGCGCCGGCAAGTCGACTCTGGGCAAGTGCCTGGCCGGGGTCGTCCACCCTGACGGGGGCGAGATCAGGGTCGACGGCGTCGCGGTCGACTACGCCGTCCCCCGCGATGCGCTCAAGGACGGGATCACGATCGTCGAGCAGGAGCTGGCGCTGGTCCCGGCGATGTCCGTCGCCGACAACATCCTGCTCGGCCGCCGTGGCGGCGAGAGCGAGGGACGGCGCGGAAGGCGGACGGCGCGAGCCGAGGTGGAGGCGCTGAACGAGGAGTTCTCGCTCGAGCTCGACCCCGACGCCGCCGTCGAGGACCTCCCCGTCGCCGAGCAGCAGAAGGTCGAGATCCTGCGGGCGCTCTCGCGGCGGGCGCGGCTGATCGTGATGGACGAGCCGACCGCGCGCCTGGCCGGCGACGAGGCCGAGAACCTGCTGGAGATCATCCGCCGCCTCGCCGAGCGCGGCACCACGATCGTCTACGTCTCCCACTTCCTCGCCGAGGTGCTGCGGGTCTGCGACCGGGTGACGGTGCTGCGCAACGGCGAGGTCGTGAAGGCCGGCGCCGACGCGGCGCAGGAGTCGCCGGGCTCGCTGGTGACGGCAATGCTCGGCCGCACCGCCGCGCTCGGCTTCCCCGAGAAGAGGCCGGTCGCGGCCGCGGCGCCGACGGTGCTCTCGGTTCGGGGCCTGCGCGACGAGCAGCTCGTCTCCGGCGTCGACGTCGAGGTCCGGGCCGGGGAGATCGTCGGCCTCGGCGGGCTCGTAGGCAGCGGTCGCTCGGAGGCGGCGCGGCTGATCTTCGGCGCCGAGCGCCCGAGCGCGGGCAAGATCGAGATCGGCGGCGAGCCGGCGAAGCTCCGCTCGGTGCGCGAGGCGGTGCGGCGCGGGATCGCCTATATCCCCGAGAGCCGCAAGGACCTCGGCCTCTTCCTCGAGCTCTCCGGCCAGGAGAACACCACCCTCGCCCACCTCTCGCGGGTAAGCCGGATGGGCGTGATCTCGCGCGGGCGCGAGCGACGCGAGACCGCGAGGATGCTGGAGCGCCTGCGGGTCACCCCGGCCGATCCCGACCTTCGCGTCGGCGCGCTCTCCGGCGGCAACCAGCAGAAGCTCCTCTTCGGCAAGTGGCTGTGGCAGGCGCCCCGCCTGCTGATCGCCGACGAGCCGACCCGCGGCGTCGACGTCGGCGCCAAGTTCGGGATCTACGAGCTCCTGGTCGAGCTGGCCGCGAACGGGATGGGGATCCTCCTGATCTCCTCCGAGATCGACGAGCTGGTCGGGCTCTCGCACCGCGTGGTGGTGATGGCGCGGGGCCGCACGGTGGCCGACCTCGGCGCCGACGAGGTGCGCGAGGACCGCGTCCTCCATGCCGCCTTCGGCAGCGACGTCGGGTCGCGCGGGGCGGGCGCGCCGGCATGAGCACCGAGGCCCTGGCACCGCGCCGGGCGGCGGCTGGAGTGAACGGCCGCGCGCTGCTGGCCTGGGCGCGCGACTACGGGATCGTCGTCGCCCTCCTGCTGCTGTGCGCGGTCTTCTCTGTCATCACCGACACCTTCCTGACCGAACGCAACCTGATCAACCTCGCCCAGCAGTCGGCCGAGCCGGGCCTGCTCGCGGCCGGGATGACGCTGGTCATCATCGCCGGCGAGTTCGATCTCTCGGTCGGGGCGATCCTCGGCTTCGCCGCCGTCATCGCCGCCTTCGTCGCCAACGAGGCGGGCCTCGTCCTCGCCGTGCTCGCCGCCGCCGCCGCCGGGGCCGGGCTGGGCCTGATCAACGGCACCATCGTCACCCGGCTGCGGGTCCAGTCCTTCCTCGCCACCCTCGCCACCCAGTTCGTGATCGTCGGGGTGGCGATCTACCTCACCGACAGCACCAACAGCTTCCGCGTCGATGACTTCCTCGGCTTCCAGAAGTTCGCCAACAGCGAGCTGCTGGGAATCCAGTCCAAGGCCTGGATCGCGCTGGCGGGCTTCGTCGCGGTCTGGGCGCTGCTGCGCGCCACCAGGTACGGCAAGCAGGTCTACGCGGTCGGCGGCAACGTGGCCGCGGCCAGGGTCGCCGGAGTCCGCGTGCGGCTGATCAAAGCCTCGGTCTTCGTCGTCAGCGGCGCGATGGCGGGGCTGGCCGGGGCGATCGCCGTCTCCGACACCGGCGTCGCCCAGGCCGACGGCGGCCTCGGCATGGAGTTCACGGCGATCGCGGCGGTGATCATCGGCGGCACCAGCATCTCTGGCGGCCGTGGCAGCGTCTGGCGCACGCTGGCCGGGGTGCTGCTGCTGGCGGTCGTCGCCAACGGCTTCACCCTGGTCGATATCAGCCCCACCTACGACCAGCTGTTCCAGGGCGGGATCATCCTCACCGCGATCCTGCTGGACGCCCTGCTGAAGCGGAAGGCAGCCTGATGCGCGCCGACCTCACCCGCGCCTTCAAGCCGCGCGCCGGCCTGCTCGAGTTCGCCGGGGTGTTCAGCCTGATCGTCCTCTTCATCGTCCTCAGCCTCGCCAGCTCGGCCTTCCTCAGCAAGGACAACCTGCTGAACGTGCTGCAGGCGAACTCCGACATCGGCATCGCCGCCTGCGCCGGGACGCTGGTCATCGTCGCCGGCGGCATCGACCTCTCGGTCGGCGCGATCTACGCCCTGGCCGGCGTGCTCTCAGCCAAGCTCGCGATCTCGACCGGGGTCGGGGTCGGGATCCTGGCCGGCATCATCGCGGGCGCGGGGCTGGGCCTGCTGAACGGCCTCGTCGTCACCGCCGGCCGCGTCAACCCGCTGATCGCGACCCTGGCCGGCGCCATCGTCTTCACCGGCGGCGCCGAAGTCCTGGCCGGACAGGAACTGCTGACGCCCACGGCCGGCGGCTTCGTCGACCTCGGCCGCGACTCGCTGCTCGGCGTCAAGTACAGCGTCTGGCTGCTGGTGATCGCCGCCATCGCCTTCGGCACCCTGCTCTCACGAGCGAGGTTCGGCCGTGAAGTCCGGGTCGTCGGCAGCAATCCCGAAGCGGCGCGGCTCTCGGGCATCGGCATCGGCCGTGTGCGCTGCCTCACCTACGTCCTCAGCGGCCTGGCGGCGGCGGTCGCCGGGGTCGTCGCCGTCTCGCAGGCCGGCCAGGCGCAGTCGAACATCGGCGGCATTCCCTACGTGCTCGCGGTGATCGCCGCGATCGCCGTCGGCGGCACCAGCCTGCGCGGCGGCGAAGGCGCGGTCTGGCGGACGATCATCGGCGTCCTCTTCCTCGGCCTCGTCAACAACGGGCTGGGGCTGCTCAACGTCGACCCCCTCTACAACCAGTTCTTCACCGGCTTGCTGATCCTGATCGCCGTCAGCGGCGAGATCTTCGTCCGCCGCACCAGCAGCCGAGTGGCAACCTAGGAGGAGAGATGGCCCTTGACGACCAGACCCAAAGCTTTCTCGACAGCGCCCGTTCGAAACCGGCGCCGGTGCCGGGGGAGATCTCGCTGGAGGAGTTCCGCGCCGCGGTCGAGCCCTTCCGCAAGCTGGGCTTCGAGCGCGAGGAGGTCGCCCACGTCGACGAACTCTCGATCCCGCGGGCGGGCGAGGAGGACGTCGCCGTCCGCCTCTACCGCCCCGACGCGCCGGGGCCCCTGCCCCTGATCGTCTGGGTCCACGGCGGATCCTGGGTGCGGGTCACCGTCGACCTGCTCGACAACCACTACCGGGCGATGGCCCACCGCAGCGGCTGCGCGGTCGCGGCGGTCGATTACCGGCTCTCGCCGGAGTCGCGGTTTCCAGAGGCGATCGAGGAAACCTACGCGGCCGCCTGCTGGCTGCGACAGCACGCGAAATCGCTCGGCCTCTCGGAACGGCGGATCGCGATCGGGGGCGAGAGCAGTGGCGGCAACGTCGCCGCGGCGACGGCCCTGATCGACCGCGACCGGCGCCTGGCGGGCTTCGTCTTCCAGGCGCTGATCGTGCCGGTCCTCGACGTCCGCTTCGAGACCGAGTCCTGGGAGCGGCTCGGCCGCGACTACCTGCTCACCCGCGAGCAGCTCGAGTGGGCGCTTGAGCAGTACGCGCCCGGGGTCCACCCCACCGAGCCGTTGCTCTCGCCCCTGGCCGCGGAGTCGCTGCGGGAACTGCCGCCGACGCTGATCATGACCGGCGAGTACGACCCCCTCAAGGACGAGGGCGCGGCCTACGCCGAGCGCCTGCGCGAAGCCGGCATCGCGGTCGACCTGATCGAGGTGCCGGGGCTGATCCACCACGCGATCATGGCCCCGCGGGCGATCGACCGGGGCGCCGAACTGGTCGACGAGGCGGCGACCAGGGTGGCGGCGGCGCTGCACGGCGCAAACGGGCGGCAAGCGTGATCACGGGCGTCCACCACATCGGGATCATCGTCGCCGATCTCGAGCGGGCGCTCGCCTTCCTGACCGGGCCGCTGGGCCTGGAGGTGGCGAAACGGGTGACGCTGGAGGCCGAATCGACCGAGATCGCCTTCGTCGATTGCGGCGGCGTCCAGCTCGAGCTGATCGAGATCTCCGATCCCGAGGTCCGTGCCCGCCGCTGCCGGGTCCCCGGCGCCGCGGCCGAGATCGAGCACGTCGCCCTCGCCGTCGACGACCTCGACACCGAGGCGGCGGCGCTGGGCGAGGCCGGCGCCCGCTTCAGCGCCGGCGCCGGCAAGACCGAGGAGACTCGCGAGCCGCTCGAAGTCGCCGGGACGAAGAGCCTGTTCACGATCCGCGACTCCAGCGCGGGCGCGATCTGGCAGTTGATCGAGGAGCTGCGGACCGAGGACTGAGGTCGCCGGCGGGCGCCGTCAGTCGAGGCCGTGCGGGTGCAGGTGGTCCTCGGCCATCCGCTTCAGCCCCCGGCTCCAACCCGAGCCCGCGATAGCCGCCCGCCAGCCGCGCCGTCTCCTCCTCCAGCTCGCGCCAGCTCAGCTCGCGCTCGGCCGAGACCAGCGCGACCTCGTCCGGCGCCGCATCCCAGCCCGACCCGCAGCAGGTCGTCCAGCGACGGTAACGGGCTCGAGCGGGGAGCCGTCGATCAGCATCGCGGGATCGTAAACCTCGACCTCGACGAACTGCATCAAATTTCCGGGCCGCTAGGCAGGAAATTTGATGCAGTTCGGGTGGGCGCCGGCGTCATCAGCGCGACCGGGACCGAAAGCCCGGCGGCGCGGCGCAGGGTGGCGATGCGACGGCCGGGCTGGACCGCGTCGCGAATCTCGCTGACCCGATCCCCGAGCCCGGTTACGGTGGCGTCGAGGTCGGGGGCGAGGAAGGCCAGGCCCCAGAAGAAAGCGGGCCGGTCGCCGCCGTGGCGCTCAGTCGCCTCGGCGGGCTCCTGCACGACCTCGAGGATGGTCGCGCCGAGGCGGAAGAAGGCCTGGCGCGGAGCCCCGGCGGGAGTCGGCTCCTCGCGGATGCGGCGCAGGTCGAGGCCGGCGCCCTGCAGCGTCGCGACAGTGCGCTCGAGCGCCGGCGCGATCGCGACGACGTGATCGAGCGCGGTGACGCCGTTGGGGTGGGCCGGCGGCTCGCCCGGGGGTGGGCGGTCCGAGCGCGCCGTCGGCAGCCCATCGAGCTCGGTGCTGGCCAGCTCGCGCAAGGACCAAGCGGCCAGGCCGTGGCCCGCATCCGACCCCGCCAAGCGGATCCGCAAATCGCCGACGACGCAAACGTCGCCGTCGAGCGCGAACCCGAGCGCCCGCCATGCCTCCGGCTCGTCGCCCACCGTGAGCTCGTCGATCGTCGCCGCCACCCCCAGACCGTAACCGCCGATCGGGGTGACCGCGGCAAATTAGTCGACAGGTCGCGGGTTACTCGCCGTGCGGCCGGGTAGCTCTTGCGCAAGGACCCAAGCAACGCCAAGGAGGAGAGCAATGGCAGTCCAGGAGACTGGTGAGATCACCGGAACCAAGGACAAGGACTACAACGTGATCTGGTTCACCGAGCAGTGCCTCAGCAACGTCTTGAGACTCGAGACCTACGCTGAAGACGCCGATCGCGCGGGGGATTCCGAGCTGGCCGACTTCTTCCGGCGTGCGCAGGAGGCAAGCCGCAAGGGTGCCGAGCAGGGTAAGGAGCTGCTCCGCGCCCGTCTCGCAGGCTGAGTGCGGTAATCCGCGAGCACGTCGGCCCCAACGCGGCCCGGCCAACGTCGGTCGGGCCGCAGCTTTCTCTGCGACAGATAGGGCGACGCGCTAGCATCGGAGCCAGGGTTTGCCGGCGCCGATCCGGGATTCGGTGGGCACACTCCAATGGGGCTGATACCGCGATCGCACAAGGGGCGCATCGACGGGATCTTCACCCGATCCAACGATGTCGATGGAGGACCTTTGCCCCCCGTTGAACCACAAGCTGTTCATGCCGGACTGCTTCACCTGGTGACGTCGCGGGCGGGTGAGACCCGCATGATCCAGCTCCGCGGCGAGCTCGATCTGGCCAACGCCAGCACCCTCGAGGCGACACTGGAGGAGGCGCTCGGGGATGGCGATGGCCACGTGATCGTCGACATGACCGAGCTCGCCTTCATCGACTCGACCGGGATCGCGCTGCTGGTCACCGCGATCAACCGCGACGGCGACGGCTCGCGCCTGCGCTTCGTCAACAGCGAGACAGCGGCGGTGACGAAAGTCCTGGAGATGACCGGGGTCGCCGCCCGATTGCCGTTCGTCGACGCCTCCCCAGCGAAGGAGTCTGCGACCCCGTAGAGGTCGCTCCTGGTGTCAAAGCGTACGACGATTCGGACCTGGTTTCGTCATCGTCGGGCTACCAGCTTGGAACCGGATTGATCCGGTCCTGCTCGACCGCGGCAGCCGCAGGGGGAGCCTTGACATCCTGCCCCAGCCGGTCACCCACGGAAATCGGCGGAGCGGTCGGGGCGGCTGCAGTGACAGACAACCCCGTCTCAGCAATGCCGGTGATCGCGAAGAGGCGCCGGACCTGTCCCCGGACTCCGTAGAGCAGGAGCTGCCGGCCCTGCTCGCGCAGGTTCTGGTGGGCCTGCACCAGCACCGCCAGGGCGCTGGCATCGATGAAGTCGCAGCCCGAGAGGTCGACGAGCACGTGGTGGCGCTCCGCCAGCGCGCGCGCCAGGGCCGTCCGCAGGCACTCCCTCACCGCCAGATCGAGCTCGCCCTCGATCTCGATCTCGCGGCAGCCCGGCCAGATGTCCTTCTCAGAGAGCCCGAAGACGACCATCGTCACCTTTCGACCGCGTCGAGGAAAGTGCTGGGCTGGGTGCTCGGACGAGCATCGGAGCCGGTGCCAGTTCGAAGCGACCGCGGCGGCGGACAAGACAGCGCGGACAGCTTGACGGCGCCGACATCGCGGAGATGCGAATTCCGCAGTTGGGGCATTCAACGTGAGACATCTGACCCTCCCGGTGGCATTTTCTCTTTGGGAGAAGTCCGTGGGCCCGGTAGTCGCCCGGTCCGCGTTCCTCGCTGCATGATTCGACGCTCCGGCGCTGAAGTCCAAAGGTCGCGACAATCGTAGCGCGTCTGCGTGGGGTGTCAAAAAGCGGGTAGCGAAGTGAGACATGAGCGGCGACAGAACCGTCGATACGGCGACCAAAACCCTCGGTAGCGAGACGGAGAGCGCGGGTTACGACTCGGTCCGGGCCGAGATCTCGCGCGAGATGGTCCGCCTCTACAAGGAGCAGTTCGGCCGCGGGCCGACCAAGGCGAGGACCGAGTTCGCCGGTCCCGACATCGTCATCTGCACGCTCGAGCACAGCCTCACCCCGGCTGAGCAGAAGCTGGTCGAGATGGGCGAGCACCAGCGCCTGCGCGACACCCGCATGTACTTCCAGCACGCCACCGAGCGCCAGTTCCGCGGCGCGGTCGAACGGATCACGCGGCGGCCGGTGCGCGCCTTCATCAGCGGCATCGACACCTGCGTCGACGTCTCTGCCGAGATCTTCCACCTTGGGCGCGAGGGCGAGGCGCCCGGCCCCATCGCCGCTGATTGAGCCTAACCGGCCGTAGTGTCGGCTACCTGGTCAGGTGGCGGCCCCGAGTGAATTTCGGTGGCGATGACGCCACCGCCGCCGCTGAGCTGACCCGTGACGAAGATCGCCTCGCCGACGCACAGCTCCTTCCCGTGACGGTTGGAGACTTCCTCGGGTACCTCGATCTCCTCCAGAGCGGGCTCCACGCCCAGCCGGGTGTCTCGCGTGTCGGGGGCCGGAAAGGCGACCCTCAGCAAGAGGACCGGATCGCCATTGCGATCTCTGTCTCGGAGGGGATCGTCAGCAAGGATTCCGCTGAGGAACACGCGGTTCAACGCGAGCCGTGAATCCTGGCCTTGCCGGGCACCCGCCGCCCCTGTCAACGACGGGTGCCCGCATAGCGCGTCGACCGCCGCGCCCGACCCTTGCCCCACTCGGGCACCCACAGAAGCGGCGTCCGCTGGCCCCCGGTGGCCCCTGCGGCAAGCTTGGCGAAGCCGGGGGAAGAGATTCAGTCGTCGAGACATCAGGATCGGGTGCCGCTCGCCGAACGGTCGAGCGCGCCAAGCACGGCCTCGCACGCCTCCGAGACCAGGCGGTTTCTCTCGCTTACCTCTTGGACTTCAACCATCTCCGGCTGCAAGCTGGCCGTGTAGTTGAGGGCCAGCTGCCGCAGTCGGGGCAGGACGCGCCGCAGCACCTCCGGGGGTGAGGTCAACTCGACCGGCTCACCGCTGCCATCGCCGATCCCAAGATCGTCAAGGAGCAGCCGCAGGTCGTCGGAGTACTCGCGGCCGATGCGTTCGGCGTCGCCGTAGTTCTCCGCCTTGATCGCCACCTCGATATCGCCGATCCCGCTCAGCCGGTCGAGGATCTGGTCATAGAGGGCATCGCGCTGGGCCGCTGTGATCGTCAGTGGCATTCCGGCTGCTTCAGGAGGTAGAGCGTTTCCACCGAGGCTCCGGCCGGTCGCTTGCCGACCTCCACCAGGATCCCCTCGCTGGCCAGCACTCTCACGTGGTAGGTGAGATAGGGAAGGCGGAGCTCGGGTGTGTCGATCACGCCCCTGAGGTCGCCTACCGAGAGCGGCTCATGGATTCGGCGCATCGATTCGACGATCGACTCCCTCGTCGGATGGGCGATGCGGGGGGCGAAGCCCTCCCAGTCGATGGGCGGCTCGCCCCCCAGCACCGTCATGCCTCCCGGTCTCGGCCAGGCGGGAGGCAATTCGTGGGGGTGGCGTTGGAGGAAGATCGGAACATGGTGTGTGGTCAACCGACCCCGGCCACCGGGACGGTGGGTTGAAATTACTTCGGGAGACCCATCGCCCCGGTGTGTGGCCGGGTGGCGCTTACACCGCCCGTCCAGTTCCGGGAGGCAATCCATGTCGGTTGACTACTTCACGATTCCAGAACGAAACACACTGGTCAACCGAGGAACACTCGCTATTTTGTTTTCACAAGAAGTAAGCGGGGGCACTGGTGCCGTCCGGGTTCGCTGGAATCCAAGCGAGGTCACGATGATCGAGATTGCATCCTCTCCCGACTCGGCGCGTCGCGAAGACGATTCCGCCTCGATCTCCTGAATTCGGTCCCAGTGCTGTTGCTGCTCGTCAGCGATGTCCGAACGACCCTGATCATCGACGTTGAACCAGCGCCAAGACAGCCAGACGCGCGGATCGCTGTGCATCTTGCCGGCCCAGAACGCTGACAGCGACTCGGCCATTATGGACTGGAGAATCAGCCCGGCGAGCCCCTGGCGTTGTCGCGGGTGCATGGCCGCGATCTGCTCGTCGGTGTAAAAAGGCATTTCAACAGCCCGATAGAAATGCCTAGTGGTGTTCCTCACCGGCTCGGTCCTTGCAACCTCGATGGAGCCTCCTTCTAGGAGTTCCTTGATGTGGTGGTAGACCTTGTTCTTCGACTCTTTGACCAGCTCGGCGAGTTCGTCAGGACTGTAGGCGCCTTCATTTAGAAAAGCCAGGATTTCGATCCTGACACGATGACCAAGCGCGTAGGAGATCATCTCCTCGATGCCCTTGGCGCGTCGGCCGGTCTCTTTGGCGCTGGTGTCCAATCCTCTTCCCTTTCGGTCCACTTTACTCCTGTATTCAGTTGCGATCGAGCATAAACAATCCGCGCGATGGGAACTCGCTTCTATTTTGTAATCAGCTATTAGTAGGGTGATCTTTAGTATTAGCCCTCCTCCTGGCGAGCCTCGCTGGGCTGAGACAGGGGAGGGGGTGAAAGCCGATGAAGATCGCGCAAGTGGCGCAGCTCTATTCGAGTCTGCGCGTCATGAAGCACGCCTAAAACGGGCACCGTGGGGGTCGGTCTCGGCTCGCAAGTCTCGGGGTGCCTGGGATCGGCCCCTCTTTCAATGAACATCGCTCGGGATTTCCTTAGCATCGCTCCTCCTCCTGGCTGTTCGCGCCGGGTTGATGCATGGAGGGGGTGGGGAATCGATGAAGGTCACGAAAGTGATGCCAGTTGCGGATTCGCGCATCCACAAGGGCGCGTAGATAGCGAGCCGCCAAGGGCCGGCCTCGGGCTCACCCGCTTCAGGGGACCTTGGATCGGCCCCTCTATCTTTCTGCCAATATTCAGGAATGCTCAGGAGCATACTTCATCTTGTGGAATCTCCTATGCGAACCGGGGACTCAGGCGACGATCCTCTCTCTGGCGGCTCGCGCTGGGCTGACGGACGGAGGGGGGGTGAGAGTCGATGAAGGTCACGAAAGTCGTGCCTGTTCAGGTGATGCAGATGGTCATCAAGGCCGCGTAGGGAACGCAGCTGATGCGGGGCCGGTCTCGGCTGACCAGTCTCGGGGGATCCGGGATCGGCCCCCCTGTCTGTCTTTTGCCAGTAATCAGGAATGCTCAGGAGATTACTCCATAACCTGTGAAATCCCCTATGGCGCTCTGTGCGCGCAGGCCCGACGATCCCTGGGTGGGCAACCTCGGTTCCAACTTGCGGGCGGCCCGCGCGCGACTCGAACTGACTCAGGAGCAGGTCGCCGAACGGAGCGGCGTCCACGCCACCGAGGTCAGCAGGATCGAGGCCGGCAAGCGCGATCCGCAGGTCTCGACGCTGGAAAAACTCGCTGCCGCTGTCGAGGTCCCGCCCGGGCGACTGCTCGATTAAGCCCCCTTAAGTTGGCGGTTTTTTCGCCCACCGCAGGCGGCCGAACAGTTAGCCCTCCTCGCCGGTGGCGTCCTCGATCGGGCGCCAACCGGTTTGGACTCGGGTGAGCCACGCTGCCGCAGGTAGACCGCGAGGGCGGCGAACGAGCCGACCGCGAGGAACTTCGACTGCCAGTTCTCCATCACCGCCTGGCCGAAGCTGGAGGAGCTGAGGTAGCGCCAGAAGCTGATCGTGCTCTCGTCGTGGGCGAGCGCCTCCTCGTTGTAGGCGCCGGCGCATCCCGGCGGCGGAGAGCCGCCCCGCTCAGCCCAGGGTCAAACATGCGGCGCCGCGGAAGCGGCCGGCGCGGAGGTCCTCGAGGGCGGCATTCGCCTGCTCGAGCGGATAGGTGGTGACCTCGGTGCGGACCGGTATCCGCGGCGCGATCGCCATGAACTCCTTGCCGTCGGCGCGAGTCAGGTTGGCGACCGAGCCGAGCGTGCGCTCCTCCCAGAGGAGCTCGTAGGGGAAGGAGGGGATGTCGCTCATGTGGATGCCGGCGCTGATCACCCGTGCGCCCTTGGCGCTCGCCCGCAGCGCCGCCGGCATCAGGGCGCCGGCGGCGGCAAAGACGATGGCGCCGTCGAGCTGCTCCGGCGGCGCCTCCTCGGAGGAGCCGGCCCACTCGGCGCCGAGCCGGCGGGCGAAGGCCTGGGTCTGCTCGTCGCCGTCGCGGGTGAAGGCGAAGACCCGCCGCCCTTCGTGGACGGCGACCTGGCAGAGGATGTGGGCCGAGGTACCGAAGCCGTAGAAGCCGATCCGCTCCGCCCTGCCGACCAGTCGCAGCGCCCGGTAGCCGATCAACCCGGCGCAGAGCAGCGGCGCAGCCTGCTCGTCCGGATAGGCCTCGGGGATCGGATGGCAGTAACGCTCGTCGGCGACCGTCAGCTCGGCGTAGCCGCCGTCGCTGTCGTAGCCCGTGAAGCGGGCGTTGTCGCAGAGGTTCTCGCGGCCGCTGAGGCAGTAGCGGCACTCGCCGTCGGTCCAGCCGAGCCAGGGCACGCCGACCCGCTCGCCGGCGGCAAAGCGCTCCACCCCCTCCCCCGCGCCGACGACGGTGCCGACGATCTGATGGCCGGGGACCAGCGGCAGCTTCGGCTCAGCCAGCTCGCCGTCGAGGATGTGCAGGTCGGTGCGGCAGACGCCGCAGGCGTGGACGCGGATCAGGACCTGGCCCGGGCCGGGAACCGGGTCGGGCAGCTCGGCCGCCCGCAGCGGCTCGCCCGCTCGCTCGAGGATCATCGCCCGCATCGGCCCATGGTCTCACCATCCTCGCGACCCAACTGCGCGAACTGCATCAGACGATGCGGCCGGCAGCTGACGGCCTCCGCTCCCTACCGGCCCTGCTCCTTCGCCTCCCAGGCCTTTCTGACCTTGCGGGGAGTGCGGGTGGTGGCGGTGCTCCAGCCATGCGGATCGCCGTCTTCCCAGTAGCGCATGCGGTTGGGGTCGCCCGGGTCGACGTACCAACCCTTCGGCCGCTCCTCCGCGGCGTATTCGGTCGGGTCCAGCGACTGGTCGGCGGGCGGCCGGGCCTGGCCGGCAGAAGCGGATGCGATCGGGCCAGGCGGGGAGGACTCGGGTGCGGCAACGGCTTCGCGCCGCGCCCGCAGGTCGAAGTAGAGCAATCCGCTCGCGAGGGCGGCGAAGGAGTAGGTGACGATGTAGAGCGGGACGGCGACCAGGAACGAGACGACGTCGTTGGAGTCATCGCCGAAACCGAGACCGACCAGAAGGGAGGGAACGGCGGCGATCAGGGCGACGTAGACGACGAAGCGGAAGACGTGGCCGTAATGGCCCTCGGTCAGGTGGCCGCTGCGGCGCAGCGCCGGCAGCCAGCCATCGCCGTCTATCGCGGCGGCCTGGGCGACGACGGCCCAACGCAGCAACAGGTAGATGCCCGGCGCGATCAAGGCGATGAAGCCGGCGGTGATCCCGAGCCAGGAGATGATCGAGACGGCGGCCACGGCCGGCAACGCCCTCAGTCCCTGTCGGGCGATGGAAGCCAGCTTGGGCTCTCTGCCTTCCCCCACCTCCCGTACCGCGTGCACGTGCAGCGCTGAGACGAGGGGGGTGACGAGGGCGAGGTCGGCCAGCGTCAGCGTGGAAGAGACGGCAAAGTCGAGGCTGCCCTGCTCGAACGGACCCACTCCAGTCGCCAACAGGACGAGAACCTCGTAGGGCACGATCACAGCGGCGGCGAGGATGAGGAAGAGCAGCGGGTAGCGCCGGTAGAGGCGGAAGGCGTCTATTACCAGCCGGTGGGCGGGGCGCGCTGAACCGCCGACGAGAGGCTCCCCTCCGCTCATCGGCCGGACCCTATTCGCTTTGGCAGCTTTGAGCGTTCGGGCGCTTTATCTTCGCCCTCGTCATCCTCGCGATCCTCTTCGTGCTCTTCCTCGGCTACGTCAGGGTGAGCCGGCGGGCGGATCAGAAAGGACCACGCCCGAGGGCCCGAGCGGCCGCGCGGGGGCGGCAGGAGGAGGCGGAGACGCGCATTCGTTGACGAGCGCGAGTCCTGGCTCTTGCTAGCTCCTACCTCTCACACGTATGCGTAGATCAGCATTGACAAAAGTAAGCCAACGAGCCGGATGATGGAAACTTTCAAGGCGCCTGGCCTGCCTAATTGGCTCAAGTGCGCCCTGACCGGCCACGCGTCCCAAGCTTCTAGCGGCAGCACGGCGCACCCATGGATTATTGCTGGCTAACGCTGCTACTAGCTTTGGTTCCGCGGCTTGCACTCGAAGGTCGCCCAAGCTCCGCGCTGCATTCCAACGGACTTCGTCCACTGGATCCTCTAATGCGGCAATGAGATCAGTGGAGACAGACTCATCACCCATCTGACCCAGAACCCGAGCGGCGATACTACGCACTGACGGTAAAGGGTCTTGAAGAAGATGCGTAATCGGCTGAACGGCGCGGGCGTCCCCCAATTTCGAAAGCTGCATCATCGCGCCTTCTCGAATAGTGAACGGTCCCGCCTTCTCAGTCGGTTCCGATCTTTGGTTTCTCAGTTCACGAACTAACCCATCGAAGTCGTTCGCCTTACGCATCTCACGCAGCCGTAACCATTCCCTCGCGACCGTTGTCTCAGTGTCTTGGTTCACGGTGTGCTGAAGTGGCCGACGGGCCGATATGTCGTCCCTGAGTCGACATTTCGGCCCGCCGCCAGTGGCACTGCTCTGAATAGCTGCCCTTCCCTCTCGGCGCCATCGTTAGCCGATCGAGAGGCAGACGGCGGTCGCGTCGTCGCGCAGCTCGCCGACGTCGGCGAGCTGCAC
>JBAQZI010000124.1:0-12013 GCA_049790835.1 Solirubrobacterales bacterium
CCTCGGCATCGACATCGTCAACGGCGGCCCCGGCGACGAAGACCTGGTCCACGGCGACTACGGTTGGGACCGCATGTCCGGCGGCGCCGGCAAGGGCGACATCGTCTCCTTTGCGACCGACGTCGGCGGTGGCAAGCGAGGCGACGTCGGCGTCTGGGTCTCGCTGGTGAAGCACCGGGCGATCGGCGACGGCCACGACAAGGTCTTCAGCTTCGAGAGCATCGAAGGCTCGGCCTTCCGCGACACCCTGATCGGCAATAAGCAGGGCAACGCGATCGACGGCGGCCCCGGCAACGACCACCTGATCGGTGGCGGTGGTCCCGACACCCTCGATGGGGGCCAGGGCAGCGACGGCTGCGAGGGTGCGAAAGGCCGCACCGTCTCCTGCGGCAAGGAAAAGGCGCCGAACGCCTCCGCCTACATCGAGCTCGACCCGACCCCGGGCGGGGGTGCCGGCCTGGAGATCGTCGGCGGCGGTGGCCGCGACAACTTCACCGTCGCCTTCGACGAGGCCACCGAGACCTTCGGGGTGACCGCCGTCAAGCCGCTCGCCACCGGCCCCGGCTGCACCCGTCCGCCCAAAGTCACCACCCAGGTCTTCTGCCCCGCCGGTGGCCCCGGTCGCTGGTTGACGGCCGACCTCGGGCCCGGCAACGACAAGCTGCGGGTCGAAGGCTCGCTGCTCGCGGTCGGCAGCGTCCGCCTCGCCGGCAACACCGGCAACGACGTCATCCACGCCGGCCCGGAGGACGACCTGATCGAGGCCGGTCCCGGCGCCGACAAGCTCTACGGCGGCGACGGCGCCGACGGCCTGGTCGGTGGCCTCCCGGGCCCGACCTACCTCTACGGAGAAGGCAACGGCGACCTGCTGGCGGCCGGCGGCGGTTGCGCCGGCGGCGCGCTGGTCGGCGGCCCCGGCCGCGACGACGCCTCCTTCGCCGAGACCCAGGCTCATCCGGGCCTGCTGATCATCTCCTTCCCCAAGCGCAGCGCCTGGATCGACGAGATCAAGGGCTGCGACAGCGTCCACCTCTCGCGGACCAACGAGGACATGGAGGGCTCCTTCGACTGGGACGTCCTGATCGGCGACGGCCGCGCCAACAGCATGCTCGGCCAGCCCGGCGAGGACGTCTTCATCGGCAACGGCGGCGACGACGTGATCGACGCCCGCGACGGCGTCCGCGACTTCGCGATCCAGTGCGGCCGCGGCAAGCCGCCGCGCAAGAAGAAGAACGGCAAAGGCATGACCAAGCCCACCGGCAAGCCGGCCGGCCGCGCCCTCACCGACTCCTTCGACCCCAAGCCTTTCAACTGCTCCATCACCAAACACGGCACCCCAGTCCCCGGCCTCAACGGCTGACCTCGGAACCCGGACCCCGGCGCGGGGGGAGAATCCAGGGTGCGTTCGTCCTTATTCGCCCTGTGGGCGAAGAAAGACGAAGGGACGGACGGCACGGGCCGCTTTTCGAGCTGGCTACCCAGCAGCACGGCGTCGTCTCGGCTCGTCAGCTTGATGATCTGGGCTATTCGCCGAGCTCTGCGGCGAAGGCGGCAAAAGCTGGGCGACTACGGCGAATCCATCGGGGGGTCTACGCAGTCGGCCACGCGCCGGTGACCTGGGAGGGACGCTGCTCGGCAGCGGTGCTCGCGGCCCGCCCCGCCGTGGCCAGCCATCTCTCGGCGGGGTGGCTGTGGGGACTCCTGCGCAACCGGCCAGGGACGATCCATGTGACGGCGTCCACGCGCCGTAGGGCGAAGCGGCCATTCGTAGTTCACTTCGCTGACCTGGCTGGACGCGATCGAACGTTCCAGAGGGACATCCCGGTCACCAGCCTCGCTCGGACCAAGCTCGATCTTGCCGCGATGCTGAGCTCCTCGCGCCTCGAACGGGTTCTGGAGCGCTCGGAGGAACGGGGGACCTTTGATCTCGGCGCGATCGAAGAGCTGCTTGGCCGCACGGTCGGCCATCCCGGTCACGGGCGCCTGCGGGTGGCGGTCGCCATCTACGGCAAGAGCCTCGAAGATCCCGCCTTCGAGCGCTCCAAGCTCGAGCGGCGCTTTCGCAGGCTTGTCAAGAGGGCCGGGCTGCCGGCGCCGTCGATGAACTTCAACGTGTTCGGCTACGAGCTGGACGCCTACTGGGAGCCGGAGCGGTTCGCCGTGGAACTCGACGTCTACGAAACCCACGGCTCGCACGCGGCGTTCGAGCGCGATCGGCTGCGCCAGGAGGATCTGAAGCTGCGGGGGGTGGAGATGATCCGCGTCACCGGGCCACGCCTCGATCGCGACCCGCAGGCGATCGTCGAGCGTGTGGCCGCTCATCTGGAGTTGCGCCGGCGCCAGCTCCCACGCTGACGAGCGGTCTCTCGCTGACAGCCCGGTCTCTTGAACTAGGCTTGTCTCGTGGCCCGCAAGACCGTTAGTGGAGTCGAGGCAGCCGCCGTGGCGGCGGCGATCGCGCGGTTCGAGGCGGAGGTCGGAGGGGCCACCGAGGAGGCCGCCCCGGCGGTCGACAGATGGCAGCGGGCGGCATTGATCGAAGGGGTCAGCGCCAAGGAGACCGTGCTGGATTCAGAAGGAGGAGCTAGATGGCAGTCGTGAAAATCATCGAGCTGGTCGGGAGCTCTAAGACGTCGACCGACGACGCCGCGAAACAGGCGTTGAGTCAGGCGCAGGGGACTCTGCGAAACATCCGCGCGGTCGACATCGTCTCGACCGGTATCCGCGGCGAGAACCTCGACGAGTACCGCGCCCACGTCCGGGTCGCGTTCCTGATCGAGGGAACGGACATCGACTGATGAGCGAGGCGAAAGAGGTCTCGCGCGAGCAGGCCCAGAAGCTGATCGACGAGGGTGCGCAGCTGATCGACGTGCGCGCCGACCACGAGTGGGCGGCTGGGCATCTTCCCGGCGCCACCCACCTGCCGCTGGCCGACTTGAGCGAGCGCACCGGCGAGATCGACAAGGACCGCCCGGTGCTCCTCTACTGCCGCGGCGGCAACCGCTCGACGATGGCGGCGGCGGCTCTGGCCGATGCCGGCTACGACGCGGCCAAGCTCAGCGAGGGCATCGTCGGCTGGGACGAGGCCGGCCTTCCGCTCGCTCCCGAGAACGGCTACGTGGCCGAGTCGGGCGAAGCCGCGGCCGTCCTGCAGGCACGGAAAAGGGCCGTTTAGCAGTAAATACCTGAATCCCTGTCAGGTTTTGCTATTTTCTTCCGCATGGAGCTTGCGGTAACCGAGAACAAGGTGCAGAAGGGCAAGGGCCGCGTCGGCACCCTGGAGAACCCAGAGTCCTACGCGAACGTCCCTGGCCACATCATCCCGATCATCGAGCGCGAGTTCGACGACTTCGACAACGAAGCTGAGGCGTTCCTCGCCGAGCAGCTGCCGGAAAACGAGTTCATCGGCTTCCGGCTCAAACAGGGCGTCTACGGCCAGCGTCAGCCCGGCGTGCAGATGGTCCGGGTCAAGCTTCCCTTCGGTGGCGTCACGCCCGATCAGATGGATGCGTTCGCCGATGTGGTGGAGAAGTACGCGCCGCTGAGCAAGGGGCACATCACCACCCGCCAGAACATCCAGATCCACCACGTGCCGCTGCGCGACATGGAGTCGCTGATCCGCGAGATCTCGACCACCGGCCTCTCCTCCCGCGAGGGCTGCGGCAACACGATGCGCAACGTCACCGGCGACCCCTGGGCCGGCGTCGCGCCCGACGAGGTCTTCGACCCGACGCCCTACGCCGGTGCCTACATCCGCTACTTCGTGCGCCACCCGACGACGCAGCTGATGCCGCGCAAGATCAAGACCTCCTTCACCGGCTCCGACGAGGACCGGGCGATCAGCGGCATCCACGACGTCGCCTTCCTCGCCCGCGAAAGGGACGGGGTCAAGGGCTTCGAGATCCGCGTCGGCGGCGGCACCTCGATCATGGCCCGCGTCGCCCCGACCCTCTACGAGTTCGTCGAGGCCGACAACGGCGACTACATGAAGGTCACCGAGGCCGTGCTGCGCATCTTCGATCGCCAGGACTGGCTGCGCGTCAACCGCGCCCGCGCCCGGATCAAGGTCCTCGTCGACAAGATCGGGATCGACGCCTTCCGCGAGCAGGTCGAGGAGGAGCTGCAGGGCGACTGGGTCGAGGAGCGCGAATTCGACGTCGAGCGCCTGCGCTACGACGACGACGAGCAGGCCAACGCTCCCGCGAAGCCGCCCGTGGCGGCCTCCCCCAACGGCGACCGCACCGAGTTCGAGCGCTTCCTCGAAGGCAACGTCCAGGCGCAGCGCCAGGAGGGCTTCTCCACCGTCGAGGTGAAGATCACCCGCGGCGACCTCACCCCGGAGCAGTTCCGCGGCCTCGCCGCGATCATGCGCGAGCACACCGGCGGCTACGCCCGCAGCACCGTGCAGCAGAACTTCGTCCTGCGCTGGGTCCGCGACGAGTCGCTCTACGACGTCTGGCAGCGGCTGGACGCGCTCGGGCTGGCCGAGGCCGGCGCCCGCGAGATCACCGACGTCGTCAGCTGCCCCGGCACCGACAGCTGCAAACTCGGGATCGCCAGCTCGATGGGGCTGAACCGGGCGGTCAAGGAGCGGGTCGAGGCGCTGGACATCACCGACTCGCTGACCAAGAAGATCCACATCAAGATGAGCGGCTGCCCGAACGGCTGCAGCCAGCACCACATCGCCAACATCGGCTTCTACGGCGCCTCGCTGAAGGTCGGCGAGCGCCAGATTCCCGCTTACATCCCGCACATCGGCGGCAACTTCGAGGGCGGCGAGGTCATCTTCGGCACCCGCCTGAAATCACGGCTCCCGGCCAAACGGGTTCCGGAGGCGGTCGAGCGCTGGATCGGGCTGTACGAGTCCGAGCGCACCGACGGCGAGGAGTTCAACGCCTTCGCCGAGCGCACCGGCGCCGGCAGCTTCGAAGAGATCGTCAAGGACCTGACGATGCCGGCCGAGTTCAGCCTCGAGACGATGCAGCAGTTCATCGACTGGAACCGCTCGAGCCCCTACAAGGTCGAGCGCGGCGAGGGGGAGTGCGCGATCTAGCGCCACCCCGCGATGAAGCCACCTCCCATCACCCTCTCCGGCACCGTGCCGACAATCACCGACCACGAGACGGTGGCCGCCGAACTCGAGGACCGCAGCGCCCAGGAGGCGCTGGAGTGGATGTTCGAGACCTTCGGGGCCGAGCACTACATCGCCTGCTCGTTCCAGAAAACGTCCTCGGTGACCGCCCACATGGCGAGCCAGGTCAACCCCGAGGCGCGCTTCTTCTACCTCGACACCGACGTCCTCTTCCCGGAGACGTATGAGACCCGCGACCGCCTGGCCGAGACGCTGGGGATCGAGTTCGACCGCTTCCACAACCTGACGCTCGAGGAGCAGGCCGCCGAGTACGGCGACGAGCTCTGGAAGAGCGACCCGGATTCGTGCTGCGGCCTGCGCAAGGTCGAGCCGATGCGGCGCGCGCTTTCTTCCGTAGACTGCTGGGTCGCCGGCGTCCGCCGGGGGGATTCCAGCAGCCGTTCCAAGACGCCGAAGCTCGGCTGGGACAAGAAATTCAACCTCTGGAAGCTGAATCCAATCGCGGACTGGTCCGAGCGCGACGTCTGGAACTACATCCGTGAGCACCACCTCCCTTACAACCCCCTCCACGATCACGGCTACCCGTCGATCGGCTGCACCCACTGCACCCAGCCGGTCGGGCCGGGTGGCTCCCCGCGCGACGGTCGCTGGGCCGGCGTGGCAAAGACGGAGTGCGGAATCAACTAGCGCTCTGGGCCACGTCCCCGGAGCATTGAAGATTCAGCGCTGATGGAGGAGACGACCTCAGTGCGCGTGGCAGCGATCGAGCTGTCGGACCTCGACACCCTCGAGGCCGAGTCGATCCACATCATCCGCGAAGTCGCGGCTGAATTCGAGCACCCCGTGATGCTGTTCTCGGGCGGCAAGGACTCGGTCCTGATGCTGTGGCTGGCGCGCAAGGCGTTCGCGCCGGCGCCGGTCCCGTTCCCGATCATGCACGTCGACACCGGGCACAACTTCCCCGAGGTGATCGAGTTCCGCGACCGCACGGTCGCCGAGCTGGGGCTGCGGCTGGAGGTGGCCTCGGTCCAGGAGCAGATCGACGCCGGCCGGATCAAGGTCGGCCACCCGCTGGAAAGCCGCAACCGCCACCAGACCGTGGCGCTGCTGGAAGGGATCAAGAACGGTGGCTTCGACGCCGTCTTCGGCGGCGGTCGCCGCGACGAGGACAAGGCGCGGGCCAAGGAGCGGGTGCTCTCCTTCCGCGACCGCTTCGGCCAGTGGGACCCGAAGAGCCAGCGCCCCGAGCTCTGGCGCCTCTACAACGGCCGCCACCAGAAGGGCGAGCACATCCGCGTCTTCCCGATCTCCGACTGGACCGAGCTCGACGTCTGGCGCTACCTCGCCCGCGAAGAGGTCGACCTGCCGTCGATCTACTTCGCCCACGAGCGCGAGGTGGTCGAGGTCGACGGCCTGCTGATGGCCGTCAACGAGTTCTTCCCGCTGCCGGAGGGCGCCGAGGTGAGGCGGCAGATGGTTCGCTACCGGACCGTCGGCGACGCCACCAGCACCGGTGCCGTCGAGTCGACCGCGATCGAGTACGAGGCGGTGATCGCCGAGACCGCGGTCTCGCGGATCACCGAGCGCGGCGCCACCCGCGGCGACGACCGCTTCTCCGAAGCGGCGATGGAGGATCGTAAGAAGGAGGGTTACTTCTAGTGAGCCAGCTGCTGCGGATCGCCACCGCCGGCTCAGTGGACGACGGCAAGTCGACCCTGATCGGGCGGCTGCTGCACGACACCAAATCGATCTTCGAAGACCAGCTCAGCGCGATCGAGGCGACCTCGGTCAAGCGCGGCGACGAACAGACCGACCTGGCGCTGCTGACCGACGGCCTGCGGGCCGAGCGGGAGCAGGGGATCACGATCGACGTCGCCCACCGCTACTTCGCGACGCCCAAGCGCAAGTTCGTGATCGCCGACACCCCTGGCCACATCCAGTACACGCGCAACATGGTCACCGGCGCCTCGACCGCGAGCCTGGCCCTGCTGCTGGTCGACGCTCGCAAGGGCGTGCTCGAACAGACCCGCCGCCACGCCCTGCTCTCCTCGCTGCTGCGGGTGCCGCACCTCGTCCTCTGCGTCAACAAAATGGACCTCGTCGACTACGACCAGACGGTCTACGAGGAAATCCGCCACGACTTCACCACCTTCGCCGCCAAGCTCGAGATCACCGACCTCGACTTCGTCCCGATCTCCGCCCTGGCGGGCGACAACGTGGTCGAGCGCTCGCTCAACATGCCCTGGTTCGACGGGCAGCCGCTGCTGGGCCAGCTCGAGGACGTCCACATCGCCTCCGACCGCAACCTGGTCGACAACCGCTTCCCGGTGCAGACGGTGATCCGGCCGCAGACGGCCGAGCATCGCGACTACCGGGGGTTCGCCGGCTCGGTCGTCGGCGGCATCTTCAAGCAGGGCGACGAAGTGATGGCCCTGCCCTCGCGCAAGACCTCGACGATCTCCCAGATCGACACCCCCGACGGTGCCGTCGACCAGGCCTTCCCGCCGATGGCGGTGACGATGCTGCTCGAGGACGAGCTCGACATCTCCCGTGGCGACATGATCTGCCGCCCCACCAACCAGCCGAGCGCGACCAATCGCTTCGAGGCGATGATCTGCTGGTTCGACGAGACCTCCTCGCTGCGCACCGGGGCGCCCTACCAGCTCAAGCACACGACCAAGTGGATCGCCGCCGAAGTCGAGACGCTGCGCTACGAGCTCAACGTCGACACCCTGCACCGCGACCTCGGGGCGGAGACGCTGGAGGTCAACGACATCGGCCGGGTCTCGATCCACACCACCTCGCCGCTCTTCTTCGACGAGTACCGGCTCAACCGCACCACCGGCAGCTTCATCCTCGTCGACCCCGCCACCAACCTCACCGTCGCCGCCGGGATGATCATCGGCGCCGGCGGCGAGCCGGCCGTCGTCGCCGCCGACTCGGTCGTCGCCGAGAACATCACCTTCCACCCCAGCAGCCTCTCGCGCCAGGCTCGGCGCGAGGCGCTGGGGGCGAGCGGGGCGACGATCTGGATGACCGGCCTCTCGGGCTCCGGCAAGTCGACGATCGCCGCCGCGCTCGAGCACACCCTGGTCAGCGGTGGCCGCAACGCCTACATGCTCGACGGCGACAACCTCCGCCACGGCCTCAACGCCGACCTCGGCTTCAGCGAGGAGGACCGGGCCGAGAACGTGCGCCGGGTCGGCGAGGTGGCGAAACTGCTGGCCGAATCGGGCGTGATCGCGATCGCCTCGCTGGTCAGCCCCTTCAGGGATGCGCGCGACAAGGTTCGCGCGGCCCACGAGGCGGCGGGCATCCCCTTCCACGAGGTCTTCGTCGACACGCCGCTGGAGGAGTGCGAACGGCGCGATCCGAAGGGGCTCTACGCAAAGGCGCGGGCCGGCGAGATCAGCGACTTGACCGGAATCGGCAGTCCCTATGAGCCGCCGGCCAGCCCGGAGCTGACGACGGACCCGGACCTGGAGACGGCTGTGCGCCAGGTCCTCGCTCTGCTGGGTTAGCCCCGCCTGTAGCTAGGGCCGGCGAACGACTACCGTGCGCCCGTCGGAGAGGCGGTAGACGGTGCCGATCGGCTCGCCGCGGCCGACCACCTTCTCGTTCGGCTTCAACTCCACCTGCTTGACCTTGTCGCCTTTGCCGGCGACGACGGTGTCAGCGGGGCGGGTCCGCGACTGCTCGGCGCCGGCCCTGCCGGTCAGGGCGGAGGTGAGGTCGAGGGAGGAGAGGGCGGCGAGGAGGAAGGCGACGGAGAGGACGATGCCGAGGTCGAAGAGGTTGACGAGGCCGTCGAGAGGGTCGCCGGCGCGGTCGTCGCGGCTGCGGGCGCGGGGGGTGACCTTCATGGGGCGACGGCCCAGTGGCTGTGAGGGACGGGGTGGCCGTTGCCGGCGGGAGCGCTGAGGCAGGCGACGACGTACTCGACGTCGGAGTAGTCCTGGGCGTAGAGGCGGTCGCGGACGAGGGAGATGGCGAAGGCGAAGGCGCCGATCAGGAGGCCGGCGACGGTGACGCTGAAGGCGACCCGGAGGTTCTCGGTAAGGGTGGCGACGTCGCCGTCGGCGAGGCCGGCCAGGGCCGGGGAGAGCGGGATCAGCGTCCCCATCAGGCCCAGGGCGGGGCCCATGCGGACGAGGATGCGGGTGCGCTCGAGGCGGCGCAGGGAGAGGTAGTCGTACTCGGCCAGGCGCTTGGCCAGGCGGGCCTCGGAGTTGGGGCGCCCGCACTGCTCGACGATGCCCGCGAGGGCGTCTTCCATCTGCCGGTTCCAGGCGAAGGGCAGCAGCGCCGCCAGGGCCTCGGCCGGCATCCCGGCGGCGAGCCGGCCGCGGCACTCCTCGACCGCCCGCTCCAGGCTCCAGAGGCTGCGATGGCGCCGCCGCCGCACCTCCACCAGCAGAGCGCCGCCTTCGACGACGACGAGCGCCAGCGCCAGCACGGTGAGGACCAGGACCGGCACCAGCAGTGCCTCGGAGATGTCGAAGAGGAGCTGCTCGATCATGCCCGGGCCTTCCCTGTCGCTTTTGCTCCGGATAGCGATACAAACGCGACAGACCCCCTGGCCTCGGCCAGTGCCCCGATGCCGAACAGGCCGAGGGTGGCGAGCAGGCCCCAGGCGGCATCGGGGATGCCCTCACCGCCGTCGCTCTCGAGATGGCCGCTTCGGGCGGCTGCCCGCTTGACCGTCCCAGGCGGGGGATCGACGGTCGCACTGACCAATTCGCCGGCCACGCGTTCCCCGGCTGGGGCAGGAGAAACCGGGGGGTCCTGCTTGGCTTTGGAGGGAGTGGTCGGAGTCGGCGCCGGGGTCGCTGGCGAGGGCACCGGCGCTGGGGTCGGAAGTGCGCTGGGCCCCGCCGAGCCGTAGCTGCCGGTTCCCGCTCCCGCTGAGGGACCGTCGGCGGCACCGTGGTCCGGTGCCCCGGCCCGATCGTCGCGGCCGCCGCCCTTGCGGTCGGGACCCGCGATCGGCGCGCCGACCCGCACCGTCACCACCGCCGAGGCGCCGGTGTCGTCGCCCTCGCTGGTGACGCCCACCACGACGTCGTAGCTGCCGCGCTTGGCGAACTCGTGGGCGGCTTCGGCGCTCGCGGCGGAGCCGCCGTCGTCGAAGTACCAGGAGTAGGTGAGCTGCTCGCCCGAGCCGGCGCCTTCGACCATGGCGCTGAAGTGGACGGGCTTGCCCGGCCGGGTCTTCAGGGTCGACGCCTTGGCCCGCACCTGCAGCCGCGCGCCCTTGCGGAGGACGACGGCGAGCCCCCGCGGGGCTTCGAAGCTGTCGCTGGCGTTGAGGTCCTCCGGGCTGGAGCTCGGGCGCAGGAAGCCGGTGCCCGCGGCGGTCGCGTAGACCAGCGGCGGGCCGTCGGGGAAGGCACCGGCGTCGAGCGCCTGGTCGCGGCTGAGCAGCACAGCGCCCCCGGCCGGGCGCTGCACCTCGAGGTAGGAGAAGCCGTAGGGGTCGGCTCCGGCCGCGTCGAGGATCGCGGCCAGCGAGAAGCCGCTGATGGTCTGCGCGCTCTCGCCGCTGGAGGAGCGCAGCGCGTAGGCGCGGGCGACGACGTCCTCGGAGCCGGCCAGGGCATCGAGCGAGAGCGTCTGCTCGGCGCCGCCGGGGGAGACGACCGTGACCTGGGCGACGTCGGCGCGAGCGCCCGCCGCCCAGGGCGAAGCCAGGGTCAGGAACGCCATCGCGACGGCGACCAGCAGCCGCGCCCACCCGACACCAGCCAGCCTCATCAGCCGGCGGTCGAGAAGGAGACCGTGGCGCATCCGAAGTCGCTGCCGGGGGCGTAGAAGCCGGCGAAGGTCGAGGCGGCGGTGCCGGCGGGGATCGCTCCCGGCACCCGTTCATAGGTGAAGCCGTTGCCGGCGGCTCTGATTGCGGCGGCGCGGGAGAGATCGAGGTTGATCAGCACCTGGCGCTGGGCCGGTTTGCCCGACTCGGCGATCGCGAAGATCGTCCGCGATTTCGCCCCGGCGAGCTCGATTTCCGGTTCCGCCGTGGTCAGGTCGATGCCGTGGCCGCTGTACTGGAAGCGAACGGCGCCGCCGAAGCGAACCAGGGCGCCGTCGTCGGCGAGGTCAGCCGGGTTGGCGCCGGCGTCGTGCCAGCCGCTTGCGAAGGGGAAGTGGAAGCCGTAGCTGAGCGCCGCCGAGGCGCCGGGCAGGAGCAGCGGCGGGTCCGCCGTGGCGCCGCCGGAGACGCTCGTCCCCTCGCCGGTGCCGATGTAGCGGATGAAGGGCTCGCGCACCTGCCAGTCGATCGTGGCGCCGACGATGTCGCTGGCGCCGAGCGGGCGGGGGGATACGGCGAGCGGCTCTTCGGGCGCCGGGCCGGCGCCGCTGGGCAGCGGGCAGGTCGCGGCTTGCTGTGTGGCGTCCGGCGACTTGCCGTCTGGGGCGCCGGGCGCGTCGAGACCCGAGACGCTCGCCGCAAGCGTGCCGATGGGCCGGGAAGTCAAGCCTGGGACGACATTTCGGCCCATCGGCAGGGACAGGCGCTTGGCGATTGCGCGGGCGGCGGCCCGGGTCAGTTGCAGGGGCAGGCCGCTGAGGACGACGCGGCCGGCCACTGGGTCGACGTCGCGGCGGCCGCCGCGCAGGACGCGAAAGAGGTCGGTCCTGGTGCCGCCGAGCTTGGCGGTCACACGCGGCGCCTTGCCGAGGACGAGGCTCAGCCTGCCAAGGCGCAGCTTGCGCTTCCCGGCCCGCAGCGAGATCGCGCCGCGGTGGCGCAGCAGGGTGGTGGCGGCGCCTGCCAGCCCGGCGGCGACCGGCAGGACGACCCGCTCCTGACCGCCGCTGGCCGGCTTCTGGGGGGCGATGCGCACCCCCCGCTCGCGCAGCGACTCGGCCGCCGGCCCGTTCAGCTTCAGCGTCGTCGTATCGGCGACGGCGCGCGCC
>JBAQZI010000125.1:0-11715 GCA_049790835.1 Solirubrobacterales bacterium
GGGGGGAGCAGGCGCGGCGGGCGGCGACGATGCGCTCGCGGCACCCGAGCTGGATCCCCGACGACGAGGAGGAGGAGCGCCTCGACCGGCTGCTGGCGATCGGCTGCGCGACCCACGCGCTCAACCGCCACTGCGGGACGATGCTGCTGACCCGCGGCGAGGCCGGCCCGCCGACCCTCGCGCGCGACGGCCCGGATCTGCGCGAGGTCAAGTGGGTGGTCGGGACCGGCGGCGTCTTCGCTCATCGCGACGACGGCGCGGAGATCCTCGAGGCGGCTCTGGCGCGACGGGCGCCGCGCTCGCTCGCCCCGCGCAATGCCCACCTCGCGGTCGATCGCGGCTACCTGCTCGGCGCCGCCGGACTGCTCGCCTCGCTCGATCCCGAGGCGGCGCTGAAGCTGCTCGAGCGGGAGCTCAAAAAAACTAGACACACTGACCAACCAGTGCTAGGGTCGCGCCAAGGCCACTGATCTTTCTGGAGGAGAGAACCGTGCCAGCAGCTCGAGGTGCCCGTGTTTAGGCGTCGTCCCACCGAGCAGCCCCTGCGGCTCTTCTACGCGGGCGACGTTCACGGCTCACGCGTCTGCTGGAAGAAGTTCGTCAACGCCGCCGCCCACTACCCGGCCGATGCCTTGGTGATGGGCGGCGACCTGACCGGCAAGGCCCTGGTCCCGATCGTCCGCAAGGGCGACGGCTCCTACAGCGCCAGGGTGATCGGCGAGCGCCGCGAGGCCCGCACCGCCGAGGAGCTGGACCAGCTGCAGCGGGCGATCACGACCAACGGGATGTACCACCTGATCGTCGACCCGGAGGAAGCGGAGCTGCTGCGAACCGACGCCGGCAGGCGCGACGCGGCCTTCGAAGCCGCCCTGCTCGACGAGCTGCGGCTCTGGGTCGAGTTCGCCGACGAGCGCCTGGCCGGGACCGACTGCCTCGCCTACGTGATCCCCGGCAACGACGACCCCTGGTCGATCGACGAGGTCCTCGCCGCGGGGACCAGCGTCGACGCCTGCGACGAGCAGGTGCGGATGGTCGGCGGCCACGAGATGGTCTCGTTCGGCTACTCCAACCGCACGCCCTGGAAGACCCCGCGCGAGCTCGACGAGGAGGAGATCTACTCGCGGCTGAAGGCGCTGGTCGACCAGCTCGAGAGCCCGGCGGGCGCGATCTTCAACATCCACGTCCCGCCCCGCGACAGCAGCCTCGACACGGCTTACGAGGTCGACGAGGAACTGAGCTACGTGACCAAGGGCGGGCGCCCGCACGAGATCGCCACCGGCAGCTCGGCGGTGCGCCAGATCATCGAGGAGGCGCAGCCGCTGCTCAGCCTGCACGGGCACATCCACGAGAGCAAGGGGGTCGCCAGCATCGGCCGCACCGTGGCGATCAACCCCGGCTCCGACTACGGCAGCGGCCATCTCGACGGCTGCCTCGTCCACCTTGCTCCCGACCGCGTGATCAACCAGTACCTGGTCTCTGGCTAACGATGAACCCCAACCGAGAGGGAACGGAATGAGCGACCTTGGAGATGGAGTGAGCCCGACGAGCTCGGAGGGCACCTACGCCCGCAAAGCGACCGGGCTGGTGCGGGAAGTGTCGCCGTTCTCGACCTTCGTCTTCAACATGGCCGGTCAGCCGACCTCGATCTTCCTCGCGGTCTCGATCTTCTTCACCCTCGGGGCCTTCCCCGGCGGCTCGATCTGGCTCGGCTTCGCGATGGCCTTCGTCGTCGCGATCGTGCTCTGCGTCTGCTACGGCCTCTTCACCTCGACGATCCCGCGCAGCGGCGGCGACTACGTCCTGGTCGGGCGCATCACCCATCCGGCGCTGGGGCTGGTCTCCTCCTTCTTCTGGATCTCCGGCGTCGTCCTCTCGATCGCCTTCATCGCCCAGGCCTTCGTCACCGTCGCCCTCGGCCCCTCGCTGACCGCGGTCGGCTTGGTCAGCGGCGACAGCTCGCTGGTCACCGCCGGCGACGACCTCGCCACCAGCCAGGGCTGGCAGTTCGCGATCGGGACGCTGGTGATCCTGATCTCGGCGGCGCTGCTGGCCGGCGGCTGGCGCTGGACGACGCGGATCATGAACGCCCTCTGGGGACTGACCTTCCTCGGCCTCGGCACCGTCTTCGTCGTCCTCCTCTTCAAGACCCAGGGCGGCTTCGTCGACAGCTTCAACCAGTTCGCGCAGCCGATCACCGGCGAACCGGACTCCTACGACAGCCTCATCGCCAGCGCCGGCAAGGAAGGCGTCGACACCGATCCCGGCTTCTCGCTCAGCAACACCTGGCCGACCTGGGCGGCGATCAGCAGCCTCTCCCTCTACGGCTGGCTCTCGATCTACATCTCCGGCGAGGTGCGCAAGGCCAAAGACACGACCCAGATGAAGATCATGGGCCTCGCCTCGTTCGTCCACATCGGCGTCGCCGTGGTCCTCGCCCTCGTCTTCTTCTCCACCTTCGGGCACGACTTCTTCTACGCGATCAACGCCCTCGGCGAATCGCCCGAGTACCCGTTCGCGGCGCCGCCGTACTACACGTTCCTGACCTCGATCGCCGGCGGCAGCACGCTGCTCGCCTGGTTCCTCTTCCTCACCTTCGCGGTGGCCTACCCACTGCTGATCCTGCAGAACATCACGATCGCGGTGCGGACCCTGTTCGCCTGGGCGCTCGACGGCATCCTGCCCTCGCGCTTCGCCCGGGTCTCGCCGCGGACCCACGCGCCCAACTACGCGATCGGCCTCGCCGTGGTCGTCGCGATCGCGGTCCTCTACTGGGCCGTGACCAGCGCCGACTCCTTCTTCGGCATCCTCATCGAGGCGGTGCTGCTGCAGCTGGTGACGATGATCCTGCTCGCGGTCTCGGCCGTGCTGCTGCCGTACCGGCGGCCGGAGGTCTGGCGCTCCTCGGCGACCACCCAGCGCCTCTTCGGGATCCCGATCGTCGCCCTCGCCGGAGCGCTGGCGACGGTGCTGCTGGGAGCGCTGTTCTTCGTCTACATGCACTACGAGGAACTCGGCATCGACAAGGGCCACTTCTTCCGCGACTGCGCGATCATCCTCGGCCTGGCCCTGATCACCTTCTTCGTTGCGCGAGCCGCTCGCCTGCGTCAAGGTGTCGACGTGGACAAGCTGGCGATGGAGATTCCGCCTGAGTAGCGGGCCCCCGCAGGCGGAGCCCGTTGCGGAGGGCGGCCGGATCGCCGGCGTCGCCGCCGAACGGGGAGTGCCGCTGCGCCTCACCGGCGGCGTCGCGGTGGCGATTCGCTGTCCCAGCGCGGCGACGGCGCCGCTGCGCCGCGAGTACGCCGACATCGACCTGGTCACGCTCGGCTCCGCCCGCGAAGGGGTGATCGAGCTGATGGAGGACCTCGGCTACGCCGGCGACCGCGAGTTCAACATCCTCCACGGCCACCGCCGCCTCTTCTTCTGGGACGAGGCGAACGAGCGCCAGGTCGACGTCTTCGTCGACGAGGCGAAGCTCTGTCACACGGTCGACTTCCGCCGCCGGCTGGAGACGGTGCCCGTCACCCTCTCCCTTGCCGACCTGCTGCTGATGAAGCTGCAGGTGGTGGAGACCAACGAGAAGGACCTGATCGACGTTTGCGCGTTGCTCGCCGACCACGACCTCGGCGATGACGAGAGCGGGGTCAACTCGGCCTACCTCGCCTCCCTCGCCGCTTCGGATTGGGGCCTCTGGAGGACGCTGGGGATGGTCGCCGAGCGCGGCGAGGAGTTCGCGATGCGGCTACCGGGGTTCGAGCACGGAGAGCTGGTCGCAGAGCGCCTGCGGCGGCTGCGGGCGGAGCTGGAGGCGGCGCCGAAGAGCCGCGGCTGGAAGCTGCGGGCGCGGGTGGGGGAGCGCAAGCGCTGGTACGAGCTGCCGGAAGAGGTCCATTGATGGGTGCACGGCGCCGGCGCCGTCGGACGCTCGGATAGGCTCGGCCGGTGATGGGGCAGATTCGCCGCGCCGGCAGGGGCGCAGGATGATGCGGCCACGGCGGGGGGAGCCGAGGGCGCGAACGAAGATCGTCGAGGCCGCCCGCAAGCTGTTCGCGCGCCGCGGCTTCTCGGAGACCTCGATCGGCGACATCGCCAAGGCGGCGGGGGTGGCGCGGGCGACCGTCTACAACAACTTCGACGACAAGCAGGACATCCTCGCGGAGATCATCAGCGACTACATGACCGGCTACGCGCGGATCGCCCAGCGGCTGCGGGAAAACGCCCGCTCCGGCCAGACCTCCTTCGAGCTGATCCAGGAGATGGTCCGCGAGGCGCTCGCCTGGCGGGTGGAGAACGCCGACCTGCGGCCGATCGTCGCCGTCGCCCGCAACCTTCGTGGCTCCGGTTGGGAGCAGGCGAACAAAGGCGCCGACGACGCGATGCTGGGCTGGATCCTCGCCGTCCATGCGGCGGACGAGGCGGCTGGGCTGATCCGCGAGGACATCGACCTCGAGTTCGGCGTCCGCGCCGCCTACGCGATGATCGAGTCGGTCCTCTCCTCCTTCGACGTCTCGGCCCCGGCCGAGGAGATCGACGCCGCGGCCCATCAGCTGGCGCTGCTGCACTGGTACTCGATCTGCAACGTCGAGCCGGAGCAGGCGCCGCGCAGCCCGCTGGGTCGCGGCATCAGCGCCTCCTGAGGGGGCCCGGCGAAAGCCTCCCGCGCAGGCCTGGCGGCGGCGGACCCGGTGCCGTGCGGCGTCCTCGGTGCCCGGACCCTGCACCTCGAGCTGCGCGGTTCCTTATCCACGCATTTGGTGGGAAGGGAACCGCGGAACGGGGCTGGACAGTTGCGCGGTTCCGTATCCACGCATCCCGTGGGAAAGGAACCGCGGAACCTCGGAGTACGCGAGTTCGAGGTCCTTCGCGTCGCCCGGCGGGGTTGGCGCTGCCGTGGTCCTGTCCCTCGCCCCGCATGGCCCGGCGCCCGCCGCCGCGCCGTGGCCTCACAGTTGAACACAGTGTCTAATTTCGATACCGTGCGTGGTCGACCCCGCCGCACCGGCGCGGCACCTCTAACAGCAAGGGGAAATGGCAACTCGCGCTCGAAATCAGGCCGCGTCGGACCTCGCCCACCTGGTCCACCCCCTTACTGATCACTCGCGGTTGCCGGAGACCGGGCCGCTGGTGATCGTCCGCGGCGAGGGCTGCGAGCTGATCACCGCCGACGGTCGCCGCCTGATCGACGGCTCCGCCGGTCTCTGGACGGTGAATCTCGGGCACGGGCGCCAGGATCTGATCGACGCGGCGACCAACCAGCTATCGACCCTCGCCTACGCGGCGACCTTCGGCGGCGTCTCCTCGCCGCCGGCGATCGAGCTGGCGGAGCGGATCGCCGACCTCGCGCCGGACGGCCTCAGCGGCGTCTTCTTCGTCTCCGGCGGCAGCGAGGCGAACGAGACCGCGATCAAGCTGGCGCGCCGCCACTGGGTCCGCGACGGCCGGCCCGAGAAGTCGATAGTGATCGCTCACGACCGCGGCTACCACGGCCTCGCCGGGGTGACCACGACCGTGACCAGGCTGGCCCCCTACCACGCCGACTTCGGCGCCGCCGCGCCCGACATCGTCGAGGTCCCGGCCCCGTACCCCTACCGCTGCGCGGCGGGCGTTCCCTGCGATGTCGAGACCTGCCCCGTCTGCACCGGCGCCGCTCTGGAGGCCGATATCGCGCGCCTGGGCGCCGATCGGGTGGCCGCCGTGATCGTCGAGCCGGTGTTCGGTTCCGGTGGTGTGATCGTGCCCCCGGTGGGCTATCTGCGGCGCCTGCGCGATGTCTGCGATCGCCACGGCGCACTGCTGATCGCCGACGAGGTGATCACCGGCTTCGGTCGCACCGGCAGCTGGTTCGCGGTCGAGCACGAGGGCATCGTCCCTGACATCGTCACCTTCGCCAAGGGGGTCAGCAGCGGCTACGTCCCGCTCGGCGGCGTGCTGATCTCCGACCTGCTCTGGGACGAGCTGCGCGACAGCGCCGCCGAACCCGGCTACCTGATGCACGGCTTTACCCACTCCGGCCATCCGGTCGCCTGCGCGGTCGGCCTCGCCAACATCGAGGCGATCGAGCGCGAGGGGATGCTGGAGCGCGTGCGCGAGACGAGCGCCGTGCTGGCCAAGCTGGTCGAGCCGCTGCGAGCGCTGCCCGAAGTGGGGGAGGTGCGCCAAGCCGGGCTCATGGTCGGGGTCGAGCTGGTCGCCGATCGCGAGACCCGCGAGCGCTTCCCGACCGCGCGGGCGCGGGGTCGACGGGCCGCCAACGAGGCCCGCGAGCGCGGCCTGCTGACCCGCGGCCTGCTCGATGACATCCTCTGCCTGGCGCCGCCCTTCACGATCTCCGAGCGGCAGCTGCGGAGCGCCGTGGAGATCCTTGCCGAGAGCATCGCCGTAACTAGACAAGCTGTCTAATCAGTGGTAAGTTCCCGGGTGTGAACCTGGGAATCATGGGAGCCGGAGCTGAGGGCAGCGGCCTCTCGGCCCTGCTCGCCGACGAGCCGGGGGTCGACCGGATCGCCCTGGCCGACGTCGACGAGGGCCGGCTGGCCCTGGCCCGGGAGCGCTTCGACGGCCTCGGCCGCGAGACGGAGCTGACCGCGAGCGTGGTCGACGCCGGCGACGGCGAGGCGGTGGGCGCCTGGGCCGGCGATCTCGACGCGGTCGTCAACGCGACGATGCCGCATCTCAACCTCAGCGTCATGGACGGCTGCCTGCGCGGCGGCGCCCACTACATGGATCTCAATTCCGGGCCGTTCGAGGTCGAGGGGATGATCCCGCGCTCGGACACGATCGACGCCCAGTTCGAGCTCGACCGAAGCTTCGCGGCGGCGGGTCTGACCGCGGTCTCCTGCGCCGGCGTCGCCCCCGGCTGGGTGGACCTGGCGGCGCGGCGGGCGATCGAGGGGCTGACCGCGGCCGAGAGCGTGACCGTGCGTTGGGTCGAGCGCAACGACGGCAGCGACCTCGTCTCCACGGTCGGCCCGAGCCTGATCCCCTACTTCAACATGCCGACGCCGATGCGCTGGGAGCATGGAGAGGTCGTCGAGGTCGACCTGCTCGACAGCGAGGAGGTCTACGAGTGGCCGGAGCTGGGGCCGATCTCGGTCTTCACCGGCTTCATGCACCCGGAGATGCGGACCATGCACAATCTCGGAGCCGATCTCCAGCGGGTCGAGGTCAAGAGCGGCCTCTCGAACGGGCGCTGGCGCTCCTCGCGGGACATCTGGATCGAGGCGCTGCGCAAGCAGCTCGCCTCCGACGAGCCCACCGACGACACCGATCTGCCGACCATCCTCGGACGCTCGTTCATCCCCCCTGAGCGGTACGACGAGGCTCTCGCCGATGGGACTGTCAGCGAAGGGGCCTTCGCCGTCTGCGTCGAGGTGGTCGGCAGCAAGGACGGTCGCGAGGTCGTCCACACCCAGGGCCTGATCGTCTCCCTCGCCGAAGCCCGGGCGAAGATCCCGTGGGGGACGCACATGGTCTACGCGACCTCGGGCACGACCCCGGTCGTGCTGCTGCCGATGCTCGGCGGCGGCGAGATCTCCGACAAGGGCGTTGTCGGGGTCGGGGCGCTGGCGGAGTGGCGGCAGATCCTCGAGGCGGTCGAGGCCCGCGGCCTGCGCACCTGGGAGACCGTCGAATCGCGCGGCCCCGAGGTCTAAACGGACGCTCCCGCGCCGAGCCAGGCTCCCAGCCGGTCCGGGGTGGCGCTCACGATCGCCTCCGCCCGACCGCCAGCAGGTACTCCATCTCGAAGCGCGCGTCGTCGGCGCTGCCGCGGTTCCACTCGTCGCAGAAGCTGTCCAGCGCCTGCTCGAGCTCCTGCTCCCGTCCGTCTTTGCGGGCGTTGGTCAGAGCCGCGATCGTCGGGCCGTAGCGCTGCTTGAAGTGCTCCGCGTAGTCGTGCGGGTGCTCGAACGCGTTCACCTCGAGCACGTCGCGCTCGATCTTGCCGAGCTCGACGCGATCGCCGAGCAGCTCGCGCAGATGCTCCTCGCCACCCCACAGCGGTGGCGGCTGGGCGCCGGGCGGAGGCGTCGGCATGAACGGTCCCATCGTCCGGAAGAGGGCGCCGAGCATCCCGTCGGGCGTCCAGCTGAGCAGCCCGATCATGCCGCCCGGGCGGCAGACGCGCACCAGCTCGTCGGCCGCCGCCTGGTGGTGGGGGGCGAACATCACCCCGATCGAGGAGATCACGGCGTCGAAGCCGGCGTCCTCGAACGGCAGCGCCTCGGCGTCTGCCGCGATCCACTCCAACTCCACCCCCGTGGCCGCGGCGCGGGCGCGCCCGGCCTCGAACAGCTCCGGGGTCAGGTCGCTCGCGGTCACGGTGGCGCCGGCGACGGCAGCGGGGATCGAGGCGTTGCCGGTCCCGGCGGCGACGTCGAGGACGCGCGCTCCCGGGCCGATCCCGGACGCCTCGACGAGCCGCGGACCGAGCGGCTCGAGGAAGGTCTCGACCATCGAGGGGTAGTCGCCGGACGCCCACATCGCCCGGTGGCGGGCCTTCAGCTCGGCGTCGGCATCGGGGGAAGGGCTCATCGTCTCGGCGCTCTCACTCACTGGATCCTCCTTCTCGCGTGTTGTCAACCTTTTTCTACGCCCTATCGGGGCGGCGATCAACTTCAAGATCTGCAGTTGGGCACGTACACTCGAGCGGAGGGATATGCCAGAGAGCTACGGACAGTTCTGCCCGGTCGCACAGGCGGCGGAGGTTCTGACTGAGCGCTGGACGCTGCTGGTCGTGCGCGAGCTGCTGATGGGAAGCACCCGCTTCAACGAGCTCCAGCGCGGCGTCCCCCGTATGTCCTCGTCCCTGCTCAGCAAACGCCTGCGCGAGCTGGAGCGTGCCGGGTTGATCACGAGGAAGCCGCTCGACGGCGAGCGCGGGCACGCCTACCGCCTCACTCCCGCCGGTGAGGCGCTGGGGCCCCTGGTCGTCTCGCTCGGGACCTGGAGCCGGGATTGGCTGAAGCGGGAGATCAGCGCCGAGGAGGCCGACCCGGCCCTGCTGATGTGGGACATGCGCCGCGGCCTGCTGCTCGACCGGCTGCCCAAGGACCAGGTCGTGACCTTCTTCCGCTACCGCGACGTCGACGATTCCAAGCGCGCCTGGTGGCTGGTGGCGCGGAGCTCCGGCGCCGACATCTGCTTCTCCGACCCCGGCTTCGCGATCGACCTGCAGGTCGACGCCGAGGCGCGGGCGATGGCCGAGGTCTGGATGGGCAAGCTGGAGCTGGGGGCGGCGATGCGTTCGCGGCGGGTCAAGGTGACCGGCCCGGAGGATCTGGTTCGCAGCTTCCCGAACTGGCTGGGCCTCAGCTCCTTCGCCCATCCGGATCCGGCGGCGGTGCTCGCCGAACGCGCCTAGCCGTGAGCCGGGTGCTTTGGCCGGCGACTCGCGTCGCCCTCAACCTGATCCTGCTGCTGGCGGGGATCGTCTTCGCGCTCTGGATCCTGGGGCAGCTGCGGATCGTCGTGGTACCGGTGCTGGTGGCGCTGCTGCTGGCCACGTTCCTGATCCCTCCTGTCGACTGGCTGCGCCGGCACGGCTGGCCGAGCGCGGTCGCGACCTTCGTGGTGATGCTGCTGGGCGCCGCCCTTTTGGCCGGGCTGATCGCCCTGATCGCCCCGGCGTTCGTCGATCAGTTCGGGGAACTCGAGGAGAGCGTCGACGAAGCGATCGAGGAGGTGGTGCGCTGGCTGGTTCAGGGCCCCTTCGACCTTGCCCGCAGCGATATCGACCGCGCCGTCGAGGACGGGCTCGCCTCGCTGCGCGAGAACGCCGGCGGCATCGGCAAGGGCGTGCTCTCCGGAGCCACCCTGCTCGCCGAGGTGATAGCGGGCCTGCTTCTGCTCGTGGTCCTGCTCTTCTTCTTCGTCCACGACGGCCGCCGTATGTGGGCCTGGGCCGCATCGCTGGCGCCGGAGCGCCACCGGGAGCTGATCGACGGCGCCGCCGGCGAGGTCTGGAGCTCGACCGCCGGGTACATGCGGGGAGTCGCGCTGATCGCCGTGATCGATGCCGTGCTGATCGGCATCGCGCTGACGATCATCGGCGTGCCGCTGGTCCTGCCGCTGATGGTCGTCGTCTTCCTCGGCGCCTTCATTCCCCTGGTCGGCGCCTTTGTCGCCGGTGCGATCGCGGCGCTCGTCGCCTTGATCAGCGAGGGCCCGATCGACGCCGCCTTCGTGATCGCGGCGATCGTGGCGATTCAGCAGATCGAGGGCGACCTGCTCTACCCGAACGTCGTCGGCCGGGCGATCCAGCTGCACCCGGTGGCGATCCTGCTCGTCCTCGCGGCCGGGACCGTCGTCGCCGGCATCCTCGGCGCCCTCCTGTCCGTTCCGGTCGCGGCGGCCGCCTGGATCGCCTTCGACTATGTGCGCCGCGAACGGGATTCGCCGACCGGCGAGAGCGGGCGCTCACCGCCGCTGCGCTCATGACTTGCTGAAGGGAGCTGCTCAGCGCAGCTGGTCGAGCGAAGCGACCTCGACGTCGAACGCTTCGTCGGCGGAGCGGCGGCGCCGGTACGGGGAGACCGTCACCCGGTGGGTCTCGCCGCAGACGCAGGGGACTTCGATTGGACTCGTGTCGGAAGCCGGGTCGGTGTCGACTTTGAGGCGCCGCAGCGTGCCGGTGGGCTTGCAGCCGAAGGAGATGACCCAGCCGTGGTCCTCACGCTCGGCTTCCTTTTTCGGGCGGCGGGGTTGGGGCATCGACCCATCCTCTCGGTTTCCAGCCCCGAGCGGCGTCAGGCCCTGGCAATGGGGCGAAAACCTTGACTGGGAGCGGGACTGGCGTAGACCTCACGAATCCGCCTGCCGGCGCGTTCTACTTGGGACGGCACGCAACCGAGAGGGGCAGCGGAATGACCAGGACGCACACCGGCATCGACTCGCCGCTCGGGGAGCTGACGCTCGTCGCCGTCGACGGGGTACTGAGCGGGCTCTACTTCCCCGGCCACTGGTACATGCCAGATCCGGAGGTCTTCGGCACCCGGTCGGCGGCGGGCTTCGAGCGGGCCGAAGCGGAGCTGAGCGAGTATTTCGCCGGCGAGCGCGACGCCTTCGAGCTGGCGACTACGGCCGCCGGCAACGAGTTCCAGCGCCGCGTCTGGGAGCTGATCGCCCGCATCCCATACGGGCGGACCACCACCTACGGGGAGATCGCGCGGGAGCTGGGCGACGAGCCGACCCTGGCGCGCAAGGTCGGCGGCGCCGTCGGCCACAACCCGCTCTCGGTGATCGTCCCCTGCCACCGCGTCGTCGGCAAGGACGGCAAGCTCACCGGCTACGCCGGCGGTCTCGAGCGCAAGCGCTTCCTGCTCGAGCTGGAGGGAGCGACCGCTACAGGCCTGCTTCGCGGCGGGCGGCGGCCAGCTCGCGGCTGACGGTCCCGGTCTGGTTCGGGATTTCCAGCCGGCGTTCGAGCACCGGGATCGCCTCTTCGGGACGCCCGCTGAGGCGCAGGGCGCTGCCGAGGTTGAACAGCGCGTAGGCGTAATTGAGGTCTTCGGTGCGGGACGGGAAGGCGCGGACGGCTTCTTCGAGCAGCGGCACCGCTTCCTCGTAGGCGCCGGCCTGGATCAGTTCGAAGCCTTCCTGGTTGAGCGAGCTCGCTTGCGCCGGGTCCGCGCCCGTGGGCGCCGGCGCCGCGCTCTGCGGCGGGTCCGTGGCTTGAACCTGGCGCTCGCTCCCGGCCCCGGCGGATGCCGCCTGGGC
>JBAQZI010000126.1:0-3382 GCA_049790835.1 Solirubrobacterales bacterium
GCTCCGGCGAGCCGACCGCGCGCAGGCGCGGCGCCCGCAGCGGCGAGAAGGCGTCGTTGGTGACGCCGCCGGTCCAGGCGAGGTCCCAGAGGGCGTTGTGGAGCTCCTCGGCGGGATGGTCGAGGTCGGCGAGCAGGTCGAGCCAGAAGGAGGGGCCGGCGGCGAGGCGCTCGCGGATCGCCTCGTGAATTTCGCCGCTGGGCGACTCCAGCTTGGCGTTGGCCGGCGGCGGGCCGGCGAGGCGGACGTCCTCGCGGAAGTAGAGGGCGACGCGACCGTCGCTGCGGCCGAGCGCCCCGGCGCCGACCCAGACCAGCTCGCCGCTGGTGCAGAGCTCGTCGAGCCAGGAGGGCGAGTAGGCGCCGAGCCGGCGCGGCAGCACGTCTCCCTCCCAGACTTTGGGGGTGAGGGCGACGCCCTGCAGCGGCACCAGCGCTTCGCGCAGGCGGTCGGGGCCGGCGCCGGCGCGGCGGAAGGCGTCGACGTTCTGCCAGCTCGGCAGGAAGCGGGCCAGCTGGGTGGTGTCGGCGGCCTCGACCTCCTTGCGCAGGCGGGCGAGGCTGGCGCGGCGGACCCGGCGCAGGACTTCGGAGTCGCACCACTCGCGCTCGGTGCCCTCCGGCAGCAGCTCGCCGCGGACCATCGCCCCTTCGCTCTCCAGCTCGCGCAGGGCCGGGGAGGGGTCGACGCCGTAGCGCTCGGCCAGGCGCGCGGTCGGGAAGGGGCCGTGGGTGCGGGCCCAGCGGCGGACCAGGGCGCGCATCGCGTCGGGGTGGTCCTCGAGGAAGGTCTCCGGCAGCCCACCCGGCGGCGGCACCCCGAGCGCGTCGCGGTAGAGGCCGGCGTCCTCGGCGGCGATGTAGCGCTCCTCGCCGGCGACGCGGACCTTGGCGACGCGGCGCTCGGCTTCCAGCTTCTCCAACATCGAGGTGGCCGAGTAGCCCTCGCTGACCCGCTCCTCGCACTCCGCGGCGGTGAGGTCGCCGAGGTTGCGCAGCAGCTGCTGCAGGGCGTCGCGGTCGCCGGCGCGGCCGGCCTCGGTGCGGTGCTGCAGCTGTGCCTCGACCTCGACCAGCGCCTCGGGATCGATCAGTTCCCGCAGCTCCTCCTGGCCGAGCAGCTCGCGCAGCAGGTCGCGGTCGAGGGCCAGCGCGGCCGCCCGCCGCTCGGCATTCGGCGTGTCCCCCTCGTACATGTAGGTGGCGACGTAGTCGAACAGCAGCGAGGAGGCGAAGGGCGAGGCGGTCGGGGTCTCGACCTCGACCAGGCCGATCTGGCGCGAGTGCAGCTTGGTCAGGAGATCGCCGAGGGCGGGGAGGTCGAGGACGTCCTGCAGGCACTCGCGGTAGGTCTCGAGGATGACCGGGAAGCGGGGGAAGTCGCGGGCCACCTCGAGCAGGCTCTGGGACTTGAGGCGCTGCTGCCAGAGCGGCGTGCGCTTGCCCGGATAGGCGCGTGGGATCAGCAGCGAGCGGCTGGCGTTCTCGCGGAAGCGGGCGCCGAACAGGGCCGAGCCGGAGAGCTCGCCGACGATCAGGTCCTCGATCTCGTCGGGGTCGATCAGGACGAGGTCGGCGGGCGGCGGCTCGTCGGCGTCGGGGAGGTGGATGACGATGCCGTCGTCGGACCAGATCGCGTCGGCCTCGAGGTTGCGCTCGTTGCGGATCTTGGCGGCGAGGGCGAGGCCCCAGGCGGAGTGGACGCGGCCGCCAAAGGGGGAGAGGATGCAGAGCCGCCAGTCGCCGATCTCGTCGCGGAAGCGCTCGACCACGATCGTCTCGTCGGAGGGGACGACGCGGGTCGCCTGCTGCTGCTCGCGCAGGTAGGTGACGAGGTTGTTGGCGGCGCGCGGGTCGAGGTCGTACTCGGCGGCGAGCTCGGCCGGCTCGCGCGAGACCGCCTCGCGGGAGAAGGCGCCGATCGCCCGCCCCAGCTCGGCCGGGCGGCCGATCCCGTCGCCCTTCCAGAAGGGGACGGCGCCGGGCGCGCCCGGGGCCGGGGTGACGATCACCCGGTCGCGGGTGATTTCCTCGATCCGCCAGGTGGTGGCGCCGAGCAGAAAGGTCTGGCCGGGGCGGGCCTCGTAGACCATCTCCTCGTCGAGCTCGCCGACCCGGCGGCCGTCCGGCAGGTGGACGCCGTAGAGGCCGCGGTCGGGGATCGTGCCGGCGTTGGTGACGACCAGGGAGCGAGAGCCTTTGCGGCCGTGGATGGTGCCGTTGGTGCGGTCCCAGACGATCCGCGGCCGCAGCTCGGCGAAGCGGTCCGACGGGTAGCGCCCGTCGAGCATGTCGAGCACGTTCTCCAGCTGCTCGCGGGAGAGCTCGCGGAAGGACTCGGTGGCGGTGACCAGGCGCTCGACCGCGTCGACCTCCCACTCGTCCAGCGCCGCCATCGAGACCAGGTGCTGGGCGAGCACGTCGAGCGGGTTCTGGGGAATCGTCGTCTCCTCGATCTCCCCTTCGCGCATGCGCCGCGCGACGACGGCGCACTCGAGCAGGTCGCCGCGGTATTTGGGAAAGATCCTCCCTTTGGAGGTCTCTCCAAGCCCGTGGCCGGCACGGCCGATGCGCTGCAGGCCACGGGTGACGGACTTCGGCGACTCGACCTGGATCACCAGGTCGACGGCGCCCATGTCGATTCCGAGCTCGAGCGAGGAGGTCGCGACGAGGCAGGGGAGCTGGCCTGACTTCAGCAGCTCCTCTACGAGGGTGCGCTCCTCATGGGAGAGGGAGCCGTGGTGAGCTCGGGCGATCTCGACGTAGCCGTCGGCGGAGGCCGCCCCCGCGGGGCCTGTCACGGCAGGGGACCCACCACCCCCTGCGGTAGCTAAAGCTTCCTCGGGGGTGGTACCCCCTACCGTGCCACCCACGGGGGCGGCCTCCGAGGAGCCATTGCTGTGGCCCGCGTGCTCGGTCGCCGGCAGCTCCTGGTCGCCTTCGCCGTTGGCGAGCTCGTTCAACCTCTTGGCGAGGCGCTCGGAGGCGCGGCGGTTGTTGACGAAGATGATCGTGGACGTGTGGTCCTGGACCAGCTCCAACAGCTTTGGGTAGATCGCGGGCCAGATCGAGCGCACGTGGGCACTGGGCTCGATTTCAGAGGGCGGGACGCCATCCTCGCTGGGGTACGCGGGGGCTCCCGGATCCGACATGTCCTCCACCGGCACCACGATCTCCAGGTCCAGCTTCTTGGTCCGCCCCGCGTCCACAACTCGGCAGTCGCGCTTCGGACCCACCAGGAACTTCGCGATCCGCTCCAGCGGCCGCTGCGTCGCCGACAGCCCGATCCGCTGGATCCCCGGTGAATCCGCCCCTCCCGCGGGTGGCGGGGAGGGAGGGGGGGTCGAGGACGAGCCCGCCCGCAGCGCCCCCCCTCCCTCCCC
>JBAQZI010000127.1:0-2394 GCA_049790835.1 Solirubrobacterales bacterium
AGCGCCAGCATGAGGGCGCCGTCGTCGCTCCAGGTGCCCGGCGGCTGGTTGTGCGTGCCGTGTCCGCGGAGCTCGACCGTCTCGATGTGATGGCCGAACTCGTACGGCACCCCGATCGCGTCGCCGACGAGGTGGCCCCAAACCGCGGCACGAACCGCGTCAGCCGTCACTGGCCATCTGACTGAAAGGCTTGCTTCTTACGCAACTTGCGTAGATAATGGGACTCCTCATGGTTCGCCTTGCCGACGTCACAGCCGAGGTCATCCTGGCTCTCAGCGACTATGCGGAGGGCCGGACGCTGAGCGACCTCGCCACGGCACTCGGCCGCAGGACCTCAAGTGTTCAACGTGCCCTGGCCTCGCTCGTGGCAGATGGTGCCGTAACGAAGGATTCTGGGATCCGCCCGCGATATCGGCTCAGTGCGGATGCGCCGATCGTAGCTCTTCAGGAGATCGCGAAATGGTCCCTTCCGAGTGCGCGAGCTTCCGCGGCGCGGCCGCAGACTCGAGGTCAGGCCGCCCGTCGAAGGGCCGCCCGGCGGTTGCACCGAGCTGCGCCGGGTAGCCTTGCCTCGCAATGGGTCCCGGCCGCCGTCGAACGGGTGGTGGAGCGCTTCGATCCGGTTCGGATTCTCCTGTTTGGATCGCAGGCCCGCGGTGAAGCACGCTGGGACAGCGACTTCGACTTCCTTGTCGTCCTGCCCGGCTCCCCCGATCGGCGTCAAGCTGCTATCGAGGTCAGGCGGGCGCTGCGCGATCTGCCGATCGCCAAGGACGTTCTCGTGATCTCAGAAGAGGAGATGAACTCGGGCAACGCGATGCCCGGGACCGCCCTCCGCGAGGCTCAGGCGGAAGGCTTGGCGGTCTATGAGCGCCGTTGAGCCTTCCTCAGCAGCCATTCCCTGGCTCGAACTGGCGTGCGGCGATCTCGTGACTGCCGAAGCTGCCCAGAAGGAGTGGCGCGTACCCGCCAGGAACGTCGCGTTTCACGCCCAACAGGCGGTCGAGAAGGCGATCAAGGCGGCTCTGGTTCTCGAGGGGAAGGCTGCGCCCAGATCGCACGACCTAGATGATCTGCGTAATCGCTTGCCTCCTGGGTGGCGCATCAAGTCGACGCATCGCGATTTGTCTCGGCTCACGCAGTACGCGGTGGAGGCGCGCTACCCCGACGACCTTCCTCCCATCAACAAGCTCCAGTCGTCGGCGAGTCTGCGTCAGGCTCAGACGATCTACCGGAGCGTCCGTGGCGAATTCGAACGCCGCGGCTTGGACCTGAGCACACTGGACTGTGTTTAGCGGGCGTCCGTCTCAGTGCCGGCGGAGGCGATCTCGTGTACGGCTTGGACAGTGCCCACATGGTTGGCCTAGCTAACTAGCTAGACCAACCTGGGGCGCGACACCTGAGCTGTCGCGAACGGCGGCGACGCTATGATTCCCGCAGGGAGGGAACCGACATCGCCATAGCGCCGCCAGCTGCCGCGGATCGCCCAACCCACGCGCTCACCGACGAACAGCGAAGAATCGTCGAGCACGGCGATGGGCCGGCCGTGGTCATTGCAGGGGCCGGCACGGGCAAGACGCGGGTCATCGTTGAGCGAGTGAGATGGCTCCTCGACAGCAAGCCAGACCTCCTTCCCGAGCAGATCCTCGTCCTGACCTACAACGTCAAGGCCGCGCGCGAGCTCCAGGCGCGCATCGAGGAAGCGGTCGGCCCGGCAACGCGCGCCCGCCTCACCGTCTCCAACTTCCATAGCTTCTGCCATCGCATCCTGTCGGAGTCACCGGCGGAGGCGGACCTGCCGCCGCGGCCGGATGTGCTTGACGGCATCGGTCAGTTGCTGCTCATTCGGGACCTGCGGCCAAGCCTGAACCTCGTCTACCACACCGATTACGCGCTGCCGGAGTTCGTGAAATTCATCAACCGCGCGAAGGACGAGCTGGTCACTCCAGCCGACTTCGACGCCTTCGTTGCCGAAGAGCGCGCAACCTTCGAAAACCGATACGGCAGCTACGCCGATGCGGCCGCTCGCCTCGCCACCCAGGGCAACCTGAAGCCGCCGCGCGAGGTGCGCAGCGCGTACGCGAAGCTGCGCGAGAACGAGCGCATCGGTGCAGAAAGCTACGACGCGGAAGTCGCGAACAAGGCCGCGGACCGCGAGGCACGGCGCACGGTCGCCGGGACAGGCCGAGCCCTCTACCGCAGCCAGTTCGAGCCGGAGCAGCACGCCCAGATCGATGAGCTGGCGCACACGTACGTCAAGGACGGCGCGGCGCTGGAGGTCCTGCGGCTGACCGAGATCGCATCGGTCTACCGTGCGTACCAGGAGGAGCTGGCGAAGAGGGGAGCGCTCGATTTCGGCGAGCAGATCGCCATGGTGACGCGGCTCTTCAAGAC
>JBAQZI010000128.1:0-3408 GCA_049790835.1 Solirubrobacterales bacterium
CCGCGACCCTGACCGCGGCGCCGCCGGCGCGGGCCAGCGCCAGCGAGCGCAGCATCGTGTCGGCGCGCTTGATCGGCGCGATCCGGCCGGTGTAGGTGAAGAGGACGTCGCCCGGCTCGGCGCCCAGCTCGCGGCGGCAGGCCGGGTCCGGCTCGGGATCGAGCGCGAGGAAGGGGTCGAGGTCGAGGCCGAGCGGGACCACGCGGAACTTCGCCCGCGGTGCGATCCCCAGCTCGACCAGCTCCTCCACGGTGGCGGCGCTTACCCCGATCAGGCGATCGCTGACCCGCGCCAGCGCCCGCTCGAGGAATCTGAAAACAGCACTCGTCACCCGCCCGAAGTAACCACGCAACACATGGCCGTGGTACGTGTGGACCATCAGCGGCCGGGGACGGGAGGCGAGGATCGCCGCGGTCCTGCCGAGCAGCCCCGCCTTCGCCGTGTGGGTGTGGACGATGTCGGGGCGGAACCCGCGGATCAGCCGGATCAGCGCCACCAGCGCCCGCAGGTCCTGCCAGGGGCGGATCTCCGGCCCCAGCGAGTCGAGGTAGCGAACCGTGACACCTTCGAGGTTGGTGTGTTCCTCCTCGCCAGGCCCGACCCGTCCGCTTACCAGGAGGGTCTCGTAGCCTGCCCGGTCGAGCCCGCGGCTGAGCAGGGCGACATGGTGCGCGGGGCCGCCGAGGTTCATCCGCGCGATTACTCGGAGCACGCGGACTGGAGAGTTGCGCTCGCGCATCGAGGGCTATTATCGCCGCGCGGCGATGCATGGCGGGCTCATGGTCGAGCAGCGACCGCCGCGACCGCTGTCGGCTAAGGGGAGGGATCTGGGACGTGAGATATCTGATCACCGGAGGAGCGGGCTTCATCGGCTCGCACCTGACCGACGCCCTGGTCGCCCGCGGTGACTCCGTCCTCGTCCTCGACGATCTCAGCACCGGCCGGCGGGAGAATCTCGAGCCGGCGCTGGCCACCGGAGCGGCGGAGCTGGTCGAGGGCTCGATCCTCGATGCGCCGCTGGTCGAGGAGTGCGTGGGGGCGACGGATGTCTGCCTCCATCTCGCCGCGGCGGTGGGTGTCGAGCTGATCCTCGACCACCCGCTCGACTCGCTGATCTGCAACGTCCGCGGCAGCGACATCGTCATCTCCTCGGTCGTCGAGCGGCGCGGAAAGGTACTCGTAGTCTCATCTTCGGAGGTGTACGGCAAGAACAGCGTCGGCCCGCTGGCGGAGACCTCGGACCGGATTCTCGGACCGCCTTCGACCGCGCGCTGGGCCTACGCGACCGCCAAGGCGTTCTCGGAGGTACTGGCGAACGCCTACGGCTATGAGACCGCCGCCGAGTCGCTGGTGGTGCGCCTGTTCAACACCGTGGGACCGCGCCAGAGCCCGGCCTACGGCATGGTCCTGCCGCGCCTGGTCGGCCAGGCGCTGGCCGGCGAGGACCTGACGGTTTACGGAGACGGCTCACAGACCAGGTGCTTCGCCCACGTGGCCGACGTCGTCGAGGCGATCCTGCTCCTCTGCGACGCCGAGCAAGCGGTCGGGCACACCTTCAATATCGGTTCGCCCGGTGAGATCTCGATCTACGATCTCGCTCAGCGGGTGCTCGAGCGGACCGCTTCGGACTCGGACATCCGTTTAGTCCCATATGACGAGGCCTACGGCAAGGGCTTCGAGGAGATCGGACGCCGCCACCCCGACCTGAGCCAGATCCACCGCATCACCGGCTGGAGCCCGGTGCGCACGATCGACGACATGGTCGACGACGTCATCGCCGACCAGCAGGCGCGCGTCGAGATGAACGAAGTTGCTTGATCTGACGCAAGGCCCGCGTCTCCTCGTCGCCTTCCTGCTGGCGGCGGCGCTGACCGCCGCGACCGTGCCGGCGGCGATCGCGCTCGCTCGCCGCACCGGCTTCCTTGACTCCCCCGCCGGCTACAAGGCCCACCGGCAGCCGACGCCCTACCTCGGCGGCGGCGCCGTGATCGCCGCCGTGGCGCTGGCGATCCTGCTGGTCGGCGAGGGACTGAGCGACTACTGGCCGCTGCTGCTCGGCACGCTCGGCCTGGCGCTGGTCGGCACCGTCGACGATCGCGTCAACCTCTCGCCTCTGCTGCGGGTGGCGGTCGAGCTACTGGCCGCCTGGCTGCTCTGGAGCGAGGGCCTCGGCTGGTCGTTCCTCGACAGCGACGCGGCCAACCTGCTGCTGACCGCCTTCTGGGTGACTGGGATCGTCAACGCCTTCAACCTGATGGACAACCTCGACGGCGCCGCCTCCAGCGTGGCGGCGGTCTCGGCCGCGGGCGTCGCCGCCCTGGCGACGATCGGCGACGACCTGGCGCTGGCGGTGATCGCGACCGCCCTTTGCGGCGCCCTGCTCGGCTTCCTCCGCTACAACCTGGCCGGCCCCGCCCGCATCTTCCTCGGCGACGGCGGCAGCATGGCGATCGGCTTCCTCCTCGCCGGCGCCCTGATGGCGGTGCCGATGGGGGAACTGAGCGGCTGGTCGACGCTGATCGCCGCCGTGCTCGTCGTCGGCCTGCCGGTCTTCGACACCACCCTGGTGGTGCTGTCGCGGCGGCGGCGGGGCGCCCAGGTCCTCTCCGGCGCCACCGACCACACCACCCACCGCCTGCTGGTCTCCCTCAAGTCGCCGCGGGCCGTTGCGGGCACCCTGGCGATCGCGCAGCTGGGGCTGCTCGGGCTGGCGATCGAGGCCACGCGGCTGGGGCCCGATGCCGCGATCGCCCTTGCCGGCTTCGCGCTGCTGCTCGGGCTGGCAATGATCGTCGCCGCCGATGGGCCCAAATGGACTCCTCTCTCCGACGACTCCTGAGTCCGGCGCGAGCAGTGGGCGGGGTGCCGGAGATCGCCGACCCCGTGCGCCGGGCGATGCTCGCGGTCCTCGGCCTCGGCTGCGGCCTCAGCCCGGCCTTCTACGGCTACTTCGATCTCTCGGTCTGGGGCCCGATCGGGCTCTGTCTCGTCGCCGTCGCGATCGGCCTGCTGCTGGCCCGGCCGGCGCTGCCGACCGGGCTCGCCGCCGTCGCGGTGGCCGCGCTCGGGCTCTTCGCCGTCTGGTCGCTGCTCTCGATGGGCTGGGCGGAGTCGGCCGACCGCGCCCTGATTGAAGGCGATCGCTGGCTCCTCTACGGGATCTTCACGCTCGTGCTCGTCCTCCTGGTCACGGATAGGAGAGACGCGGAGCTCTTCGTCGCCACGGCCGTCGTCGGGGTGCTCGGCGTCGCCGGCTATGACCTGGTGAGGATGCTGGCGGGCGAAGGCTCGACGCTGTTCAGCGGCTCGCGGCTGCTGAAACCGCTCGGCTACGTCAACGGCCTCGGCGGTTACTTCCTGCTCGGCTTCTGGCCGCTGGCGGCGCTCGCCGAGCGCGCCCGCTGGCCC